>JBOHQX010000091.1:0-6594 GCA_050732395.1 bacterium
TTGCGCGTGTACCCAGGGCGTTGCCCTGGGCTTGGCTTATTTTGCCCCTTCGGGGCATGTGACCCATTTCTTCGACTGCGTTAGTGCCTAAAAAGTCAGATTTGCGCCAAAAAAGCAAAGATTTTTCCAACGGATAGAAAAACCCAACGGATCAAGTTTTTCATCTGTTGATTTTTTCTATCCGTTGGAGACCCTTCATCTCTCGGGTTGCGGTTTGTCCGCTTTGGGTTGACGCCTATGCGCTTTCGCGGGAAGGACATGAACAAGAATTTTTCAGCATCCTGCTAGAGTGAAAACTGCCCTCAGCCGCAGTTTGCCTTCATTTCCTCAAGAAAAAGCTTTCACAAATGTCTCTTGCTCATTATCTTCACCTCACAGGACGTTACCGTAGATGAAACTCACAGCGAAAGCTCAAAATCAGCGCCAGGATGGTTGAAATGCGGGGCTTCCATACTGAATACTTTCGCCTGCTGATCCCCACCCGCTTGAGTTAAGCGCGGCCTCGCCGCAAGCTTTTGGAGATTGCATGCCCGGTCATATTTTCATTTCTCATGCCAGCAAAGACGATCCCTTCGTCAAAGAACTTCGTATTGCCCTCGAAAGCCTGAATCTTCCCGCTTGGGTTGACTCTCGCAATCTACGCGGCGGCAACAAGCTCGCGCCGGAGATTGACAAAGCTATCGAAGAGGCACGCCAAATTATTGTCGTGCTCAGCCCCAACACCGTCAACTCGCCGTGGGTGCGCAAAGAAATTTCCAAAGCGCTTGAAATAGAAAAGCATCGACAAGCCGAGGGCTATCGCGTCGTTCCCTTGTTGTTGCCCGGGCATCGAACCACAAGCGCTCGTTCTTTGGTTTGATGAAGAACCCATGGGCATCAAAGTGCAACTTAAAACCGGCGGATTGGCCGAAGCGCTGCCACAGATTCTCGCCGCCCTCGGCGAGAAGATGCCGGACGATCATCAGCCCACGAAAAAAATCGACGCCCGGCCGATGGAAGAATTGCTGCTGAAACTCGTCGATCCCATAATTATCACACACGAAAGCAAACAGCGCGTAACCGCCACCGCGACGCTTGTGTACGAACCCGCCGACCCGGCCGCCCGTGCCGTGGAAAGCAAACGCTACACCTTCACTTCCGCGCTGGGGCCGATTGAAACCGAAGACTTGCGCTGGTATTTGGAAAGCTACTACCTCTGGCCCACCGGCGTTTTTCAACAGCGCGCCGCCCGCGTTGAACAGCAACTGCCGCAGTGGGGGCAGGATTTGTACAAAGCCGCGTTGGGCGATCCCGTCGCAGCCGAAGCGCTCTCCACCTGGAAGAAAAAGGCGGACGGCGCCGAACGTCGCTTTGCCGTTCATGTGGATAGCGACCCGCCATCCAATGCCGACGATACAACCCGCAATGCCAGTTTAGAAGCAGCAAGCAGTTTGCTCGGCCTCCCGTGGGAATTGCTGCATGATGGCGCTGGCTATCTGTTTCGCGGCAAAAATGCGGTGGCCGTGCGCCGGCGCTTGCCCAATCGCAAGCCGCAGGAAGTTCGCCCTACCAGCCTCCCCATTCGTATTTTGCTGGTCAGTCGAAGATAAATCCATCACCTACATCGACCATCGCGTCAGCGCCAAGCCGTTGGTGGAGGCGGTGGAACGCTTGGGCGAGTTGGCGACGCTGACCGTGCTCACCCCGCCCACGCTCTTGGCTTTGCGACAAGAACTGAAACGCGCCAGCGAGGCCAGCCAGCCTTATGACGTGGTGCATTTCGACGGCCACGGCGTTTACGACCGCAAGCAAGGATTGGGCGCGCTGTGCTTTGAAGACACCAAAGATTTCGACAAGCTCGAACACCGTGCCATGCAGCTGGTGCATGCCGGCGATCTGGCGGGCGTTCTGCGCGACTACCGCATTCCGCTCATTTTCTTGGAAGCCTGCCAAAGCGCTAAAGTGGAGGCGGATCCTACTGCTTCAGTGGCGGCCAAATTGTTGGAGCAGGGCGTGGCCTCGGTTGTGGCCATGAGCCACAGCGTGTTGGTGGAAACCGCGCGGCGCTTCGTGGAGGCGTTTTACCGCAAACTCGCCGCCGGCGGCCGCGTGGGACAGGCCATGCTCGCCGGCCAGGAAGCGCTCGCGGGTGACACCTGGCGCGGCAAAATTATGGGCGCGGGCGAGCTGCATTTGCACGACTGGTTTGTGCCGGTGCTCTATCAGGAAGAACAAGACCCGCAACTCGTCACCAGTCTGCCGCCGGAGGCCGTGCAGCGCATGCAGGAACGCCAGCAACAACTGCGCTTTGGTGCATTGCCGCAAACGCCGCCGCATAAATTTCATGGCCGCAGCCGGCAGTTGCTGGCATTGGAGCGGCTGCTGCATGATCAGCCTTATGCCGTCGTTCGTGGGCAGGGCGGGGCCGGCAAAACCACGCTGGCTGCGGAATTGGCGCGCTGGCTGGTAGCTAGCAAACGTTTTGGCCACGCCGCGTTTGTGAGTTTGGAAAACGTGTATGACGTGCGTGCCGTACTCGACAGTATGGGACGCCAACTGCTGCCCGAGGCAGCGAACTATTCCGTGGCCCAGTACAAAAGTTTAAATGAAGCCTTGCAGCCGGTGGAACGTAGCCTGCAAGATTCGCCTACGATTATTGTGCTGGATAATTTGGAGAGCATTCTGCCCGATGCGAGCGGCGTTGTGCCCGCAGCCGCAGCGCCGGTGGATGAGTTCTTTGCCCTCTGCCAAAAACTGCTGACCGCCAACCCGGCAACGCGGCTGGTGTTTACCAGCCGTGAAGCTTTGCCCGCGCCGTTCAGCCACAAAACTCGCGAGATCGGGCTCGGCCCGCTCGACCGCAACGACGCCATTGAATTGGTGAGCAGTGTGATGAAAGAAGAAGGCTTGCAGCCCAAAGTTAGCGACCCGGGCAGCGCGTCGCAGGAGATTATTGACCTGGTGGAAGCGGTGAATTGCCACGCCCGCGCGTCGGTGCTATTGGCGCGCGAGGTAGCACGCCAAGGCGTGCGCAGTACTACGGCCAACTTACAACGCCTCATGGAGGACTTGTAACAAAAGCACCCTGGCAACCGCGAGAATTCGCTCTATGCCAGCGTCGAGCTTTCTTTGCGCCGTTTGCCGGCAGAAATGCGTGAGCAGATTAAGCCGTTGGGTACTTTTGATGGCGGGACAAATTTGTTTACGATGATGCAAACTCTGAACGTCGACCAGCAAAGTGCCCAGCGCATAGCGGTGACATTGGTTGACGTTGGCCTCGCCCAACTCATGAGCTACGGCCACCTGCGCCTCGACCCGGCCTTAGCGCCCTACCTGCTGGGACAAATGAATGAGACCGAAAAAGCCCAAGCCCGCAACCGCTGGGCCGAGGGCACGCGGCAGTTGTTGGGTTATTTGGGCCAAGAATATGGCAAAAACGCCGAACTTGCGGCGCAACTCACCCTGTTGGAATTGCCCAACCTGCTGGCCCTGCTCGATTGGGGCCAGGAGAATTTGACGCCAGAGGATGTGGTCGGCTTAACCAGCTACATGGAAACCCTGCTCCAACTCCTCGGCCGGCCGCAGGTGGTGGCCGTGCGCGAGCAGGCCGCACAGAAACTCGGCGGCCGGAGCCATGCGCGGTTCTTGACTGAAAGCAGCAAAATAGATCGATTGATAGAAAGTGGCGACATTCAAGCGGCTCACAAAATAGCCGAAACACTGTTGCAGAAGTGCCTTGAAGCTGGTGAAAATTCACATTCGGGTGCAGATTACAATACTGCGTGGGCACATTTTAAGCTCGGCCGAGTGCTCCAAAAGGGCGGCGCGGCCGAGGCTGCCCTGTCGCCCTTGACGGAGGCGCAACAACGCTTTCAGCAACTGGCTGATGCCGGCAACACCAACGCCGCGAGGATGGAAGCGGTTGCGGTCCAAGAAAGTGGTGACTGTCTGAGAGATTTGGGGAGATTGGAGGAAGCGGCAGCGGCTTATGAGGATTCAATTAAGCGCAAAGAAAAGTTTGATGACAAAAGAGGCGTCGCCGTCAGCAAAGGCCAACTCGGCACGGTGCGCATGCTGCAACAGTGCTATGATGAAGCGTTGAAAATCTACGTCGAAGCGCGTGACATGTTCGAAAACCTGGGCGAGTCGGGCAGCGTGGCATCGGTCTGCCATCAAATCGGCATAGTGCATACAGAAGCCGGGCAGTACGACCGGGCAGAGCAGGCCTACCGCCAGTCCCTGGCGATTAAGGTGGCGCAGAAAAATCGCGCCGGTGAAGCGAACAGCCTGAACGAACTGGGGGGCCTTTATCATCAAATGGGCCGCCTGGAAGAAGCGGTGATCTTCTGCCGGCAGGCAGCGGATATTTATGTTGAATTGCAGAACCTGGCAACAGAAGGCCGAGCTCGCAACAACCTCGCCGACACGCTGATCAAATTGCAGCGCTACGACGAGGCCCGCACCGAGCTGCTGCGCGCCATTGAGTGCAATAAATCTTACGGCTATGCTGCCGCGCCGTGGAAGACGTTTCAGAATTTGAACAACTTGGAACAGGCCACCGGCAATTCGCAAGCGGCTGCCGCCGCGCGACAGCAGGCCATGGCCAGTTACCTCGCCTACCGCCGGGCTGGCGGTGGCAACCACGAACGCTCTGCGCAAATCTGCGCCGCCGTTACCCAGGCCCTCAGCGCTGGCCAAGCGACTGAGATGCAGCAGGCGCTTGCCCAAGCCGCCAGTGCAAAAGAAACTTCTGCTTCGGACAAACTCCTCATCTCCAAACTGCAAACCATTCTCTCCGGCGACCGCAATCTAGCTCTGGCGCAAGACCCTAATTTGGATTATGATGATGCGGTGGAATTGCAATTGCTGCTGGAGGGGTTGGGAGGCTGAACTCATCCCCCTGGCTGTTTCAAGAGTATGTATGTAAATAAATATTGACATACTCATATCAACTTCGTATCTTCCGGTTAAGCCTTTAATCCGGAGGATAACATGTCCAGCACCATCTCAAAAGATTTGCTCGAGCTCTTTGAATCACTGCTTCGTGCCCAGCTCAATACTATTCGGCAGTTGCGTAAAACGCCCGACCGGAAAAAAGAGCCGCTCCAGATAAAAGTATGTCTCAAATAGATATTGTCTATGACATACTGGCGGCTGCCAAGCATCCCATGCATGTCGATGCGATTCTGGAGCAGGCACAGAAACAATTCAAGCGGCACTTGGACAAAGAGTCGATCGTCTCGGCTCTCACCAAGCGTGTCAAACGCCACGACCGTTTCATCAAGACCGCCGCCAATACGTTCGCCTTGATCGCGCACGAAGTGGAAGGAGGCCGACGCTGAAACTGGTAAAGGCCTTTGACGAGCTGTTGGCGACTTGGCGTCCACATTTCGCGCAAGAGCGAACTTTTGAACGTGCCCGTGGTCTGGCCTTTTCTTCGTTGGTAACTTTGGGCCGGCATACGGTGACGCGTTTGATCTGTAGCAAGAATAAACAAGAGCAGGATTGGTCTGCTGATTACCGCTTCTATTCGGAGCGCGAGTGGAACGCTGATCCGCTGTTCTTTGAAATCCTCAAAGCTGGTGATGCTTATGCGCACTGGCCAAAACAGGATGTGCTGGTCGCTCTGGATGATACGGTGCGCCGCAAAACGGGCAAGAAGATTCCAGGCGTATGCACCTTGCGCGATCCCATGTCGTTGCCCTATCACGTCAATCTGATTCCTGGTATTCGTTATTTGCAGGGTTCGCTCTTGGTTAATCCCGGCAAGGGCTTCGACTATTGTCGTGCGATTCCGATCTTGTTCGAAAAGGCCGCGCCCGCAAAAAAGCCCAGGAAAAATGCCTCACCAGAAGACCAAGCAACCTATAAAGAAGAACAAAAGAAAAAACGTATCAGCGTGCAAGGACATGAGGCCATTCGCAAGCTTCGAAAACAAGTCGATCAACTGCCAGGAGGCTGCGAACGCCGACTTATCGCCTCGGTCGATGGCAGCTTTTGTAACAAATCATTCTTGCGCGCGCTGCCTGATCAAGTCATCCCAATTGCACGTGCACGTAAAGATATGAAGCTGTTTAAGCCCAAAGACGATTCTATGCGAGCCAATCGTGTTTATGGCGAACCACTTCCAACACCACAAGAGATTCGCCAAGATGATACTGATCTGTGGCAGAAAACGACCGTCTTCTTTGCGGGCGCCCATCGCGAAATTCGCTACAAAACCGTGGAACCCGTGCTGTGGCGATGTCTGGGTGATCAACGCTACCGGTTGATCATCATTGCGCCCTTAGGTTATCGGCTCCACAAAGGATCCAAAAAACTTTACCGCGAGCCGGTGTACTTGATGACCCGTGATGTGGACACGCCCGTTGAGCAGCTCCTACAATATTACTTTCTGCGTTGGGACATCGAGGTGAATCACCGTGATGAAAAAAGCCTTTTGGGTGTTGGCGATGCACAAGTGCGTGCTCCACTTTCGGTGGAACGCAATCCGCAATTCGCGGTCGCCAATTATGGCTTATTGCTCCTGGCCAGTATTCGCGCCTACGGTGCGGCTCGCACCGACGATTATCTGCCTTTACCGAAATGGCGTGACGAGATCGATCGGCGTCCTTC
>JBOHQX010000092.1:0-20546 GCA_050732395.1 bacterium
ATTGAACAGGCGGCCGGTCGTAAAGTGCTGAGCATGATTGAAGTAACCTTAAAGGAACTCCAACAACGGCAGTGGAACAAGGTGGGAGTTCTAGGGCTTGGAAACCCAATCGTATATACCAGGCCACTGGGAGAACTCAACCTGGCGTGCGAAACGATTGCCGGCGAGCTGCGTGCCAGACTCGACGGGGCGATCATGAAAGTGATGGAAGGACAAGACGATGCCGGATCAGCCGCGATTGCCCGTGAGGCGGTCGCAGCCCTTCGTGCAAAGAACGTGGATGGGATCATTCTTGGCTGTACGGAATTACCATTATTGCTAAAAGAACAAGCCAGCGAAACCGATCTGATGAATCCTGCCGAGTTGCTTGCCGAAGCAGCCGTGAGGCATGCTTTGGCCCAGCAAAAGGGAGATTGAGAATGAGAAAGATCGTTTATCACGTGGGCATGACGCTTGACAATTATATTTCTCACGAAGATGGCTCGATTGGCGGGTTCTCAAATTTCGCAGAGGGGGAGCATGTAACGGAGTATCTTGACAACCTCAAGGCATACGACACGGTTTTAATGGGCAGGGCGACGTATGAGTTTGGTTATCAATATGGCATAAAGCCCGGACAGCCCGCGTATCCGCACATGAAGCATTATGTTTTTTCAAAAACCATGCGGTTCGAGACCGATCCGGACGAGCGGGTCGAGATCATCGCGAAAAACGAATTGGGATTTATCAAGCAGTTGAAAGCCGGCACGGGCACGGACATTTATCTATGCGGAGGAGGAGTTTTCGCGGGTTTTCTTTTGGAAAATGAATTGATCGATGAATTGAAGATCAAGTTTTATCCGTTGATCTTCGGTCGCGGCCTCAAGCTTTTTGGAAAGAGCACAAAAGCCATGCAGTTGTCGTTGCTTCATGCGAAGGTGTATGGAAACGGGGCCTTGTTGCTGACCTATAGGCTGAACTATGGATAGAAATCGGACCAAGGCAATTTCGAATACCAGCAGAAAATCTTGAGATTGAAATCCGGTGACGCGGTGCTTTTTGTAAGTGACGGCCTATACGAAACATTCAATGCACAAGAAGAGATGCTGGGCGAAAGGCGGGTGCTCAGACTATTCACGGAAATAGCAAATAAGCGACCGGACAAGATCGTCGCTCATTTGAGCAAGGCCGCAAGATCTTGGGCAAACGGACGTATGCAGCAGGATGATATGACCATTCTGGCAATGAAAGTTAAGTGATATTGAAGAACCCTACCGATAAAGCTATCGTCGGAGGGATTCTTCATTCCGTGGGCAAAACTTAAAGCAGCACGAAGTGCATCAGCCTGCCTGAAAAGCTGACATAGGCTATTGGGAAGGTGAAATCACACGGACGAAGCCGTTGGTGGCAACGTGGAAACGAGACTGACCGGCAGGTTGAGCTGAGAATCGGTCCGATAGACTCTATTCACTTTTCGGCACAGCTTGCAAATTCCTTTGTAACGAGGATAGAAATCCTCACTCTTCTCCGTGCCGCAATAGCGGCAGTGCGGATTGGTGCGATAATGGCGTCGAGGCAGCATATGGCCGTGCCGCCGTTTCCGTGCGTAATGTTTCCAGCACAAGCCATGAGCGACTTCGGGATTCTGGCAGGAGGACACCTGGCAAATTGCTTTTCTCATACCTGACTCAACGCCCTTGTGGGAGCTTCTTGCTGCACGTTCACTGCGGAGATGGCCGAAGATTCACTCTGGAATCGAACCGCCTCACCGATCACCATCAGCCCGGGCAGATCACCACGGTAGCGGCCAGTTCTTGACGAGATGTCTTCCAGCGTTCCGCGAATGACAACTTGCTCCGGCGTGGTGCCGGCGAATATAACCGCAACCGGCATATGTGGTGAACGTCCCTGCCGGATCAATCTGGCTACGATTTGGTCGATTTTTCGAATGCCCATATAAATGACCAGTGTATCCATACCCGCCGCGCTTGCCCAATCGATTCGATCTTCGCTCTTGGTGGGATCTTCATGCCCGGTTACAAATGCCACGCTCGATGAATAGCGGCGATGCGTCACCGGCATTCCAAGCGCGGTCGGCACGCCGACGCCGGCGGTTATGCCTGGAATCACTTCGACCGCCACTCCGGCGCCTTCCAATGCCTCCAGCTCCTCGCCGCCACGGCCGAAGACAAAAGGATCTCCTCCTTTAAGACGCACAACCGGCTTGCCCGCTCTCGCTTTAGAAATCAGAAGTTGATTAATTTCGGACTGGGCGATACAAGGCCTGCCGGCTTTTTTTCCTACGTAGATTTTCTCGGCGGAAGCCGGCGCTTGTTCCAGCAATTCCGGATGAATATGCGCGTCATACACCACCACCCCTGCAGATTTCAACCGTCGCAGTCCCTTGACCGAAATCAGCTCCGGGTCTCCAGGTCCCGCGCCCACGAGATAGACTTTGGCCACGTTGGGCGAGGTGCGCGCGCCGTTCCGAGCTGCGCCATTTTTTGAGTGCTGCTCTAGTTCGGCTTGCACCACCCTCTCAAAGAACTGCTTTCTGCTTTGATAGTCCGGGAGGGAGGCCATCACCAGTGGCCGCATGTCGCCAATCTTCTGCAACAGCGCCGCATAACCATTGGAAAACTCCGCTCCAATTTTGTCGCGAATGATTTTCCCCAGGGTCGGGCTCTTGCCGTTGGTGGAGACCGCGATCTTCAAATCGCCATTCTGGAATACCGAGGAGAGATAGAAAGTGCAAAGATCCGGGACGTCGACAATGTTGACCGGGAGGTTTCTTCGTCGCGCGTCGTCGTAGATCTCACGCTGTACCGCCGCATCATCCGTGGCGCCAAAGACCATTACGAATCCTTCAACCTCGCCGGGGCGATAATTGCGCCGCTTCACTTCGATTTCGGCTTGCTGCTCCCATTGTTCGATACGTGCGGAGACCTGCGGTGCGATGACGGTCACCGCGGAATGCGCTTCGAGCAGTTGCGAGATTTTCTGTTCGGCAACGGCGCCGCCTCCAACCACCAGAACGGGCCGGTTATACAGTTTCAAAAAGATCGGAAGAAGAGTGTTCATGGTACGATCATGTATTTGAATCCGTTGGTCGCTGTTCATCCATGGGCTCCCATGTTCGGGTGTGGACGCGATGCGCGCTACTGGGAAGATAGTCGCCTGTTGCCGCACGGTTTTTGTCAAAGGCCATTTGTGCACCATTGTTCTTCCGGCCGTAAGCTGCCCGAAGTATTTCCGCAACTTCCGGCCGGGAGAATTCTGCCGGCAAAGCCAGTCCTTGCTCCAGCCGCTCCCGCACTTTCGTGCCGGATAAGTGCACGCGCGCGCCCTGGTCATGAGGGCAGGTTTTTTCGGACGCCATGCCCGAACATTTTCGGCAATAAAAAGTGTTCTCAAACTTGAGCGCCGCTATCGCGAGCTCGTCCCTGGAGTATTCGTCGAAAATCCGTTGTGCCTCGTAAGTGCCGTAGTAGTCTCCCACGCCGGCGTGATCCCGGCCAACGATGAAATGAGTGCACCCGTAGTTCTGCCGCATGATGGCGTGATGAATGGCCTCCTTCGGTCCGGCATAGCGCATCGCCGCCGGCATTGTAGCCAGCAGCACCCTATCTTTCGGATAGTAATGCTCGAGCAGCACGCGATAGCAGGCCAAGCGCACGTCAGCGGGAATATCGTCCGCCTTCACTTCGCCAACCAGGGGATGAAGCAGCAGGCCGTCCATGGTTTCCAGCGCCGCTTTTTGAATATACTCGTGTGCGCGATGAACCGGATTGCGGGTTTGAAAGGCCACGACGGTGCGCCACTGCTGCTGCAGAAAATACTCGCGCGTTTCCGGCGGCGTTAGATGAAAGCGGCCAAGAGCTGAATCATCCTGAAGCCTGATCACCTCGATGGGCCCGCCAAGCGCCAGCGCGCCTTCTTCGTATAAAACCTTTACTCCGGGATGGCTTTGATCCGCCGTTCTCCAGACTTTCAACGCGAGCTGTTCTTTATCGACGCGATAGATCTCTTCAAGATAGAGAATAGCCAGATTCTTGCCGTCGCGATCACGCAAAACCACTTCACGATCCAGGTGCAAATCTTCGGCCTGCTCGGGATGGATCAGCAGGAGGATCGGGATGGTCCAGGCCAGGCCGCTGGTGAGCCTGCCCGAGTGGATGACGCTTTGAAAGTCCCTTGCGCCAAGGAACCCGATGAGAGGCGAATAAGCGCCGGTTGCGAGCAATGCAATGTCAGACCACTGTCGGCGTGAAAGCGTGAGGGACGGATATTTCTCGAGCCGATCGAGCAGCTCGTTGCGTTTTTCCTCTTGCAGAAATCGGTTAACTAGAATACCGCCATGTGGAGGAATCGGTGCGAGCCAACCGTTCGACGAAGATTCGCGATTTGGAGCTTGGGTAGGAGTAATGATATTGGTGCGCAGCTTGCCGAGTTGACGGAGTTTGGAAATCACCTTCAACTCTTCCGTCTCGGGCAGGAGAGTTTGTGCGACGGGAATCAGTCCAAGCACCTCCAGCGCGCGCAGTACCTTGTTCACACTGATTTCAACCGTCTCTTTGTCGGTCTCGACGATGACTTCCGGCGACAGCGGAGGCTCATAAGGGTCGGAGACGCCGGTGAAATTCGAGATTTCCCCGGCCAGCGCGCGCTGATATAGCCCTTTCACATCGCGCTGTACCAGGGTTTCGAGCGGGGCCGTGACGTAGACCTCGACGAAATTCTCGATTTGGTCACGCACACGGTCGCGTGTCTCGCGGTAAGGTGAAATCGCGGCCGTGAGGGCAATCGCGCCGTTGCGCGCCAGCAACCCGGCCACGAAACCGATACGGCCGATGTTTGTATCACGATCCTCCTTGCTGAATCCTAGCCCTTTGCTGAGATGGGTTCGTACGAGGTCGCCATCCAGCAACTCAACTCTGTTGAAGCCACGATCTTTCAGCTTTTGCATCAGCAACGTTGAAATGGTGGATTTCCCGGCGCCGGAAAGGCCGGTAAACCAGACGGTGAAGCCGTTTTGCATGGTCGGGGTCATAGAGGTCTTGGTCAATTTTGTATAAAAGAATAGTAACTGTTGAGCGGATTGACAATCAATGGTTCTTTATTACGCCGCCACTTTCGGTTCAAAAGCATACTTGTGCAGGCCGCACTCAGTTTTCAGAAAACCCCGCCACCGCCCCGCGCGCTCTTCTTCACCAGGAGCCACGGGCGTGGTGCAATGGACGCATCCAATGCTGGCGTAACCGCGATCGTAGAGTGGATTGTAGGGCAGATCATACAACACAATGTGGCCCCACACCTCCTCTTTCGTCCAGGCCGCCAGCGGATTGAATTTGTACAAACCGAAGCGCACATCCCACTCAATGGCTTGTGCCTGAGCGCGAGCGGGCGATTGCCCGCGACGGATGGCCGTGATCCAGCCGCTGCGATCGCGAAGCGCGGTGCGCAGCGGCTCAACTTTCCGCAAGTGGCAGCATTGATCAGGGTTGCGTTCCCATAACCTGTCGCCTTCGTGGTGGGATTGTTCGGCAAGAGACCATGCCGGCGTTTGCTGAACAAAGCGGATCCCGTAGCGTTCCTCCAATTGATCGCGAAGCTGATAGGTCTCCTGGAAGAGCACCTCGGTATCCAGATAGAAAATGGGGAATTTCTTGTTGACTCGGACCAGCATGTCGATGAGGACTACGCCCTCGGCGCCAAACCCGGTTGCCATTACGACCTCTCCAGAGCCAAATGACGCATTGATCCATTCCAGCAATTCCAAAGGATGGCGTGCCAGAAAACGCTCGTTCAAGTATTTTAATTCGTTGACAGAGAATAGCTGTATCATCTAGTATCACCTTGTGTAAGTCAGAAACCAGGAACCTATGTCGTCTCGCTTCTACTCGATAATTTGCCAGGAGCCTGTTCGAAAACCTTACTCTGTCATGCTGAAAGCGGCTTGATAAATCCGGCACGCGAGCCAGGATTGGAGTCGCGCCTGGCGCAACCAAGATCCCTGCGGGATGACATGGAGATGAGATGTCCGCGTTTCCGGATGGGCGCTAAACCGCACATTCGCCGCTGCCGGTTTTTGCGATAAAAGCGCTGTTTTCACCGAGATCCACAAACAGATTCTCGTCCGGCGCTTCGGATGGCAGCGCAGTGAGATCTTGTAGCCGGCTGCGAAACTGCGCGACACCGATGCGATCCACATAATCCCAGAACTTCTCGTCGTCGTTGCGTTCAGAGAGAAATCCGTGCAGCAGGCGTGAAACCGCCTCGGGAACGCGGCGCGCGGGAATTTTCCCGATCGTTTCGCCGAAATTTTGCTTGCCGGAATTGAAACCACCGCCGAGCAGGAGCACGTACGAAGGAATTTGATGCTCGCCGGCTTTCCGGGTCGCACCATAGAATCCAAGCGAGGCGACGTGGTGCTGGCCGCAGGAATTGGGGCAGCCGCTGATTTTCACACGCACCTCGGCCAGCGCCTCTTTCCAGCCGCTGTTTTCCTGGAAGAGCGCGGTCAACGCCTTGCCCAATGCGCGCGAATGGGTGACGCCCAGGTTGCAGGTGTCGGCGCCTGGACAGGAAGTGACGTGCGCGATGGTCTGCGCGCCAGACTGATGGAGGTCGAATTGTTTCAGCTTCTTGTACAAATCATAAAGATCCGAAGAGCGAATCCAGCGCAACACCACGTCCTGCTGCGTTGTCGTTCGAACCTGGCCGTTAGAGAACTGCTCGGCAATTTCTCCCAATGCGGACAACTGTGTCGCCGTGAGATCGCCGATGGTGGGATTGAGGTAAACGAGGTGGTAGTGCCTTTGCTTTTGCGGGAAGACGTTGGCGTCCAGCCAGTTTCGCACGGCAAGGTCGCCGTTCCTCACGACGGGCTGGGTCGAGGAGATGGGCAGGTAGCCGGTCTCCTCGAGCTCTTCCGGAGCTGAAAAATCACGGCCGGAATTCAAAACACGCCGGCGTTCTTCCTGCACCAGGCGCCGGAATTCCTGCAATCCCATCTTCCAGAGCACATACTTCATTCTGGCCTTGTTACGATTCTCGCGGTTGCCATTCTTGTTGAAGATCGTCAGAATCGCCTCGGCAGTGGGAATGAGAAGATCGGCGGGCGTGAACTCTTCGAGTAAATCGGCGACGCGCGGTTGCGATCCCAGGCCTCCGCCAACGTACACCTTGAAACCGCGGTGCCCGTCCACACCCAGAGCGGCAACCAGGCCAATGTCATGAATCCAGGGAATGACGCCGTCACTCTCGTTTGGACTTCCCGAAAAGGAAATTTTGAACTTTCTCGGCAATTGCTGGCTGAGAACATGGCGAAGCAGGTGTTTGGCGAGCTGCCGGGCATAGGGGGTCACGTCGAAAAGCTCGTCCGGGTCGATACCCGCCAGCGGCGAGCCGACGATGTTGCGCACGGTGTTGCCGCACGCCTCCCGCGTGGTGAGGCCGACTTCGGCAAGGTCTGCCATGACTGCCGGGACTTTTTCCAGCCGTACCCAGTGAAACTGGAGGTCCTGTCTGGTGGTGATATGAGCCACACCATCTGCAAACTCCTCGGCAATGCGCGCGAGGCGGTGCAACTGCTTTGTGGTCAGCAGCCCATATGGGACCTTGACGCGTATCATGTTGTAACCCGCCTGATCTGCGCGTTGTCCATAGATGCCGCGATGGAGGCGGAATTTACGAAACTCTTCAACGGAGAGCTCGCCGTGCCTTAACTGTACGATGGCGCTCCGCATGGCTTGAATGTCTTCGGCAACGGCAATCGGATCGTCGAAATGCTCCAGCTCCTGTTTGCTGGTCAGTATCATGGCTCCTCCTTGTGCAGGTGGAAAACAAAAAAGCCCTTCGACTGTTCTCGGTCGAAGGGCTTTTTGATAAGCTTCTATTTGTGAGGGCGTTTCTACGCGATCATGGTATACTTCTCCCTTTACGAGAACAAAGCGGGACATTGGCGCATGAGCTACAACAGATGCACCAGCAATACTCCATCTTCATTGCGAAAAGGGAAAACACTGACATTGCTGCTCCTACTTGCTCTATTAAATGCACAGCGCGGACAAGCCGCAACCCAAAAGCATAAAAAAGTTTCCAACGGATAGAGAAACCCAACAGATGAAAAATTTTATCAGTTGGGTTTTTCCATCCGTTGGACAATCTTTGCTTTTTTTGCACAAATCCGACTATTAAAGCACTAATATAGCATTTCAATCTGTGTTGTCAAGCGGGAAGATCAATGCGGTTTCTACGTTGTCAAGTGCTTCAGATTTTCTCGGCCGCAGTGGCAAGCAGCCACCCGACCTTGCCATCCGCCAATCGGATGCGCGCCCAATCGCTGGTCTGGGCTTCGATGCGGACTTTCGCTCCTTCGTGCAGAATGAAAACTTCGGTGGCGTCTTCCGCAGGTGAGCTGCGTACAATCACGCGCGGCGCCATGACGATACCGAAATTCGTGGTTTGATGGTCGTAATACTGATACGCGAACAGACTGCCGAAGACGAGAAATAGCACGCCGGCGGTCCAGGCGAGCATGCGGCCCCACTGCTCGCCCTTCGCCTTGCGCGACACCAGGCTCATGGTCAAGCCTGCGAACAGCGCCAGCCAGGAAATCAGAGCCAGCATCGCGCTGCCTTCCAATGAAATGAGCCGCAAAGCATTGTCCAGCCAGACCAGCACGACCGAACGCGGCGGTGCGGGAATACGATCGGTGATTTGCAGATTTGTCAGGTCGAGATTGAAGCGAATATCTTCATTGTCCGGATGCAAGCGCAGCGCGCGCTCGTAATTCAAGATCGCCTTTCCCGGCTGCCGCAGCTTGTAGTACACGTTGCCCAGGTTGTAATAGACCTGCCAATTTTCCTTGCCAAGCTGCAAAATTCGCTCGTACGCTTCAACGGCTTTCTGATATTCCCCGGCTTGATAGTGTTGGTTGCCTTGCTGAAAAAGGTTGGCCGCTTCGTCGGCGAAAAGTGAGGCAGCAGCGAAGAAGATGAAGAAAAAGCAGATATAGTAACGCAAAGGCGCAAAGGTGCAAAGAACACGCGAAGTTTTTCTTTGCGAATGCTTTGCGCCTTTGCGTCTTTGCGTGGATTCTTTTCGGTTGGGCCTCTTCCAGGATGGGGGAAGATTGAGACGAAAACAATCAAACAAATCGAGCCTCACAGCGCCTCCTCCAGCTCGGCGATGGCCTTTTCCGCGCGTTCATAAAACGCTCTCATCTCGGCGCCGTTCGCTTGCGAGGGCGCGAAGCGCTGGAAATCGCAAGCATGCAAACAACCCACGTAGGCGGAAATGGTTGCCCCGGGCACATCTTTGCTTTGCAGCAAGTGTTCGATGTCGTCGGTAACCAGCCGCGCTTCCGCGACGTTCAGCTTGTTGCCCAGGAAGCCCATCATCGCTTTTTGCACTTCGGCGTAAAATGGCTTGCCGTCGCTGCTGCCAAGCAGCTTCTTGGCCGTGTGCAGGTGTTTCAACGCTGTTTTGGTGGCCTTACGGCTGCGTGCATACGCGACGTTGCTGGTCAGTTTCTCCTGCTGTTGCTGATACCAAAACGCGCCCGCCCAGGCGAGCACGGGCAATACCAGCAATGCGATATACCAGGGCCGTGTGTACTGGCGCGCGCCGATGTTTTCAAACGGCGCAGCCGCAATGGCAATGAAGCGGATATCCTGGCCGAGCAGGCGCACGTCCTGTTTCGATATCCCGCCTCCCGCTGACGCCGATTGTGCCGCACCTTGTTCGATGCTGAGGCCAATCGGCGCGGTGCTGGCGGTGCGATACTGTTTGGCGCGCGCGTCAAAAAAGCTGAGCTCAACCGCTTTGATCTCATGCGTGCCGGCAAAGCGCGGCACCATCACGTATTCCCACGTTTTGTTGCCGGAGATTTCACCGCCGCTGCGATCGACGTTTTCGGAAATCTTCGGATCATAAACTTCAAAATCCGCCGGCAACTCCAGCCGCGGCAGCGTCAAGGTTTTGATGTTGCCCTGTCCGCTCGCGGTGATTTTCAAGGTGACGGCTTCATTCGTTTTCACGGCGGTGCGATCCACCGTCGCTTTGAGGGTATAATTGCCCACGACGCCATTGAAGCTCGCCGGACGGCCGGCAGTAGGCAGAGGCAAGACTTCGATCTCAACGGGCTTGGAGGATATCGCGACCCGTGCCGTGCGGGCAAAAAAAGGATCATCAAAGAAACTTTCGAAAGGGTCGCGGGCGCGGCCGCGCGATCGCGGCATCTGCACTTCGCACTCGAGTGCCATCTGCTCCAGAACCTGTTGTCCCGTGCTCTGTGGAAAAATGGCGCTGCGCTTGATTTCCGCAACCAAATAACGTTGGCCGTTAATGACCTGATTGTACGTGCGCGGCCGCGGCGGCAGGTCGAAATTCTCCACCCAGAATCCGGCAAAGTTGGGCAGTTTGGCCACGTTGTAACCGGAAATGTTGCGCAGCGTGTAGATTTTGTACGTAACGATCACCGGCTCGTTCTGATAAACCGTGCGGCGATCCACTTCCGCGCGCAGGAAGAGGGCGTTATCATCACCTTGCAAGCTGGGATCGGTTTGCGCCGGAGCGGGTTGCTGCCCGCCGGCCGGTGGCGCAGCGCCGGAAGAGGCGACGATTTCTATGCGTATGGGCTGGCTGCGCTGCACCTGCCCATCGATTTCCACTTCCACCGGACCGATCTCAAAACTGCCGGCTGCCTGGGCATAGAATGTATAATTGACCGTCGTTGAGGCCGACATCCGCCCGTTGACGAATTGAATATTTTGCGAGCTGCTCCTGCCGGCCAGCGCCGCAAAATTTGCCATATCCGGCAGCTTCGGCTCTCCCGCGTTACGGCCGGAGATCTCCACACTCAAGCTGAATCCTTCATTCACAGCAAGGTGCGTGCGGTCCACAGTCGCGATGACGCTTTGGGCCGTCCCGGAAGAAATTGCGGCACAGAAAATAAATACAAAAACAATAAAAAAGAGGCGGAGTTTCATATTTTGCATCACCAATCTTTTTCAACTCGCATACGCCCGCCGACTTTCGCCTGGCGCTTCTTTTGAGCGTCTTTTTCCTGATTCTGCAAGGCCTCGAGCAACCTTTCTGCGTCCTCTTTGGAAAGCTTTCCCTCTTTCATCTGTTGCCCCTCGGACTGCTCGTTTTGTTCCTGGGACTGTTCTTGTTGCTTCTGATCCTGCGCTTGATCTTGTTGTTGATTCTGCTCTTGGCTTTGCTGTTGCTGATCGTTCTTTTGGTCCTGATTCTGATCCCCCTGGTTTTCGGATTGTTGTTGTTGATTTTCCTGTTGTTGCTGTTGTTGTTGCTGCTGCTGCTGTTGATCTTTCTGGGCATTTTGCTTGATCTGGGTACGGACGTATTCAAGATTGAACTTGGTATCTTCGTCGTTTGGATTCAGCTTGAGAGCCTGTTGATAGGCCAGAACGCTTTCCGGCCATTTGTTCAAACGGTAGAGTGTATTGCCGAGGTTGTAATAGGCCTGCGCTTGCAAATCCTTATCGTTGCTCTTCTGCACGGCTTCGCGATACGCTTTGATCGCCTCCTCGTAGTTCCTCTTTTGATACTGCACGTCGCCGACGTTGAAATGAATGATCGGCGATTCCGGATTATCGACCTGCGCGTCACGATAGCTGTTGTTGGCCTCGTCGTATTTGCCCTCGGCGTAGTTGCGATTGCCCTCCTGCACTTGCCGCCGGCCCGGTCCCTGGGCGTAGGTCTCGGAGGTTAAGAGGCTTGTCAGGAGAAGGCAGAGGAAGATCGAGGATCGAAGATCGAGGATCGAGGATCGAAGATCGTAGATCGTAGATCGTGAATGGTAGATCGGCAGTGTATAAAGGCTTTTTAGGGGCCTTCTTGGCTTCATACTCCCACTGATGCCCTTACTCCTACTCCTACTCCTACTCCTACTCCTACTCATACTCATACTCATACTCATACTCTTACTCATACTCCTACTCATTATGAAAGATCCTCCGCAACCATTCCGCTCCCATTTCTCGTAAACGAATTGACCGTATAAAGCAGATTTCAAGAATTTGTCTTTCAAAATCACTATCCGTTCAATCCGCTTAATCCGGTTACACTTCTTTTTTGAGCTGAATCGTCACAGTTTTATGGCACCAATTCAGCGTGTTCGTCCGCAGCAAATCTTCTGCGCGCCGCAAGTTTCACTTTTCGCCGCTCCGAGAGCAGCAATTCTGCCAGCAACAAAATGAAACCCGCGAACAATACGTATTGATAACGTTCCTCGAATTGCGAAAACTTCAGGGAGGCCAGCTCCTTTTTCTCCATGCTGGATACGTCTTCGTAGATGCGATCCAATTCGGCTTCGCCGGAAGAAGCACGATAATATTTCCCTCCGGTTTGCAGGGCGATTTTTTCCAGCGTCAGCTCGTCGAGTTTCGTCACGATCACCTCGCCGCCGCGACTTTTCTTATAGCCGCCGAGATTGACCCCGTCCTCCGTCACCGGAATCGGCACGCCCTGCGGCGAGCCGATGCCGACGGTGTATATCACCACGCCCTGGCGCTCGGCTTCTTCGGCCATGGGCATGACGTCGTCGGCATGATGCTCGCCGTCGGTGATGAGCACCAGCACTTTATATTTGCGTTCCGCGCCTTCGAAGCTTTGCAAGGCGAGCGTGATCGCCTTGCCGATGTCCGTGCCCGGCGTCGGAATCAAATTCGGCGACAGCACTTCGAGAAAAATATTGGCCGCGCCGTAGTCCAACGTCAAGGGACATTGCATGAAAGCCTCGCCCGCAAACGCGATAATCCCGATGCGGTCGCCCTGCAGTTTGTCGATCAAAGAAGAGACTTCGTGCCGCGCTTTGGCCAGGCGGTTGGGCGGAATATCCTCCGCGAGCATGGAATTCGAAACATCGATCGCGATGATGATGTCCACGCCCGTGCGCTTCACCTCTTCCAGAGCCGTGCCGAGCTGTGGCCGCGCCAGGGCCAGCAGCATGAACGCGAGCGCCGCCAGCAGCAACACGATTTTCCAATTGCGCCGGCTGCGGCTGAACGCGGGCGTCAGTTGCTGCAACAACAGCATGTTCCCGAAGCGCTGCATCGCCCTTCTTTTCCAGCGAAAAACGAAATAGAAAAAAACCGCCAGCGCCGGAATCAGCAACAATAAATACAGCGCGTAATTATTGGCAAAGCGGATCATGGAATTTTCCGAAACTTGGTGTTGATCAGCACGACTTCGACAAAAACCAGCCCCAACGCGATCGCCAGCCAGTACACGAACAGCTCGCGATAGCGGGTGAATTGCTTGACTTCAATTTTGGTTTTTTCCAATTGATCGATTTTCGCGAAAATCTTTTCCAGGCTTTGCCGGTCGGTGGCGCGGAAATAATCGCCCTTTGTCATCCCAGCGATTCGCTTCAGCATGGCTTCATCAATTTCCACCGGCATGCGTACGTAGCGTTTGCCAAAAATCGGATCCTGCACCGGAAACATCGCCTCGCCGCGCGTGCCGGCGCCCACGGTATAGATACGCACGCCAAAAGCTTCCGCCAGGCGCGCGGCCGTGACGGGATCAATCTCACCGGCATTGTTCACGCCGTCCGTGAGCAGAATGATGACTTTGCTTTTTGCCTTGCTGTTGCGCAAGCGATCCACGGCCGTCGCCAGGCCGAGCCCGATGGCCGTGCCGTCGTCGATCATGCCGGTTTCCACTTTGCGCAGGAAATTGATGAGAATGCCGTAGTCCAGCGTGAGCGGGCATTGCGTGAAGCTGCGCGCGGCAAACACCACCATGCCGATGCGATCGTTCTTGCGCCCGTTGATGAATTGCTCGGCCACGAGCTTGGCCGCCTCGAGGCGGTTCTTCGGCTTGAAATCTTCCGCCAACATGCTGCTGGAAATGTCGAGCGCCAGAACGATGTCTATGCCCTCCGTCGTCACCTCCTCTTCCGTGTGCCCGCTCTGCGGCCGCGCCAAAGCCACGATGACGAGTGTGATCGCCAGCAAACGCAGGCCGAATTGCAGATGGCGCGACCAGTAGGTGGAAGGCCTAGGCAGGTTTTTCAACAAGTCCAGATTCGAATAGCGAATCGTCGCCGTGCGCCTGGCATAGGTGCGCCAATACCACCAGGCCAGCAGCGGTAAAAGCAGGAGCAAGAATAAAAATTGTGGGTTGGCAAAATTGGGCATACTTGTCAAACTATTGAATTGTCATGCTGAAAGCAGCTTGGTAGATTCGGCACCTGAAGCCCGAATCAGGCACTGTGCCCGGGTCAACCAAGATCCCTACGGGATGACATTTCAGGGTTTCCGGCTAGGCTCTAAAAACAGTGCACGATGCTTTGAGTTTTGTCAAGTCATGCTTTGCTCGCATCTGTGTCACTGTTTGTCAATGCATGTGCCGGTACTTCAGTCGTGGTTGCGATATTGCCGTTTTGTTTGTCCTCGACGAGCACCCTCGGCATCGTCGCTTCAACAAAAGCTTTCGCCAAATCGAGCAAACGCCCGGCGTCGCCGGCGGCCGGAACGAATTTGGCAAATTTTACCAGATCGCAAACCTCCGACAATTCTTGCATGTCAGCGCAGGCCTCGGGGTTGGGCTCGGCTTTGCGCAGCTCGCGATTGAGCTCGGCCGTCGTCATTTCCAGGGCCATGAAATCATATCTGCCCTCAAAATAACGCCGCATGATTTCGGAAAGCAGGCTGTAAAATAATTTGATCTCGCCACGTTCCAAAAGATCACTCGAGCGCAGTTGGCGCAATTCTTCCAGGGCCAGCTCGTGTGCCGGCCGCGCCGGCTCGACGCGCTGCGGCAACAAGCTCTTGCCCTGGCGCTTGCGCCACCAAAGATAGCCGGCAATCGCCAGCCCAACGGCGGCAAGGCCAATAGCAGAATACAAAAGGATCCGCCGCCAATCGCGCGGCAGCTCCCACGGCGCTTTAACGTCGCGGATATCGCCGGCTTCGCTTGGTAAGATTGAGCGCACGTAGATGTCCAGGTTCTCCGTCTGCAACGTTTGCCAGGCGGTGTCCGGCGGCACAAGATAATCGATCGCCAGCGGCGGGATAACGAAGCGTCCGGTATCAAACGTGGAGATTGTGTACGAAATCTCTTCGAGCACGCGCCCTTTTTCTTTGCGCGGGTCCGGCTTGGCGTAGTCCCGGATCTCGAAGACCCCGAGATTGGCTCCAAGACTGGGCCAGCGTACCTGTGCTTTCTCGTCACGGCTCAAGCGCAGCGTGTAGCGCACCGTGTCACCGATGGTGATGACGGCTTTGTCCACACGGGATTCGACGGAGACCGGCGAGCTGGATTGCGGCCAGGCTGGCGGGACGGGTGCCAAAAGGCAAAAAGCAAAAGGCAAAAGACAATGTCTCATGTTCGAAAAAGAACTTTGCCAGTACGTCGGTATTACTTCCATGGAAGTTATGGATTCCCGCTTGCGCCGGAATGACAATTGCCAGTGATTTTGGACTTTTTCAGCATCCCGCTAAAGCTGCAAGGACCGTGGAGCATCTATCGTACTTTGTCTTCGTAAATGACCACGGCTTCGGCGCGCATCATGCGATCGACCAATTGATTGTAAGTTTCCTGTTGTTTCTCGCGCAGATAATCTTGCGTCACCTGCGCGCGTACTTCTTCGAACGCGGGCGTGCGGCCGCTGGAATCTGCCTGCGCATAGCGATCCAAATTCGCACGATAATACAAATCCAGGCTGCTCGGGTCGACCTGCACGTTCTGGCTGATTTCGTCCTGCAATAATTTTTGCACCACGATGTTCTTTTTGGCCTGAAACGCGGCTGCGATCACGTCTTTATCGTTTTCCAGGCCCTTGCGTTTGGCGGTATTGTACAACAATTCCGAGGCGATATACTGTCTCAAAAACTCGATTTTCTTGCTGCGATCTTTGATTTGCGCCTGCATGAACTGCGGCAGGTTTTTCATTTCAAACTCCAGATCGCCGGTGGTGATTTCGCGGTCGCCGAGCTTGGCAATCACTTCGCCCGGGCGCTTCACTGCGACCTGCGCGGGATCGAGCATGGTGCTTTCTTCCAGCGCCTGCTGCGCATCTGCCGAACGCTGCAAGCGCTCGAGACATTCCACCACGCGCTTGCCGGCGTCATCGACCAATTCACTCTGGGGATAAAGCTCTTTGACGCGCAGATAATAAGCCAGCGCCGATTCATAATCGCGCACCCGGTCGAAATAAATATTGCCGATGGTGTAGCTGATATTGGCCTGCTCGCGCTCGTCGAGGGGATAGTTTTCCAAATAGCGCTCGTATTCGGCAATGGCTTGCTTGTACAGGTCGCGATTGTAAAGCACATTGGCGAATTCGCGCACGCGCTCGCCGGGCAGGTTGGGCTTGGCTTGCTGGCAGGAGGGGATGGCAAAAAGAAAAAGGCACAAGGCAAAGAGAAAGCTGGGAGATTTTACGTGAGCAATTTTCATGACTAACGTCTTTCAGAAAGTGTCATTCAACGAAATCTTTTCGCCCGCATTTTGAAGAAGCGCACCAGCGGCTCGATGTACGGCTTGTCGGTTTGAATATCCACGGGATCGACTTTGGTCGAGCGCAACGTTTTTTCGCGCAGCAATCCGCGCCGCGCTGCTTCGCGCGCGAAGGCCTGGCGATTCGCGCCGTTGGTTGTATCCAACAAGTGCACCTCGCCGGTTTCCGCGTCTTCTAATTCCACCAATCCCACGTTGGGAATCTCGGTTTCACGCGGATCGGTGATGGGAATAGCCACCACGTCGTGCCGCTTGCTGGCGACGCGCAAGGCTTTCTCATATCCCTCGGAAAGAAAATCGGACACCAGAAAAACGACGGCCTTGCGCCGCGTGACGCGATTGAGATACTCCAAGGCCAAGGTGATGTCGGTCGCGCGGCCTTCGGGTTTGTGATACAGCACTTCGCGCAGCACGCGCAGGACGTGCGTGCGGCCCTTCTTGGGTGGCACGAATTTCTCGATGCGATCGGTGAAAATGATCAATCCCACCTTGTCGTTGTTCTTGATCGCTGAAAAAGCCAGCAGCGCGCAAATCTCCGCCGCGATGTCGCCTTTCATCTGTTCCTGCGTGCCAAACTCACCGGAGGAGCTGGCGTCGACAAGCAACATCACCGTCAGCTCGCGCTCCTCATCGAAAACCTTGACGAACGGATGCCCGGTGCGTGCGGTGACGTTCCAATCAATGTTGCGAATATCGTCGCCGATCACGTACTCACGCACCTCGGCGAATTCCATGCCCCGCCCTTTGAACACGGAATGGTACTCGCCGCTGAAGACGTCGTTAACCAGTGCGCGCGTCTGAATTTCCAACCGGCGGACTTTTTTGAGAATTTCTTTCGGGATCATGGATGCTTGATACTGGATCCTGGATACTGGATGCTTGATTCCGGAAACTGATCACTGATCACTAATCACTGAATACCGAACACCAATCACGGCACCTCAATCCGCCCTAGCACCTGGCCGACGACATACTCCGGCGTTTTCTCTTCCGCCTCTGCTTCATACGTCAGCAAAATGCGGTGGCGCATCACATCCATCGCAATCGAGCGCACGTCTTCAGGAGTGACGTAGCCGCGGCCGCGCAGAAAGGCGTGGGCTTTGGCCGCTTGTGCCAAAAAAATGCTCGCGCGCGGGCTGGCGCCGTATTGAATCAAATCCGCCAATTCCTTCAAGCCGTATTTCTCCGGCTCGCGCGTGGCAAAAACAATATCTATGATGTAATGCTCGACTTTTTCATCCATATATATTTCCGCGATCACCTGGCGCGCACGCACGATGTCCGCCGGCGTAATCACGGGCCTTGGATCTGCGACGTGGTCGCGCGTCATGCGCCGCATGATTTCCAATTCTTCTTCTTTGTTCGGATAACCGATCGCCAGCTTTAACATGAAGCGGTCCACCTGCGCCTCCGGCAGCGGATAGGTGCCTTCCTGCTCGATCGGATTCTGTGTGGCCAATACCAGAAACGGATCATCCAGTTTGAATGTTTTCTCGCCGATGGTGACCTGCCGCTCCATCATCGCTTCGAGCAATGCCGATTGTACTTTCGCGGGCGAGCGGTTGATTTCATCCGCCAAAATCAGGTTGGCAAAGATCGGTCCCTTTTTAGTGGTGAACTCGCCGTTTTTTTGATCGTAAATCAGCGTACCAATCAAATCCGCCGGCAGCAAATCCGGCGTGAACTGAATGCGTTGAAACTTGGTTTGCACGACCGCCGACAGCGTTTTGACCGCCAGCGTCTTTGCCAATCCCGGTACGCCTTCGAGCAATATATGGCCGTTGCCGAGCAGGCCGATCATCAGACGTTCCACCATGTACTTCTGGCCGACGATGACCTTGGCCACTTCCTTGGTCAGTTTCTCAACAAATCCGCTTTCACGTCGAATTTTTTCGTTGATGGCTTGAATATCGATGTGCATTACACCTCCGTAGATCTGTTCCCATGTTTAAGCTGTACTGGACATTTGCCTGACTGCTGCATTGTCACCTTCAATACTGTATCTCCATTCCAAAATGTCATTCTGAAAGAATCCTGGTAGATTAAACCACAGCCCCCATCTGCCCCAAGATTCCCAAACCGGGACGAGAGCCGGCTTGCGGCCTTCTCCAACTTGTCAAATAGCAAGCTGACATAGCCGCGCCAATAAACTTTGACTTTAGGTTGTGCCAAAGAGTTTTAAATAGAAATTGTAAAAAGGGATTTTGGAGCGTGTGTTCACCTGAAATTGCGGCGAGATAGCCGAAACTGAAAGGGAACGAACATAAAATATAAGAAGAAATTTCAAATTTCCAACACCACTTTTCCGAACTGTTCGCGTTGCGCCAACAAACGATGCGCTTCGCGCGCTTGCTCAAGCGGCAGCACACGGTCGATCACCGGTTTGAGCTTCCCGGATTTGACGAATTCGACGATACGCAAGAGCTCGCCTTTGGAGCCCATGAGGTTGCCATAGATTTTTAAATTTTTTGAAAAGAGATAGCGCAAATCGGTCATGGCATTATAGCCCGTCGTTGCGCCGCACGTTACCAAGCGGCCGCCGCGAGCGAGCGTTTTGATGGATTCCGGCCAGGTTTTCTCGCCGACATGCTCAAAAATGACGTCTACGCCTCGCCGTTGTGTGATTCTGAGAGCCGCATCGCGGAAACTCTCCTTCTCGTAATTGATGAGAAAATCTGCGCCGAGAGCTCGCACTCTTTCGAGCTTCTCATCGCTGCCGGCGGCGGCGATCACGGTCGCGCCATGCAGTTTGGCGATTTGCACCGCAGCAACGCCCACGCCGCTGCCGGCGGCTAGAATCAACACGACCTCGCCGGGGCGGACCTGGCATTGCGCGACCAGCATGTGCCAACTCGTGAGAAAGGTCAAAGGAAAGGCGGCTGCTTCGAAGAAATTCAAATTTGCCGGCTTGGCCACGACATTGGTGCCGGGCACGGCGATGAATTGCGCGTAGCCACCAGGCAGATGTTCCCCAATCACGCCGTAATGCCTGCAATTATTGTCGAAGCCGGTCAAACACCATTCGCACCTGCCACAGGATACGCCGGGCGACACAATCACTTCATCGCCGGCTTTGACATGGGTCACCAGCTCGCCTATCGCAGTCACCACGCCGGAAATATCCGAACCCAAAATATGCGGCAGCTTCAGCATAGAGCCGGGAATGCCGCGCCTGACCCAAAGATCGAGATGATTGAGCGCGCAGGCTTTGATTTCGACCAGAACCTGTTGGGCATGGCATTCAGGATCGGGCCATTCGCCGTACTGCAGAACCGATTCGTCGCCGTAGGTGTTGAAGTATACTGCTTTCATAATGATTTCATGCGATGGGATTTTGTTAAGTTTTCCCTAACATTTTACACCGTTAAATCAGCGCAATTATTCTGCCCTGTCATTCAGAAGGAATCCTGGTAGG
Source organism: bacterium (assembly GCA_050732395.1). Taxonomy (GTDB): domain Bacteria; phylum Zhuqueibacterota; class Zhuqueibacteria; order Zhuqueibacterales; family Zhuqueibacteraceae; genus JBIOXB01. The sequence goes on from JBOHQX010000092.1 coordinate 19,892, forward strand.
TCCTGTCGAAGCTTCGCCAAACGGCACCCGTTACAGGCTCCGTGAAGGGCGCCAATCAAGATTCCCGAAAAGGCTCTTCAGCGGCTTCGCTGAAATGCGGGCATAGCTCTGAACTTGCCATAAGATAGAGAAACTTCTCCCAGAGACGCAAGCACCGGTTTTGAGGCACTACCACCGGCTTGCTTCCATTGCATTTTCTACCTATCTTGCCCACCGTATGAACTGTGTTCTCTGGCGAAGCTCTTCTTCTCGCAAGCGCATATCAATTTAAGATAGATCACATTTTATTACACCTACTCCACAGAGGAGGCGGGGACCATGTCTAAAGACTTGGAGCTTGTCCAGCAAATTGAAAAAGAAAGCGGCATGCAACTGAAGCAGTTGCAGCAGCTTGACCAGAACACAAACCAACGCGGCTATGTCCTGAATACAGATAGAATGGTCACGTCACTGCAGTTGGACCAGATCCGACTAAATGACTGGTCCTTTCTCCAAGGGCTGACCAGCCTGACGTCGCTGTATTTGAGTGATAACAAAATTTCTGATTATTCCTTTCTCCAAGGGCTGACCAACCTGACGTCGCTGGATTTGAGTAATAACAAAATCTCTGATTATTCCTTTCTCCAAGGGCTGACCAACCTGACGTCGCTGGATT
>JBOHQX010000093.1:0-4440 GCA_050732395.1 bacterium
TACGTTGATTTGGCCGTCGAGATTGAGCGTGTAAAGGCTGCCATCGCCGACGAAGACGTACTCCGCGTTTGGAACGAAAGTCAAAAACGGCACACCGATACGCAAGCCTGCGCCCAAAAAGAAATCGTCGTTCTGGGTGTACAATCCAGCACGTGCCTCCGGGCTAATGCCGACTTGGGCCAGGGAATTATCGCAAACGAAAAACGCCGCCAACAGACAGAACACCAGCGCGACCTTAGTGGAATTTTGACTCATGATCTTCTCCTTGATTGCTTGAGGTAGTTGCAATAGATTTTACCGCACGGGCGTCGCAGATCTTCCAGGCGATCAGAGCCGCCCGGGCAATGATTTGAGTAACGGGCGGTGGACTGGATACCGTAGTCCGTGCACGGATACAATAAGTGAAATGTAAGGGAAAAAAGCAAAGGCTTCCCGCCGAGCCCACCGGAGTGCGCCGATAAAGGAGGCAATTCCTCGGCGCTTGAGGTCTGAGATAAAACCCGGTTGAGAACGATCCCTTTGAAGTCGCGGCTGCTGCGCATTGCGCCATGAGCGGTTTGAATTACGCGCGCTTGCTGCGGGCGCGTTCATAAACTTCCAAATATTGGCGCGCGGAATTTTTCCACGAAAAGTCGGCAAGCATGCCACGGCGCATGATATCCTGCCAAATCTCCCTTTGCGGAAAACGGCCCAAAGCGCGCTGCATCGAAGTCAACAAGGCGTGCGCCGTGAAATCGTGGAACGAAAATCCGTTGCCTTCCCCGTGAAACTCGTCATCATCATGCACGGTATCGGCGAGGCCGCCGGTGCGGCGCACCACGGGCACGGTGCCGTAGTTCAAGCTGTACATTTGATTCAAGCCGCAAGGCTCGTAGCGCGAGGGCATGAGAAACAGGTCGCAGCCGGCGGTGATCCCATGCGCCAATTCATTGTTGAAGCCGGTATGGATCGCAACTTTTTCTGGATAAGTTTGGGTGGCCCAGCGCAAGAAATCCTCATACTTCTGCGCGCCGCTGCCCAGGACAAAAAGCTGGATCGGCCATTGCATGATCTCGTCGAAAGCAGAAGCGATCAGCTCCAGGCCTTTCTGCTCCGTCAAGCGCGTGATCATGCCGAACACCGGAGTGTTTTCATCAAAGGGCAGATGCGTCCGCGACAACAACTCCTGTTTGTTTTTGAGTTTGGCCGCAAGATTGTTTTCGTCAAAGTGATGCGAAATAAAACGGTCGGTGCGCGGGCCCCACTCCTGTGTGTCGATGCCGTTCAAGATGCCCACCAGATCGGGCGCACGGGAGCGCAGAACGTTTTCCATGCCGGCACCATACGCGGCGGTCTGAATCTCCTGCGCATACGTCGGGCTGACCGTGGTGATCATTTCGGCGTACACCAGACCGGATTTCAAAAAGGAAAAAGAATTGTAAAACTCATACGGCCCGCCGAGATGATACTTGTCGCGTGTCAAGCCGGCATAGTCGAGCATATCCGCGCCGAAACGGCCCTGATAACCGACATTGTGAATCGACAAGACGCTCGCGCTGCGCTGAAACAGGCCGTCCCAGCGGTACTTTTCTTTCACGAAAACCGGCATGAGCGCGGTTTGCCAATCGTTGCCATGTATGACGTCCGGCGCCCAATTATATCGTTGCATGATGAGAAAGGCAGCGTCCTGCAGCAGAATGAAGCGTTCACCTTCGTCCGCGTCATTGGTGTAGATCTGGCCGCGATGGTAATAGTGCGGGCAGTCTATGAAGTAGTATTCCTCCCCGGAGTCGGCGCGTTTATACCAGACGTTGATGGTGACGGTTTTCCAGCCGACGCGCATTTGCGTGTTGTGAAATTCATGCGCAAAAGTCAAGTCGTGATCCAGGACGCGAATTGAGCCATAAAGCGGCAAGAACACTTTCACCTCGCAGCCCTCGCCGACCAGAGCCGCCGGCAACGCGCCGCTCACGTCTGCCAAACCGCCGGTTTTGACAAAGGGCACGCACTCACTGGTGGCAAAGCAGACTTTCATGCCGCATATCCTTTTGGCGTCGTTGATTTACGACCGGAAAACGGCCCTTTCGGGTTGCCGATTTGCAACCGGGAAACGGCCCTTTCGGGTTTTCGAATGACGAAGGATTCATCAAAATCTGAAATCGTAAATTGTCAATCGCTAATCGTCATTCAATTCAAATATTCTCATATTCACAGAAATTTTGACACCACCGAAAAAACGCTTGCAAATCGGCGCGTCCCGGTGTATGATTGTCACCTCGGTCGCGTGGCCTGCAAGACGACTAGACTGGGAAACTCCTCCGGCGGTGGGGTCTCTTCGGGAAACAAACTTTGCTGATGACCGGGTGTGCGGGTTTTGTGCTGGCGGATATCCACGAAGCCGGCGGCCTGCAAAGCCGAAAGATAATCCTGCACGGTACGGCGAAAAGCTCCGGTACGCAGAGCAAAATCCACCTCCATCAAATTGTTTTGCACGCCGTCGTGATTTTTGGCATGCTGCTGACGTGTTGGCGCCGGCACGGGATAATGCAACGCCAGCACGATTCGTCCACCTGGCTTGAGAACGCGATGTAACTCGTGCAAGACGGAATGCATGTGCTCGAGATGTTCGCCGGAAAGCGAGCTCAGCACGGCTTCAAAATGATGATTCACGAATGGCAAAGCATCCCAGGTGTCGCTGAGCACCCACAGGCCTGCGGAAAACTTTTTTTGCGCGAACCGCAAGGCCGCCAATGAAGCATCAATGCCAATGACGGTGCTGCGCGCCTGCATGAAACGGCTGAAGCGACGGCCGGTGCCGCAACCCAAATCTAGAATGATTTCGCCGGCTTTGGGTGCGAGGGCGATGAGACTCAGGCGATCGTCGATTTTCGAGCGCTGAAGCGGAGACCTGGTCGCCGGTGCGGCCTTCGCGGCGCTCGGCGTCAGGCGGTTGGCCGGACGGCTAAGAGCGTCCGGTGTGATTTTGAGCGTCGCCGCAGAGACAGCCATATTTATCTCCGGCAAAATTATTTGTACCTGACTTAAACAATTTGACCTCCAAATGCCGACCTCCAAACAGCAACCAGCGCGCTCGCGCGATCTCGTCGATCCTCGCAATCGTTTGAACGATCTGAATGGCCGGAATTGGCTGAAATTTCAAAAAAGCTGGTTTGTGTTATCCGCCCGGGAACGCAGCGCAAAAGTCGCGGCGGATTTCATGTCTTTCTTCACCAAGAAACGCAGCGCCGCGGGGCGAAGTATGCGCATCGGCTTCATCGCAGAAAATGCTGCGGCGCTTGCACCAGTCGCGAAAAAACTCGGCCGCGAAGCCGTTGTTTTTGACAATGCCGCCAGGTCCTCCCAGCACCGCCCCGAGGAGCCTCTTGATTACGTCCTCATCGATCTTTGCGATCTTCTAGAAGGCAAAATTCGATCTGGGCAGAATATTTCCTTTTGGCTCGATTATCTGCGGCATCTGGTCGACCATCTCAAACCTGGGGCTTATTTGACGGTTTTTGCGCGCAACCTAGAAGCTCAGGGCCGCTTGTTGCCGTGGGCATGGCACTTGGGACTGGCCCTGAGCCGGCTGCTGGCGATCAAAGATGAAAAAATCGGCTGCTTGTCCGTCTCCGGCACGTTGAATACGATCGGCTCCGATGGAAAATTGGCGCGGCCAGCGCCCGGCGCCGATGATGCCTCTGCTCGCATGGCTCGAAGCACCGCGCTCAAGGGACACGAAGGGTGGAGAACCCGACAGGATGTGATTTATTGCTTGAATTTCAGGCGGGAAGAAAATGATGGCGAGAATATTGCGCACGATGATTTTCCTCTCTCCAAACCTTTCTCCCTCATACCTTCCACTCAACCACTCTCCTCCTCGAGCTCCAAAAGGGCTATAGCTCAAATGCGAGCCGGCGCCAAAAGTTCCTCAGCTCGTGCCCATTCCCAAGCGCCAGCGGCTCTGCCGCCCTCCTGGTTCGTGCCCAAGCCGCCACCGCGCGAAAAAAACGTCTTGTTGCATCCGGCGAAATTTCCGGAATCGCTCGTAACTTATTTTCTAAGCGAATTCTCACAGCCGGGAGAGAGCATTTTCGATCCCATGACTGGAACCGGCAGCACAATCATGGCTGCCCTGGCGGCGCAGCGTCATGCCTACGGCATAGAATTGCATCCACAATTCCACCGCATCGCAAGTGAGCGCGTACAAAAATTTCTGGCCGGCATGCCGCATGCCGCCAATCCAAAGTGGCGCCTGAACTGTGGCGACGCCGCCGCCACGCGAAGCTACCGCTCTCTCCCCAACACGTTCGATTATGTATTGACCAGTCCCCCATATTGGGATATGCTACGCATGAAAGGCGCTGAGACCCAGCAAAAACGCAGGCAAGCCGGTCTACTGCAATTCTATTCCGACGATAAACGTGATCTCGGCAATCGCGACGACTATGAAGGGTTTCTGGC
>JBOHQX010000094.1:0-24395 GCA_050732395.1 bacterium
GCTCATGCGCGCCGCCGTATCGTGATCAAGCACTCTCGCCTTAGACTTGACCACTAGCTACCGTACGTAAATCATCTTGCGCGTGAACACCACCTCCCGGGTGATCAAGCGATAGATATAAACTCCGCTGGTGAGCGCACGGCCGTGATTGTCCTTGCCGTCCCAGCGTACCCGATAAATGCCCGCGTCTTGCAGGGCCGAGACCAGACGCCGCACTTCCTGGCCAAGCGCATTGTAAACGATCAACTTCACCTCGCCGCGGCCGGCGAGCTGGTACGGAATCACGGTCTCGGGGTTGAATGGGTTCGGATAATTCTGCTCGAGTGCGAATTTTGCCGGCAAGACGCTGCCGGTTTCCGCCACCGCAGTGGCACTGCCGGGCACACTGAAGGTAACATGGCTCGCATTCGCGCCGCTGCCGAGGCTCACCGCCGTGGCGCTGTTGGCGTCTCTGCCGCCGAAAAAGGCGGAGCCGCCCGGCGCCGTCGCCATTACTTTGTACGCTCCGGCCGGCAATTCATCGATCACAAAATTGCCGTGATCATCCGTCAGCGCGGAGGCGGCAAACACGTCGTTATTCATTGCGAAGACCACGGCGTTGCTCTCGCCTTGATCGCCATTGCCGCGGCGAATCGCTCCGGCAATCACGTATACTCCGCGCTGGCGGGCCGAGAGTTGAAAATCAATGCCGCCGGTTTCTCGCCCTGTTTCCACGATAACGGGCCTGGCCTCCTGGAAGCTTCGTGCATTGTCGTAAAATTCACCTACGAAACGCGGCGCGTGCGCGAACACTACGTATCTTCCCGGCGCCAGACCGGAAAGCCTGTACCCACCCAGACGATCGGCATACGCCAATTGCGGCGAGCCGGATTGCAATGGCAGGGCCAGAACGACGGCTTCCGCTAGCGGACTCCCATCCGCGTCGGCCACGATGAAGCCTGCGATTGCGCCGCGGCGCATGTCGGCAGGCTGCAGGCTGAAATCGATACCGATGGTTTCATTCGGCGCTTCCACTTTCACGAGCGTGGCCAGTTCGCGCGATTCCACGCCGTCGAAAAACTGCGGTTTGAAACCCCTTGCTTCCACCGAGACCAGATATTCCCCCGTGCGCAGACCGCCGACGCGATATTTGCCTTCGCGATCGGTTTCACCGCGCGCCGTCGCGTTACTGGTCCTGCTCCAGATTTGCACTTGCGCGCCGCCCAAAGGCTGGCCGCCATTGCCAGAAAGCACGGTACCGGCAATTGCGCCGCCTCTTTCGAGCGTGAAATCGATGCCGCTCACCCCACTGCCGTCACCGAGCTCAACCAATTGTGCGCCATTCAAATCCGGCGATTCTTTCCAGAATTCGTTCAGATAACCGCGTGCTTCGGCCAGGAGGTGATAAGTTCCAGGAGGCATATTTCCTATGACATATGCGCCCTTGTCATCCGTTCTGCCAACGAAAGGTGCATTCGGTGTGTTTCCCGGGGGCACATTCCTGCTGCGCTCTGGAAAAGCCAACACCAGTGCGCCGGGAATCGGTGCGCGCGCGTTGTTTTGCTCCAAGACTACACCGGAAATCGAACCGAGCCGATCGAGCGCGAAGTTGACGCCGAGCGTGCGTTCATCTGCTTTGACTTCGACAATTGTGGCTGCACGCGGAGTACGCACGCCGTCGTAAAACTCCAGCAAATAGCCGCGTGCTTCGGCGGAGATGATATATGTGCCCGGCGGGACGCTGGCGAGATATGCTCCACCCTCGTCGGTCTCGACGATCTTCACGAACCGTGTCGTCGCAGGGGGTGCGGGCATGATCACAATCTTGGCATTGGCGATCGCTGCCTGGGTGACAGCATCATTCACGGCTCCGCCAATGGCGCTCCCGGGCGCGAGGCTGAAATGGATGCCATCCACGATTTGAGGCGCTGCTACTTGGATCAGCCTGGCCTGGAGCAAGCTCTGGGCATTGTCAAAATACTCGCTTTTGTAACCCTCGGCTTCGGCAAACATGGCGTAAGTGCCGCTCGGCAAATTCTCAATCGAATAGCCGCCTTGCTCATTGGAAACAGCGTGATAGCGAATCTCTGGTTTCACCGTGAGAATCGCAACAACGTGTGCGCCCGATAGAAGCGCATCACGATCGTCGCCACCGACCGAGCCTTGAATGGCACCGCCCTTTTCCAAAGTAAAGTCTATGCCTTCGGCCGTGTCATTCGCCGCCAACTGTACGGGTGTGGCTTGCAAATAATCGCTCGCTTCTTCATAAAACTCCGGCAGGAAGCCGCGCACCTGGGCTCGCACCACGTATAAACCCGGAATGAGCTTGTCGATGAAATAATTGCCTCGGTCGTCGATCCTGGCTTCGCCGCGCCATCTGTTAGGCCCCGCACTCTCCGCGAAGACAACGCCAGCCGGCCCTGCCGCCGTGGTCGGCGAAACCGTCACTTTCCCTTTGATCGCCGAGTTTGGCCGTGCCGCGACCGTGACTCGCGCTTCACCGCTGAATATGCCCCCGTCCGTTTCTACGAATGCGATGATTACACCTTCGCCGAATTCACGGCCAGCGGTAAAGCGTCCGGTTTCGTCCATCCTGCCCAAACTCTCGGGCCGTACATTCCAACGCACGTTCCTGATGGCAATGGGAACGTTGGCAGCGGAAATAGCTTCGACTTTGAATTGCTCGGACTGGCCCGGTGGCACGATTGCAAAAGAAGGAGATACAATAATGACTACACGCGGCGGATCTGGCCGTCCGATCGTGACCGTTGCTTCCGCCTGCAGCAGTTCGTTGAGCTCGGGGATTTTGGCAAATGCCAGCACCCGGCCTCTGCCGGGAAGACGACCGGCTATGAAGAACCCGTCGTCAGTGATTTTGCCCAGGGTATCGGGCACCACGCTCCACCGCACGCTTTCCAACCGTTGGGGCCGCCCATCACTTCCAAAGACCGAGGCGTCGAATTTGACGCCCTGGCCAGGTTGCATGAAGGCTTCATGAGGTGTGATATTCAACCTGGGTTTCGCGCCGGGATCTTGCGCCCGCGCTGCACCGGCAATCCCCAACAACAAGAGGATCACGCTCCAGTAACGAGAAGTTTTCATAATCCCACTCCCGCTTGAGGAATTCACTCTTATCAGAATTCGTGACCAAAACCTGCACCGCCCGGGGCGACATAGCCCCTTTCGGATACTATCACACGAATTAAAATTTTTGCGCTTTACACGTGTAAAGTGTAACGTGTAGACTGTTCTACCTCGCTCACTTCATCATCTTCCCAATTTCAACGCTTCGCGCAATAAATCGAGTGCCATGCCAGAAGTTTCCATCGCGACCACGAAATACTCGCGCTGGTAAGCCGTCTGCGCACGGTCGCGCAAGGTGGCAGCCTGCGCAACGAGAATCTGCGCAAAGCCAGTTTGATCACCTTGCACATTCGAGCGCACTTCGACCAGCGTTGCCTCCAATTCCTTCAAGCGCTGTTGGACGGCATTGCGGGCAATGCTGGCTGAACCGCCGTCTTGTGACAAGGACTCCGCTTGCAGTAGGAATTGATGGCCCATGCGCAGCATCATGCGGAACGCGGCCAGCGCCGGCAGCGAGCTTGTGGCGCGATTGCACACGCGCTCGGCTTCACTATGCGCTTTGCGCGCCAATTCCACCAGGTTTTGCGCTTCCGGATTTCCCGCAGCTTTGACCTCATCCTCCACTTCATTGAGGTCGGCGAGCAATTGTTGCAATTCACTTTCACATTGCTGCTTGAAGTCTACCGGCGTGACCGTGGCATTGCGCCGTGCTCTTTCAACTAAAAAACGCGCACGCTCGAGCCGTCGCATCGCGCGCACCGGCTGTTGCGCCGAGAACGCGGCTTCTGCTTCCAGGGCCAAACGCCGCGCCCAATCCAATAACGCACGGCCGCGAGGATCGTTGCTGCGCGACAACTCTTCTTCCGCAGTATTGATGCTCTCACGCAGCGCCTGCAAGTTGTGTTTCAAACTCTCCACGTCATGCGCTGCTTGCGGCCCGGAAGGGCCTTGAGGCCGGCACAAATCGATCGCGCGCAGCAACAGGCGCGTAGCGCCGTTATAAAACTGCTGGGCCAGTGCATACTCGCCGCGACGAAAAGACTCCTGTGCGGATTGAATTTGTCTTTGCGCTTGCTGGTACAGCCTTTGGGCAATCGCGTTTGGGCAATCGCTTAAGCCTTCGCGCGCCTGCGCCTCCAGGCTCAAATAGTAATCTTTCGCGCGTTCGAGCAAATCCGCCAGCGAATTGGAGGCAGATGTCCGGCCCGCCACCAGCTTCAATGAGCGCTCGGCCAGTGCAATGCCGATTTGATAGTATTCGATGGCCCTGAGGCTTTGCGACCTCGCGGCTTGATCGCCCAAGTCACGATTTCTTTTTGCCTCCTGCAGCAGGCGTTGTGCTTCACGATTTCCGCTGTTGAGCACTTCGGTCTCGGCGCGGCGCAACACTTCTTCCAACTGCGCGCGCAAGCGCAGCACCGGGGCGTCCAGCGTCAATTTGATCGCACGCTCCACATAGGTAATAGCTTCACGAATGAGCAACTGCGATTCACGATATCTTCTCTGAGAGATCTTTTGTTCGATCTCCTTGCGGAGGGTTTCGGCCTTGGTCAGAAAATCACGCGCTTCTTTGTTTTCATAAACGCTCAAGGCTTGCCGCGCCAATTCTAGCAAGCGATCCAGGCGCGACAACTCGCTGTTGAGCACCGGTGGCGGATCTTGCGATGCAACGGCTGTTGGCCACAGAAAAATGGCGAGCATGATACAAGTTAAGAGATTTCTGACCATGAGAGCACATGCATTGAATGGATTTATTCGGCTTCCTCCTCAGCAAGCAGCATGCCGCATAAATCTAAAGAATATCAAATAACATGTAAGGTTATATTTATCAAAAACATGACAAACTCAATCATGCTCGACAAATAAAACGGAGTAGAAAAACTGTACCTGAGAGGACGAGGGCTATTGTACGAGGAAGGACAAAAGAAGTGCGTTGAAAAAGCTCTATATTGCAATCGAACCAACAGGCAGTCTCACGGACTATCTACTGAACGTTCCTTATTTACCATTGATTCATCTTGGCAGAAAATGCGCAATTTTCAATCGGTTGGCGGCGCGCGAAAAAGAACGTTTGGCACGTTCAAGGTCGGCCTGCTTGCGGCCTTGTTTGAGGCGTGTTTCGGCACGTTCCAGGGCTTGTTTGGCGCGCTCGAGGTCGATTTCCGAAGCCTCCTCTGCCGTCTCAGCCAAAATCTGCACGCCCGTAGGCAGCACCTCGGCAAAGCCGCCGGAGATGGCGAAATGGCGGGTCTTTTCAGGCGTTTCAATCTTTAAATGACCTACGGCGAGGCTGCTTAACATTGCCGTATGACGCGGCAGCACGCCGAAATACCCATCTTCGCCTGGCGCGAGGATGGATTGCACCTGCCCTGAAAAAACCTTGCGCACCGGCGTGACTATTTCCAACAAATAAGTCCTATCCATAAGTGCATCATGCTGCCAAATGTGTTCAACCGCTGCGAATGGAGGCTACCACTTGTTCAATGATAATTCTGTGAAGCTGGGCGCCATCTTCGGTCGTTTTCCAAGTCAGATTGCCGTCTTCTTCTTTAGGGTCTGACATCTCGTCTCCCAGCGCTTGGCTCCACACTATGCTTCCTTCAATTGCTTCGCCTGCGCCACTGCTTCTTCGATCGTGCCCACCATGTAAAAGGCCTGCTCGGGGAGATCGTCATACTCCCCGTCGACAATGCTTTTGAAGCCGCGCACGGTATCTTGCAAGCGCACGTATTTGCCGGGCGTGCCGGTAAACTCTTGCGCCACGAAAAAGGGCTGGCTCAAGAATCTCTGCAGTCGGCGCGCGCGATTGACCACGATCTTGTCGTCATCGGATAATTCTTCCATACCAAGAATCGCGATGATGTCCTGCAGATCTTTATACTTCTGCAAAATCTGTTGCACCGCGCGGGCAACGCGGTAGTGCTCCTCACCGACAACTTCAGGCGTGAGAATACGCGAGCTGGAATCGAGCGGATCGACGGCGGGGTAAATACCCAATTCCGAGATTTTCCGTGACAATACCGTGGTCGCGTCAAGGTGCGAAAAGGTCGTGGCTGGTGCAGGATCGGTGAGATCGTCCGCGGGCACGTAAATCGCCTGCACCGAGGTGACCGATCCTTTCTTGGTCGAGGTGATACGCTCCTGTAAAGCGCCCATTTCCGTGGACAACGTGGGCTGATAGCCGACGGCCGAGGGCATGCGTCCCAGCAACGCCGACACTTCCGAGCCGGCTTGCGTGAAACGGAAAATATTGTCGATGAACAGCAGCACGTCTTTGCCTTCGAAATCCCGAAAGTACTCGGCGATTGTCAGCGCCGAAAGCCCGACCCGGGCGCGAGCGCCCGGGGGCTCGTTCATCTGGCCGAACACCATGCTGGTTTTGGAAATTACGCCGGATTGCGTCATTTCCAGCAGCAAATCGTTGCCCTCGCGCGTGCGCTCGCCCACGCCGCTGAACACGGAATAACCGCCGTGCTCGGTCGCGATGTTACGAATAAGCTCCTGGATCAAGACGGTTTTGCCGACTCCAGCGCCGCCGAAGAGTCCGGTCTTGCCGCCTTTGGAATAAGGCTCGAGCAAATCGATGACCTTGATGCCGGTTTCCAGAACATCGGAGCGCGGGTCCAAATCCTCGAACGCCGGTGCGGGACGGTGAATGGGCAAATACTTATCCGCCTTGATCGGCCCTTTCTCGTCGATCGGCTCGCCTATGACGTTCATTAAGCGGCCAAGCGTCCCCGTACCCACCGGCATGGCGATGGGTTGGCCGGTGTCTTTCACTTTCATGCCGCGCACCATGCCATCGGTGGAATCCATGGCCACGCAGCGCACCGTGCTTTCGCCCAGGTGTTGCTGCACTTCCAACACCAGACGGCTGCCGCCGGTGTGATTTTGCTCGACTTCTAAAGCCGTCAAAATCGCTGGAAGAGTATCGCCTTCAAATGCGACGTCTACCACGGCGCCGATGACTTGTACGACTTTGCCTTCGTTCATTGGGAGCGTAGCCTTTCTAGCAAGAACCTATAGACTATGCTGATTTTCAAAGCATTGACAATTATCAATTCACAACTCACAATTGTCAATAGCCAATTGTGAACGGTGAATTATGAATGAGCAATTTCCTATCTACTACTTCTTCAGCGCCTCCGCCCCGCCCACGATTTCCAGCAACTCCTTCGTAATCGAAGCTTGACGCGCTTTGTTATAATGCAAACGCAATTGGCTTATCACTTCTTCCGCATTTTCCGTGGCCGCGTCCATGGCCGACATGCGCGCGCCCAATTCGGCGGCGTAGGACTCCAACAAGGCCTGCCAAATGGTGATGTTCAGATATCTTGGGCACAGGCTGTCAAGAATCTTCTCCGGGGACGGCTCGAAGATATATTCGCTGGTATATTTTTCTTCCTGCGGCGGCTGCGGCACGATCGGCAGCAATTGTTTGACGACGAGCCGCTGCTGCATAATCGTGCGAAACTCATTGTAAACGAGAAAAACGCGGTCCTGCGGCCCGCCGAGATATTTTTCCTGCACCAAGCGACCGATTTCTTGCGCATGAACGAATTCGAGATCGTTGAAGAAGCCAACGTATTTCTCGAGAATGGGAAAACTACGGCGACTGAAATACTCGAGGCTTTTCTTGCCGATACAAATCAACGCCCCCTTTGCGCCCGTGCTCTGCACGGCCTGAAACTCGCTTTGCGCCCGGCGTATAACATTGGCGTTGAAGCTGCCCGCCAGTCCTCGATCGCCGCTGAGCACCAACAACAACACCTGCTTGGGCTCGCGTACTGCCAGCAATGGATGCGAGAAAGGATCGACTTTGGCACTGACGCGGCCGAGCATCTCGTCGAGGCTCTTGGCATAGGGTCGCGCGCGCAACATGCGCTCCTGCGCGCGCCGCAGCTTGGCGGCAGCCACCATTTTCATGGCTTTGGTGATCTGCTGCGTGCTCTTGACACTGCTAATGCGCCGCCGGATGTCGCGCAGAGTCGCCACTTACTTTTTCCCTTCAAAAGGTCAATTCTTTAAAGACTTGGTCTTTGAGAGACCTTCAAAGATTTTCGAAAACTCTTCCGCCGCACGCGTGAGCTTGGCCTTGATCTCGTCGTCGATTTGCCTTTTCTCGCGTATGCCTGTTAAGATTTCGGGGTAATTCGATTCTACGAAAGACAGATATTCGCTTTGCAGCGCTTTGAGGCGCTCGACCGGCACGCTGTCAAGATAGCCGTTGACGCCGAGAAAGATCACGGCGATTTGTTTCTCCGCAGAGACCGGCTGATATTGATCTTGCTTCAACAATTCTACCATGACTTCGCCGCGCCGCAATTGCTGTTGCGTGGCCTTGTCGAGATCCGAGCCGAATTTGGCAAAGGCCGCGAGCTCGCGATACTGCGCCAAATCGAGGCGCAAGCGGCCCGCGACTTGCTTCATCGCTTTGATTTGCGCGTTGCCGCCCACGCGGCTCACCGAAATGCCGACATTGATGGCAGGACGAACGCCGGCGTAGAACAAATCGCTTTCGAGAAAAATTTGGCCGTCGGTAATCGAAATGACGTTGGTGGGAATGTAACCCGAAACGTCGCCGGCTTGGGTTTCGATGATCGGCAAGGCGGTCAGGGAGCCGCCGCCTTTTTTCACACCGAAATGTTCCAACACTTTCATGTCGTCATTGAGCTTCGCGGCGCGCTCGAGCAAGCGGGAGTGCAAATAGAACACGTCGCCCGGAAACGCCTCGCGGCCCGGCGGGCGGCGCAGCAACAAAGATACCTGGCGATACGCCGAGGCGTGCTTGGAAAGGTCATCATAAATGATCAAGCAGTGCATGCCGTTGTCACGGAAATATTCGCCCATCGCGGCGCCGGTATAAGGCGCAATATACTGCAGGGCCGCGGGATCGCTGGCATTTGCGGCCACGACGATCGAATAATCCATCGCGCCCGCTTCTTCCAAAATCTTCACAACGCGAGCCACGGACGAGCCTTTTTGGCCGATGGCGACGTAGATGCATTTCACATCGCCGCCTTTTTGATTGATGATCGTGTCGATCGCGACCGCCGTTTTGCCCGTGCCGCGATCGCCGATGATCAACTCGCGCTGGCCGCGGCCGATCGGGATCATCGCGTCGATGGCTTTGATGCCGGTCTGTAGCGGCTCTTTCACCGGCTGGCGCTGCACCACGCCGAGCGCTTTGCGTTCGAGCAAGCCACGCTGCTTGGTGTGGATCGGCCCTTTGCCGTCAATCGGATTGCCCAGCGGGTCCACGACGCGGCCGAGCAACTCCGGGCCGAAGGGCACGTCCATAACGCGACCGGTGCGTTTGACCGTATCGCCTTCCTTGATCTCGGTTTCACGGCCGAAGAGGATGACGCCGACGTTGTCCGCTTCCAGGTTCAAAGCCATGCCCATCACACCGCCCGGAAATTCAACCAGCTCGCTGGACTGCACGTTTTGCAAGCCGTATACGCGCGCGATGCCGTCGCCGACTTGAATCACCTCGCCGACTTCGGAGATGTCGATTTTCTTTTCAAAACCCTCGATCTGCTGTTTCAGAATCGAAGTGATTTCATCCGGACGAATGTCCATCAAGGGAGAACCTCCAGGAATACAATGCAGGGACTTGCTTACGCCTTACGTTTTACGGTTGCGTGAGGCGTAACTGGTAAAACGTAAAACACCCTGAAATGGCGTTCAATTCAACCGATTAGCCATCACTTGCAACAAGCTATCGAGCTGGCGCCTGACCGAGGCATCCAAAATCTTGCCACCAATGTTCAGTACCAGGCCGCCGAGAATATTAGGATCGACGCGATTCTCGATTTCAAAAGTCAATTTCATGGCCTTGGAGAGATCGGATTGCAGCGCGTCCAAATCGGCCTTATCCATCGGCGCAGGGGTAATTGCCAGCGCGCGCGCTTTGCGATGGTGGCGATCGTAAAGCTCGTTGAACGCCAGATAAATTTCGCGATACAGGGTGCTCCGGCCTTTCTCCGCCACCAGCGCAATAAAATTGAAAAAGATATTCGAATAACGATCTTGAAATCCCTTCTCCAATATCTTGCGTTTGGCCGCGCGACTGTATTCAGGCGAGTGCATGAATTCCGACAACTGTTTTTCGCCTGCGAGGCGAGCCACGAAATCGTGCAGCTCACTGCGCACTTTGTCGAGCAGCTTGCGCTCCAAGGCCACGGTGAACAAGGCCTTGGCGTAGCGTTGAGCCAGGATGCCTTCTTTCATACGCCACTCTTTTCCGTTCTATGCATTCAGCGTTGATTTGCGCGTACACCGTTCAATTTGTAGTCTGCAACAGTCCGCTGCGGACGCATGACTCGGCGCAGCAAATTCATCAGTTGGGCTCGTTGACCAATGGCCGAATATCACGCAGCGCTTGCTTGATCAAATCTTGATGATCTTTGGCATTGAGCGATTTGCCGATGATCTTGGCGGCGATCGCCACGGAAAGCTCGCCGGCGGTGCGCTTGATTTCTTCCACAGCTTTCTCGCGCTCCAGTGCAATATCGCGCGTGGCGCGCTGCCGCAAGGCCTCGACTTCCTGCTGCGCCTTTTGCACCATTTCTTCGCGCAGGCTTTCCGCGGTCTTGCGGCTTTTGGCAAGCACGTCTTGCGACTCCTGTCGGGCAGCCGCCAGCATGCTTTCATATTCTGCGCGCATGCGTTCGACGTCTTTTTTAGCGGTGTCGGCCTGCGCCAGCGACTCGCGAATGTTGCGCGTACGCTCGTCCAATGCGCTCAGAATCGGCTTCCACGCGAGCTTGCGCAACAGGAATACGAGCAGCAGGAAGATGATGATCGTCCACAGAATGAGGCCGGTATGCAATTGCAACATGATTTGGTCCGATATTGAGGGCGGTGACACCGCCTATTCAAGAGCTGACGCCAATCGAAACTTGTTATTTGATCGCGAGCAACACACATATAACTTCACCGAACAAGGCCACACCTTCGATCAACGCCGCCGCGATGATCATCGAGCCGCGCACATCCGCCGCCGCTTCCGGCTGGCGGCCGATTGCATCCATCGCGGAACTCGCGATCTTGCCGATGCCAAAACCGGCGCCCATCGCAACAATGCCGGCACCGATGCCCGCTGCCAGATGCGCCATGCCAAATTCGCCCATTGCAGAATTCCTCCTTAGAATGATGTTTGTCGTCTGTGACTGGCCGGACGGTCGCAATGCCGGCCAGTAATTCAGTGTACTTTATTTTTGATCGTTTGTTGCTTGAAGCGTATACGCGCGATGATGAATCCTCTCCTCAATGTGAAGCGGGATGCGCGTCCTCGTGATGATGATCGGAATGTGAGGCAAGACCTATGAACACCGAGGACAACAAGGTGAAAATGTATGCCTGCAAAAAAGCCACCAGGATTTCCAACAGATTTACGAACAGGCTGAATCCGACCGAAATCGGGGCAATGCCGTAGGCAGCAACGGGATTCGCGCCACCTTTGCCAAAAATGAAAATCAAGGAAATCAAAGAAAGGATAATGACGTGGCCGGCGGTCATATTCGCGTACAAACGTATACACAAGGCAAACGGCTTCGTGAATAAACCGAGAAACTCCACCGGCACCATGATCGGCCACATGGCCCAGTGCACGCCGCCGGTCAAATGTTTCAAATAGCCGCCAATGCCGTTGGCTTTGATGCCCATCGCCTGAGTCAGGATGAAAGTCAAAATCGCCAGGCCGGCCGTAACACTGACATTGCCGGTGGCCGTAGCCGCGTATGGCACCAAGCCGAGCAGATTACAGGTCAAAATGAAGAAGAAGACAGTACACAGGTAGGGGGTAAAGGCCGTGGCAAATCTCTGGCCCAAGTTGGGAACGGCGATTTCATCGCGGATAAACTCCACCACTGCTTCAATTGCAGCCGCGAAGCCGGTGGGCAATTCGCCGGGTTTGCGGCGCGCCGCCATGCGCATCATGACGATCAAAAGCACGGCGACAGCCAGCATCATCACCACGTGCTTCGTGATGGAGAAATCAATACCCAACAACTCGAAATGCGGCAAATGAACTTCGCCGATGAAGGGGAGCTCGAGAGTATTGCTGTCACTGATGTGGTGGATGATGACATTGCCGATGTTTTCTTCACCGGCGGCATGCGTAGTAGTATCGCTAACGCTTGAAAATGCTCCAGGAAAAAAAATGGCCGCCAAAGAGGTCACACCCTTCTCGCCAATTTCATGCGCTTAAGAAGTCTTTGCAGGATCGTCGTTTCAATGATTTGAAAAATGAAATAGGAGCTCAACAACATCACCGTAAAGGTCTTACGGTCGAGCTGGGTGAATTTCCAAACCCAGAACACCGCGGCCCCGACGATGAGGAGCCGCAAAATCAGACCGCCAAACAAGACCACCATGAAGATTCTTTGTGATTTATTGGCCGCCCACCATAGCGAGGAAAAACTGACCAGCGCCAGCCCAGCGCTCAACCACAAGGCATATAAGATCGTGCGAGCCATTCAAATCTTTTATTTGTCAGTGATCACGCCCAGGCGGTCCCGCCTGCTGCTTTGCCTTGATCTGCGCTTTCTCTTCTTGTGTCAGGCGAATGGTCGTGCGATAAAGATTCACAAAGCCCGCGACCCCGCCCAACATGACGCCCAGGATCAAAAAAACCGGGGACGTCCCCAGCTTGCCATCCAGCCAATAACCGCCCGCACCGCCAAGCGCCGCGGCCACGGCGAAGCGCAATCCTAGATCCGTATATGTGGCAAAATTGCGCAAATTGCCAGTGGCATTTTGCTTCGAGATTTTTGGCATCACTTTGGTTGAGACTTCGCCGCTACGCATGGCACGCTCGCAGCGCCAGGGTAGGCAGAGAGACGCCGCCTACACACCCGCGCCGATTTCCTTGCGCAAGCCCGCATTTTGTTGACGGCTGTCGCCGCTGTCCGGTAACGCCAGTATCTTCGCGCCGTCGCTCATCGAGCAAGTGCCGTCAAACACCGCGCCGTCGTCGATCACCAGCTTCGAAGTTTTCAGCTCACCCTGGAAACTCGACTTGGCTTCGAGCACGACTTTGCCGCTCGCAAAAATCTTTCCTTTTACGCGCCCGCCGACGATGATGTTTTTGGCGCGAATCTCACCGTCAATCTCGCCGTCCTTGCCGACGACCAGGGATTCGGTGACCTGAATTTGCCCCTTGATTCGGCCATCGACGCGCATACTGCTTTGCACTTTGAGATTGCCCTCAATGACCGATCCCCGCCCTATGATCGAATTCAGCTCAGCGCTTTTGTCAAAATCTTCCATCTCTTTTTTCCCCAGCATTTTGACCTCAGGTTGTTCGTTCGTTGCTCTTTATTTAACCGCTACGCGAGGTTCGCTGCGGAATGCCAGCACATATTGGCGGGGATCCATAACCTTGCCCTCTTGCCAAATTTCAAAATGCAGATGCGGGCCGGAGCTATGCCCGGAGCTTCCCAGCAGGGCGATCGCGGAGCCACGGCGCACGTACTCGCGCTCGCGCACCAAAAGGCGATCATTGTGCCCATACAATGAAAACAGGCTTTCACCATGATGCAAAATAACGACGTTGCCCAGTTCCAAATGCCAGCCGGCATAGAGTACGTAACCATCGCCGGCGGCCATTACGATCGAACCCTGCTTGCCGGCGATGTCGATGCCGGGATGCTCGTCAAATGGAAACCACGGATTGCGCACAAAATCGCGGGAAAGATAACCTTCCACCGGCAACAGCGACGGCCAATGCGGCGGAACTTTGCCATCAGCATTTTTCGGAGATCGCAAAAAATTACCACGGAGTTCGGTCGAAGCGGCTTCGCCGCCGGAGGACAGCGTCATCTCCGTGGAAGCTGGCTCGAAGTCTGATTCCGGTTTTGTGCTGCCGTCAGATGCCATTGACATTTTGACGCCGCCCCGCTGGCCGTTACGATTATCAACCCCCAGGAGGCTCATAATCTTGCCTTGATCTTTATCCATCTCTTCCAGCAAGGCCGCCAACCGGTAAACCCGTTTGTTGTCTTCCAACAGGCGGGTATTGGAACGCTCCAACTCGGTGTTTTCCCGGGTGACATTTGAAAGTCGCCAATAACCAATAACACCGCCGATCATATGCAAGATCAACACACCCACGATTACAATCATGAACTTGGCCGTGGTCCAACTCAAACGAAAACTGTGGGGCTCGGCATTGTCATCCGGAATGAGCAGTACGGAGATTCTGCGCTCGCGTTTCTTTTTCATGGTGTTTACCTTTCCCTCCCTCACATTTCGAGGTTCGGCATCCAACAAATGGAAATGATCCAAAGGGAAAATGCACGCGCAGCTCGGATCACTTGCAAGGTGCTTCCAAAGAGCTCGTATCCTATTTTACTTCGCTCGGGCTACCTTTCGAAAGAAATAATGATAGCCAATCTGCGCTAAAAAGTCAATAGCTTTCTCGACTTGAAATCGCGGAAATTGGCCGGTGATTGAGTCAAAAAATGGCCGGTCGCTCCGACACAACCAGCCGGTAAATTATTATCACTCTGAAATTTTTTGCAACAACTCTAAAATTCTTTCGAGATCATCGGCGGAATAAAACTCCACCTCCAAAACTCCGCCCTTGCCGCGTTTTTGGATGCGCACTTTCGTTGCCAAAATGCGTTGCAGTATGCTTTCCGCTTCGCGCAGGTCGAACGGCACCTCCGCGTCTCTCTTCTTGTTTGACTTCTTGCTTCTAGCGCCTTGTTGCGCCAGCCTTTCAACCTGGCGGACGCTGAGTTGATCCTTGAGGATTCTCTTACAAACCGCCAGTTGCGAGGCATTGTCCGGCAGGCCCAACAAAGCGCGCGCATGTCCGGCCGACAGCTCGCCTTTGCGCAAGCTGTCTTGAATGGAGCTTGCCAGCTTGAGCAAACGCAGGGCATTGGCAATGGTCGTGCGATCGCGCCCGACTTTGCGCGCCACTTCTTCCTGGGTTAGCCGGCATTCTTCGATCAGTCTCTGATAACCCTGCGCTTCCTCGATGGGATTGAGATTCTCGCGCTGCACGTTTTCGATGAGCGCCAATTCCAGCATGCGCGTATCGTCCGTGACTTCCAAGACGTAGGCCGGAATGGATTCATATCCCAATTCCTGTACGGCCCGCAAGCGCCGCTCACCGGCAATCAATTGAAATCCGTTGCCGAAGGGCCGCACCGTAACGGGTGTAATCAAGCCGTTGCTGGAGATAGACTGTTTGAGCTCGGCGAGACTGGCAGGATCGAAGTCCATGCGTGGTTGGAAAGGGTTGGGCGCTATGCGGAAGAGCTCGATGGTGCGAATGGCCTCGGGCTTTTCGCCGTCTTCGCCCTCCACCGCCGGAATCAGCGCCTGCAGCCCGCGGCCCAATCGTTTACTGACCATTCTTCAAAATCTCGGTGGCTAAGTTCATGTAGTTGTCCGCGCCGCTGCATACGGCATCATAAAGAATAATGGGCTTGCCGTAACTGGGGGCTTCGCTCAAGCGTACGTTGCGCAGGATGCTGGTCTTGTAAACTTTGTTGCCGAAGAATTTACGCACGTCGTCCGCCACCTGCCGGCTGAGATTCAAGCGGCCATCGTACATCGTGAGCAGCACCCCTTCGATCTCGAGCCGCGTGTTGAGATGCTTCTGCACGAGGCGAACCGTATTCAATAATTGGCTCAAGCCCTCGAGCGCATAGTATTCGCATTGAATCGGAATCAGCACGGAATCGGCGGCGGTGAGCGCATTCAACGTCAGCAAACCCAGGGAAGGCGGGCAGTCGATGAAGACGTATTTATACGGACGTTGCTTCAATTTGGCAAGGGCGCGTTGCAAAATTTTTTCCCGGGCAATGCTGCTGGCCATCTCCAGCTCTGCACCCACCAGGCGGATATGCGAGGGCAGCAAATCCAACCAGTCCAATTCCGTTCTCACGATGGCGTCGTTGATATCGAGATCGTTAATCAGAACTTCGTAGATGCTGTTACGCACCTTTTTGGCGTCGACGCCCAGACCGCTCGTGGTGTTCGCCTGCGGATCCATATCGATGAGCAGCACGGGATTTTCCGACACCGCGATGCATGCCGCAACGTTTACGGCGGTGGTCGTCTTTCCAACGCCGCCTTTTTGATTAGAAATTGAAATGGTCCTCGCCATTTCGATGCTCGTCTCCTCTTGGTTTGGAATAGTAAAAATTATTGGCTAAATGATTGAAAAGCAAGACAATTTTTGCTGGAGGGCTAAGCATGGCCCGTACACCTGGACTAATAAATACAGCACATATACATTTTTATGGAGAATGGCAATACACTAATCGACATGTCCCGCGACCAGCTCGGCACATGAAACTTGTGAAACTGGTATAGAATTTAGTGGCAAAACAATTTGAGATTATTTTGTCCTGAAATCATTGCAGGATACAGATACGGTCGGCCTAGATCGTTCAATATCCGCAAATCATCGGCTTCGATGCCGATCACCATGTAGTCTTGTCTGAGCGCCAAATCCGCGTAGGGGAATTTTTGCGATGCGATTTTACATCATATGTCAACCGATACATTCAATTCTATCTTCGCCCGACCACAAAGAAAAGTAATACGGCAGTTGGGCGTCTATGAGATACTTGGCCATACTCATGCCGTCATCTTAACGATGTAGCTGTGACTCATCAGCATCGTCGCAAACGTCAAACATGCTTTGATATCCTCGGACGTTAACGAAGGGTATTGGTGCAAAATTTCTTCGTGGCTCTCACCGGCGCTTAAGAATTCCAAAATTGTCTGTACCGTCATCCTGGTACTCCTGATCGTCGGCTTGCCGTTGCAGATTTCGGGGTCGATAGTGATTCTGCCATCGAGGAAGCTTAGAGTTTCATTCTTCATCTGTTTTGCCTGCAAAATTTGTGATCCTAAATACTTATCAGGATTAACATTTGCATGCACGCCAAGATCCATCCAATTTGCTCATTCCGTTGAAGCTGCAGATCCCTACACACCACACTCGTAACTATGCTCAACGAGATTCATCTTGAATGACACGCTCCGAGGTTTGTCTCAAACACGAGCAAAAACTTCTGCACCCCTGTGTCTTTGCATGAAATCAGTTTCAATACCCAAACAAATTCATCTTCGGCACTTCCCGGTGCCTCTCCCCTTCCGTCAAACTCGCCAACAACCTCACCGTCGCCGGTAACCCCGTTTCACCTTTGGGCACACGCAAGCGGAAGCCCAAGCCGCCGTTTTGAAAGAACTCAAGCTTATACGGCGCGCGATTGAGGAGCGAATTGACCCATTTTTTGAAGGTCTCGCCCGGTGCGGGTGTGACTTCCTCGGCAAATATGGCGAAGCTCTCACGTGAAAAAATACGCAAATTGCGCAGGCCGAGAATCGTGCCGAGTAAACGCACGCTCGCCAGGCCTAACAGATTTTGAGCAGGCACCGGCAAGCGGCCAAAACGATCCTTCAACTCCTCCGCAATAGCTTCGATTTCCGACAGCTTTTTCGCTTCGGCAAGATGCCGGTAAATCGCTACACGCTCCGTAGGCAGGCTCACATAATCATCGGGCAAGTACGCGTCGCCGTCCAGCTCGACTTTGCACTCATCGTGTTGCACGGGCAAGGGCTCAGCTTCCGGCATGGCCTCGCGCCGCGTCTCACGCACGGCCTCCTCCAGAATTCGTTGATACAAATCAAACCCAATGGCGTCGATCATGCCGCTTTGCTCCGCGCCCAACAAGTTGCCGGCGCCGCGAATCTCCAAATCGCGCATGGCAATTTGAAAGCCGCTGCCGAGATCGGTGTATTCCTCAACCGTTTCCAAACGCTTGATCGCCTCGATCGACAAATTGCGAATCGGTGGAATCAACAAATAACAAAACGCCTTCTGGCTGCTGCGGCCCACGCGCCCGCGCAATTGATAAAGCTGGGCCAGGCCAAAGCGGTCGGCGCGATTGATGATCATCGTGTTCACGTTGGGAAGGTCAAGGCCAGATTCGATGATCATCGTCGAAACCAGCACGTTGCGTTCGCGATTGATAAAACTCAGCATCACTTTTTCCAGCTCGTGCTCTTTCATCTGCCCGTGCGCCACGCCGATTTCCACCTCCGGAATCAGGCGCCGCAGCACGCTGGCCATGCGGTATATCGAGCTGACGCGATTGTGAACGAAAAACACCTGCCCGCCGCGATGAATCTCGCGCAAAATCGCCTGGCGGATCAAATCGTGCTCGAACTGCGCCACTTCGGTGTGAATCGGTTGGCGGTCTCGCGGCGGCGTGTTGATGTTGGTCATGTCACGCACGCCCATGAGCGACATGTGCAACGTGCGCGGAATGGGCGTGGCCGAGAGCGCGAGCACGTCGACGTTGATCTTTAAGCTCTTCAAGCGCTCCTTGTGTCGCACGCCGAAGCGCTGTTCCTCGTCGATCACGACCAGGCCCAGGTCTTTGAAACCCACGTCCTTCGACAGCAGCCGGTGCGTGCCGATGACGACGTCGACTCCGCCATCTTTGAGCCGAGCCACCGCTTCCTTTTGTTCTTTTGCGGAACGGAAGCGCGAGAGCATCTCGATGCGCACGGGATATTTTTTCAGTCGTTCGCCAAAGGTGTTGAAATGCTGCTGCGCCAGCAACGTGGTCGGCACCAGGATCGCCACCTGTTTGCCGTCCTGCACCGCCTTGAAGGCCGCACGTATCGCCACCTCGGTTTTGCCAAAACCGACGTCACCGCACACCAGGCGATCCATAGGCCGTTCAGTTTCCATGTCCTTCTTGACTTCCTCAATCGCGCGCGTCTGGTCCGGTGTTTCTTCAAATTCAAAAGAAGCTTCCAACTCTTTCTGCCACAAAGTGTCCGGCGGAAATGCGATCCCTATTTGCGCTTTACGCGTAGCATACAGCGTGATGAGATCTTTGGCAATATCTTTGAGCCGCTTCTTGGTACGCGCCTTGAGCCGTTCCCAATCCGGCGAACCGAGCTTGTGCACTTTGGGCGCGGCCGCTTCGCGCGAGGTGTACTTTTGTACGCGATCCATCTTGTCCAATGGCACGAAGAGCCTGTCGTTACCTTCGTAATGGATCACGATACACTCACGCTCGTGACTACCGACTCTAATATGCTGCAAGCCCTGATACGCCCCAATGCCGTGATCGACGTGCACCACGAAATCTCCTCTGGACAAGCTCTTGAGCTGGCGGAACGTCAGCCCCTCTTTCAGGCGGCGGCGGCGTTGCGGGCGGCGGTGGCGGCCATAAAACTCGTGATCGGTGTAAACGGCCAGTCCGATATCCGGCATGGCAAACCCGTGATACAACATGCCGGTGATGAACTGCAGGCGGAACTCATCGAAGCCGCTTTCATGCAGCAGCTCGGACAAACGTTCGGCGTGAGAAGCGGATTCACACACCATGAAGATTTCAGGCTGCCGTTGCGATTTCGCAACAATCGTTTCCAGCTCGCGGCGCAGCGCCTTCAAATCGCCGTGGAGCGCGGGTTGATGCACGGCTCTGCAATCGAAGGATTTGGTCGCTGCTTTGGTCAGAAAATTTGAAAAAATGATTTGCGGGAATCTTTTGATACGATTGGAGAATTCCTGCCAAAGATCGTCATCTTCCTCCAAAGCCAAATCCGCTCCCAGCCATTCTTCCTCGTCCTTATCGACGTTTTTGTCGGCGAGCGAGGCGGCAATATGTTCCGCTTGCAGGATATAAACCTGTGTCTCAGCGGGCAAGTAGTCGCAGAGGGTCGCAGGGCCCTTAGCGGCTTCCTTCTTGGTTCTTGAATTTTGGCTGCCTGCGTCTTCTTCGATGTTTTGAGGGAAGAGCAGCACAGCAGTGATTACGTTTTCCGAGCGCTGCGTGGCAGGATCGAACTCGCGAATGGATTCGATCTTATCGCCCCAGAATTCCAGGCGTAAAGGTAAATCGCGTGAAAATGGGAACAAATCGATAATGCCGCCGCGCACACTCAGCTCGCCCGCCTGCTCCACGACCGGCTGGCGCTCGAAGCCCATGTCCATGAGCTGATGCAATAATGTTTCAAACGGCAGCTCGTCGCCGACTTTGATCTGAATCTTCTTAGCCGCCAGGATTTTCATTTCCACCAGCGAAGTGAACAGCGCTTTCGCCGTCGCCACGATAATAGGAGCAGGATCCGGCTTGGGGTTTTCACGATTGGCCAGATTGAGCAGGCTTTCTACGACTTCGAGCTGCTGGGTCACCGTGGGCACGTCGCGGTGTCCCCAGGGTAATGCTTTCGAAGGCGGAAAATGTACCACACGGCGCTGCGGCAGCAATTCCGCTAATTCATCGCGCACATGCTCGGCCTGGTCAAGATAGGGCACAATGCACAAGCCCGGCGCAATATTGCGCTCGGTCAAAAGCGAAACCAGCAAGCTCGACAATGAGCCGGCGGCGTTTTTGATCGTGAACTTTTCCTTCGCCTGCGCGGCAGAAATAATCTGTTCGAGGGCGGAAGAAGATTGGAGAGTTTTTTTGATGGGTTCGAACATTAACTTGTTATTCTTTTAATGGCGGATGTCGAGATATATCTTCAAAGCTGTCTCAACCTCAAGGATCTTGGCAGTATCAATTTCTGACAATTTGCGAAGCAGCCTTTCTTTTGCGATCGTTCTGATCTGGCCGACAAGAACAAGCGAATCAACTTTTAGCCCAGACTCGGCAGTCTTTAACAATACATTGATTGGAAATTTTGTGCCGCTCAGATTGCTTGTCAGTGGCAACACACAGGCTGTTGGGGCAAATTCGTTGGAAACGTTATTGCTAATCACCAGGCACGGCCGGATGCCCTGTTGCTCGCTACCCCTGGTCGGGTCGAGATCAGTCAGCCAGACTTCTCCTCTCGTTACTCCCACCATTTATCCTGTTCTCCATTTTTAACAGAAACTTCAGGCGCAATTGCCAACCCTTCTTCTGCCAGGTTGATTTCAAACGCTTTTTCAACATCGGTCATGCCGAGATAAGCTTGTTTTAAGCTTTCCAGGATGCGATCATGAGCTGAAATCGTTGCCAAAATCGCGATTTTGAAATCTTTGCCAGCGCTTTTCGCAAGCGGTTGTTTGAGTTCAATGTGTTTTTCATCAACGGCGTGCGCTTCGATGATTTGAATAGCTTGGGACATTTTCGTTCTCCAAATCATAACCCGGACGAGCCGGAACCAAAAAGCTAAGGGCGCACGCAAAGGCGCAAAGACGCAGAGAATCCGCAAAGGAAAACTTTGCGTGACCTTTGCGGCTCTGCGCCTTTGCGTGAGATTTTTTGCTTTTTTTGCATAAATTACACGGCTAAGGCATTAACGCGATAAAGTTCAGTTTACGTCATCCCATTGTCGTCGCAATATCGTATTTCACCGGCGACAGTTAGTCCAAATTTAAATACTGGGAAGCTTCCAAAACCTCAATGCCGACAATGCGGTCGCCTTCGCCGAGGTCGAGTACGACGTCTTCGGTCACGTGCCGGTTAACGAGCGGTTGTTTTCTGTCGTCAAGACGGATGTAAAGCAAATCGGTTTTCGCGTTATAAATGATCTGCATGGCATTACTCCCGCTTTGTATCGAAGACTACCTTTGACGTTGAGCGCATCACAAGATTGTTAGACTGGAACTAGTACCATCCGACCTAAGTGATTGATAATATTTTCCCACTTCAGCTAAATAACGCGTAAATTCTTTCGATAGCTCGTTAGATGCTTTATCCAAATCGCCAGCAAACGGTCGCAGTATTTCTTTATACTGCATCTCAATTTCATGTTGCTTCTTCTCGATCACCAGCATCCGCAATTGCTCAAACGCAATTAAGAATACTTTTTCGGTAGTTTGGACTTTCTGAAACATTATGCCAACAGTATTGATAATTCTTGAATCGTGCTGTAAATACAATAATACCTTGTGAAGGCTGATGTATACTCTCTTAAAATCCTGAAGAGACTTAAAAAGAAAGTCCTGATATCCTTCTGCACTTTGAACAGTAAGCTGAGAGCTATTTGCCAAAATCCTTTCATATGTTAATGGCAGATCACCGGTTACCTGGACGCCCGGACTACTGGGCTACTGGATTGATGGATCACTATAGTTTTATTTCTCCCAACATCCAACTATCCATCAATCCATCAATGACCCTTGGAGGTTATTCAATTCCCACGATGCGATAACTGGCCACAAGCTTGTCACCCAATTCCGCTGCTTTCTTGGCGGCGCTTTCTTTGGTCTTGAACATTCCGATCAACACGCGGCTGCGCTTGCGCCCAAATGAATCATCCCAATAATCCTCAACTGCAGCTTCGAAGCCCTGGCGCGCGTATGCCTGCTGTAATTGGTCGGCCAGGGACCGATCATTGGTTATACCGGCTTCAATCGAATACCAGCGATAGACCGGCTGGGAAACCGGCTTCGCTGCGGAGGCGCTTGGCGACGCCATTTTGTCTCCCGGTTTATGGGTTGTAGTCTCGCCATCAACAGGCACATAGTCAAATCCAAACCGAAATGCCACTGAAGCGGTGTATTTGATGTCCCCATCGCTCGATGAGAGATAAATACCGAGAATTTTTGCCGCTTGCAAGCGCACTTGTCGGAACGAGCTCTTTGATGAAGTCTCGACAAGCCGATAATTGAGCACTTTGCTCGTTTCCTGGCTATAAAGCGACCTAGTAGTGGTACGAAATTGCGTGAGGCACTCGCTTATTAGTTTTGCTTTAATCCTATCCTCAGAACGATTACGTTCCAAATCGGATTGGGTGACAATTTCAATGCGCTGCTCGTCATTCAGATGATTTGTCAATTCTTGAGAAGCGCTTTCGAAGGCTCGACGTTTGGCCTCCAAATCCCGACGTTTCGTGTCCATTTGTACCTTGAGATCATCGAATCTATTTCTCAAAACATCCTTGGTCTCCACTATGCCACTATTCAAGAGAAACTGTCTTTCTTGATGTACCAACGTGTTCAGATTTGTTCGGGTTTCGTTATTGGCCCGCTCTGCGGTGACCAGCATTGTTTGAATTTCCTGCTGCACATTTGACGGCAGATTGACCAACGCAGTTTTGCTGTAATTAGAAATCAACTGCACTTCCACGGGCAACTGCAATTGTGCGGCCACATTAGAGAGCGTCGTCCCTTCGGAAAGCGGATAAGTGTCGTAAATACCATAAAGATAAATCACCCGGCGTGTCCCAGCTTCGATGGTTTTCCACTCGCGTGGCTGACAATCTGCTTTTCCTTCAGTGGCAGCTTCTATAACATCACGCACAAGAATATTATTTTTAACCAATGTCTCGGAGATAATCCTTAAGCCATTGATTTGAAGAATGGCGGCCCGGCCAGATTCAAAGAGCATTCTCTCCTTGACAAGCACTAAATCGCCGGCATAAATGGCTTTTGCCAGAACCACAGCTTTGAACGGAAATTTATTCAGGCGCTCGCGCAGGCGCTGCCAAGTGCGTTCATAAAGATCGAGTTGGGCGGCAAGATTGGTTGAATCCGTCTGTAAACTTGTAAATATTTTTTGTGCCATCTCCCTTGATGCTGCCCCAGTGTCCACCTCCTCTTCAAACAACAACTTTTTCTGCTCAAAGCTTTGTAGTGCGATTTTCTCTTGGGATTGCAAATTACGCACACGCTCTGCGGCCTCTTCAGCGGGAGATTCCGCTAAAACAACAGCCTCGCCTTCCAAAATTTTAGCAACCGCCTCGTCTGACTTGTTGGATAAATCGATCCAGTCTGCGGATTGCGTTCGGGTTTGAGCGAGAATATTAACTGAAAAGCAGACGAACAACACAATGAAAGTGGTTTGCACGTTTAACGTCCTGTAAAATGTAATAGTGTTTGGGACGACTATTCCTTCTGGATATTCCTATCATCCACAAACTCCACCGGCTCTGCATCTCTACCTCGCTCCCACATTAGAGAAAAAAGCCAAATGCCGCTTTCTCCAATACAAAAGTCCGCCGGGGTGAATATCATCTTGGATTCCAAGGGCGGTTCACGTTTTACTGGATTGTACTCCGCTTGCCAACCAAAAGCTTCGCCTTTCCAAGGTTTACCTTTCGCATGCAGCTTGGCAGCAAACGCTTTAACGTCATCGAGATTGGGAACGGCAATTGGCACAATAAGGTCAGCTTCATAATACCAAAATCTGTATCCCTGAACCCTCAATACCACTGGCATATTTCCCCTCCAAACTTTCGAACCCCAGATAAGCATCAAGAAGAATCAGCGCACTTTGTAATACAAACTTGTAAAACTTTGCATTTTTAGCAAAGTTTTTGGTTGCGACTTTGCCAGCCGGAAGTCTTTGCGAATCTTTGCGAGGCTCTGCGTGAGTTTTTTTTTGTTGCGGCTACGCCGCGCTGTG
>JBOHQX010000095.1:0-14849 GCA_050732395.1 bacterium
CTCGTCGGTTTGAGGCGAAGCTTCGCTAGATAGTTATGAACGACTCTCAAAAAAGGTTTTTTACGGCGTTCAGGCCCTTGTAATTTTTCTGGTAGTAGTTACAACCGCCGTAGGTCGTCAGCGGATCGACTTTGTTCAACACCACCCCCATGAGTTTGCTGCGTTCATTCTCCAAAGATCTCACGGTGCGTTGCAACACTTTCTTGTCCGTTTTTGCGGCTTCAACGCACAATAGGATACCGTCCGCGTGGCTTGCGATGAAGGAAGCGTCGGGCATGCCGAGGACCGGCGGCGAATCTATCACAATCAGGTCGGCAGCCACTCGCAAGAGCGCAATGATTTCCTCGATCATCGGTGAGCTCCACAGCATGTGGGGTTTGACCAGCCTGTTCCCGCTTGAAAGAATCCGCAACGTTTCGAGCGCGGAGGTTTGTTGTAATGCCTTGAGGACGGAAACATGCATGGCCTGGCGCTCGCTGTGAAATTTCCGTCGTCCTGGAAAGTCATTGGACAGTTGCGCTTCGAGCTCACTCAGATGCAGGGGTGCGCCATGATCCGAGAACTCGGAAAAAGACCGGCTGGCCTCGCTCACCAGGTTCGTCAGGCCGGGCGAAGCGGGGACATCAAACACCTCGTGCAAAGTCGGCCGGCGCACATCACCATCTATGAGAATCGTCTTTTTCCCGTATTGTGCCGCCATAACGGACAGGTTGGCGGCAACGGTTGATTTTCCTTCCGAAGCGCACGCGCTGACGATCGTCAGCACACAGCCGCCGTTTCGCGGCGCTGATTTGACGACTGAGCTCCACAAGTGAGAAAAGGCATCATAGAGCATGGGGTCGGCAGCTTTGGGGGTGAGCAGCCACCGCCGGCGGTGCTCTCCGTTCATCGAGAATAACAGGCGATGTTTGACCTGGGGCACGGAGACCAATACGGGTAGATGCAGCGTGTGCTCGATTTCCTCCGGCGTTCTCGGCGAGTCTCTCATGAATTCCCGGCCGAATATCAATAACAGCCCGATCATCACTCCGGCAAATGAACCAATGCTCAGGTTGACCATTTTTCTCGGCCGTGCGGGGTCCAGGGGTGTAATTGCCGGTTCGATGATCCGTATGTTGATGATTTCCGCTGCTTCGTGAATCCTTGCCTGCTCGTGCTCCTCCAGAAGCTGAACATAGATCTTGCTGTTGACTTCCTGGTCCCGCATCAGTCGGACCAACTCAAGTTCCTGTCCGGGCAGCTTTTTCAAGCGATCGTTATAATGATTCACGGTCTCCTGCAAATTGGCGCTCTGCGCCTGCAGGGCCCGTAGCTCTACTTCCAACAGGATAGATTCCTCCAGATTTTTCTTGAGCTCGGAAACGGGGTCTATCATACCTTTAAGTTTCTCTCCCTGGAGAGCTTCCTGCGTGGTGCGCACAAGTTCCTGTCTGGTTTGTTCGATTTCCGCACGCAGCTCGACCATCTTGGGATGTTGGGCGGGGCGGCCCTGCGCCTGGAGGCTGGAGTATTGAACATTAAGCTCAATGAGGCGCTCCTTCAATTTGGCGGTCAGCGGATCCGTAATCAGCACCACGGCGTTGGCGAGATCGCGCTTCTGCGCGCCGAGCTTGTTATTGATAAAAACCAATTTCTGCTGTGCGGCGTCGTGATCGGCCTTTATACGATTGCGGAGGACCTCTGCCTGCGTGGTCCGCTGCAGTATTTCTCTGGATTCATCGTCGATGGAAGTGATTTGGGTGCGGGTCTTATAGGCGCTCAGCGCTTCTTCGGCATTGTGAAGCCTTTCACTTACCACACGGATTTGGTCATCAATGAAGTTTTTGATGCTGGCATATTCCTGGCGCCGGATATGGAGGTTGATGGCCTGCAAAACTCTGGCCGCCACATTCGCGATCGTCGCTGCCAATGCAGGATTCTCAGACACATAAGTGATGGCAACGAAATCGGTCTCATTAATCTGTCGAATGGAAAGATGGCTGGCTATTTCGTTGATCACGTAGGTTTCAACCTCAACTTCGGAAGGCAGGGGTTGCGGCAGTTTGAGCGGGTTGGGTTGAGATGCCGACAGCTCGTCATAGACGTGCTGCGCAAAAACCGTGGTTCGCATCTGCTGGATTTGATTGGTGACGAAACTCGCCCGAGAAAGAGACCGGGTCGGGTCAAAATCCACGACGGTGCTCTTGCTATAATTCTCAAAACCAACAGTGGCCGTAGCTTCGTAGAGAGGCGTTGAAAAATAATTATAGCAGAGAATCGGAATCAATACGCCGATGAAGCTCAGGAACAGCGTCATTTTGCGCCGTCTGATAACTTCAACGAGCTCTGCAGCGGATATAACTTGATCCTTTTGATTGTTCATTGCTGCTTGCCCCGTCACTGTTTGCGTTTGACCTCATCTGTTTCAAATACGCTGATCCAACTGCAGGCCAGCGGGCCAGATGGTTTCTCGACTCTGTTTTGGAATTGGCAAGGCCAATAACGATTTCTTGATGACATCCATTTCGGCAATGAGCATGCCAACAAAATTCCTCTGCCCCTGAAACGCGCCAACAGTCAAGACGCGAGCTGCGTATTTGTTTCGAACTCATTGAGTTATGAGTTATACAGGAGAAATGGCAAATGCCGATGGGGGGACCAGCCGGAGCAAAGAATTCTGCCATTCTTATGCTTGTGCCGACATAATTGTGATGTAAAAAGCATGAAAAAAGCGAACTTGTTCAATAATGGCATAACCCGAACGAGTCGGAAACCCAAAATTCAAAGCACAGATTTCACCTTTAATGGGCTACAACGGAATTTCAGACAAGCTGAAAACTGTAGCCCTGCGGGCGGCCCCAACGGATAGATTAAGTCCAACGGATAAAACCTTTAGTCTTTTCATCCGTTGGTCTTAATCTATCCGTTGGCAACAAAAAAGTTAGAATTTTATTCTGAGTTTGAATGGCTAAGCGCCCTAACTAAACGGAGTTACAACGAGCGATTGGGGACAAGCAAGCGTCAGTACTGGGGAGATGAAGATGGGAAAAGAGGAGCGCAGGTTGGTTACGGCTTGGGAAATGAGCGAACAAATCGTAGGGTAAACGCCTGAAAGTTTATGCGCCGCACGGATTGACGAAGCCCACGGCTGGGGCTGGCATCAGTGGGATTTATCAATCCGTGGGCAGTATTGTAACGGGGAAGTCCGAGATTCAAATGGAGCGACCATTTTTGAACTCCCATTTGCTGAGGCCGTACTTTTTCATCTTTTCATAGAAGTTTCTGTATCCCAAGCCCGCTTCTTCCGAGGCTTTGGTAATGTTGCCCTCGTGTTTTTTCAATAAACCGGCGATATAATCACGATCAAAGCGGTGGAGCAGCTCATCTTTTGCCTCGTGATACGGCCGGTCCATGGAGAATGCGCGATCATTCTGTTGCGCATTGGGCTGCAAACAGCTCGCTATTGTTCTACTGGTCAACACCGAGCTTTTTTCCAGGACCAGGCTGCGCTCGATCACATTCTGCAGCTCGCGCACATTGCCGGGCCAGCGGTGGGAGGTCAGGAGCTGCATGGCATCAGGCGCGACACGGTTGATTTCTTTATGGCATCGAGTGGCATATTCTTGCAAGAAATGGAGAGCCAATGGCGGGAGATCTTCCAATCTCTCGCGCAACGGAGGCACCTGGATGAGCACGACGTTGAGGCGGTAATACAAGTCTTCACGAAAGTTTCCCGCTTTTACAGCATGGTTTAAATCCTTATTGGTTGCCGAAATGATGCGAACGTCAACTTTCACAGTTGCGCTGCTGCCAACGCGCTCGAATTCCTTTTCTTGCAGTACCCGCAACAATTTGACTTGTGTCGCAGGCGGCATATCGCCGACTTCGTCAATGAATACCGTGCCGCCGTTTGCTTGCTCGAAACGGCCGGCTCTGGCTTTCGAGGCACCGGTGAATGCGCCTTTTTCATGACCAAACAACTCGCTCTCGAGCAGAGTATCGGTAAGTGCTGCGCAATTGAATCCGATCAGCGGATTATCTTTCCGCCGGCTCCCGTGGTGAATTGCTTTTGCGACCATTTCCTTGCCGGTGCCGGTCTCTCCCTGGATGAACACGGTCGAATCGGTTTCAGCCAAATCGGCTACCAGATTACAAATCTCTTTCATAGCTCGGGATTCGTGTATCAAGCCGCAAAGATGATTACCGATTGTCAGCGCATGGCGCACCTGCCTGGCTTCGCGTCGCGATTCGCGCTTGTGCAGCGCGTTTTGCAGCACCGCGAGGAGTGTATCAGGATTGATGGGTTTGGTGAGATAGTCTGCTCCGATCAGGTGCCCGACTTGGAGAGCGTGAGGAATCGAGTCATTCCCGATCACCATGAGGAGCGGCACCTCAATGGCCATTTCCTTCATCTTCTGCAGCAGGGCAAGGCCGTCGAGCCCTGGCATGACGTGATCGGCGATCACAGCATCTATGGAGTTCTGAGCGAGCTGCGCCAGCCCGGCTTCACCATCCCCTGCACAGCACACCTGAACCCCTTTCCTTGCGAGGGACTGGGAAATGACCTGCTGCGATATGGGATCATCGCCAATAACGAGAATGCGAGTGTTTGCGAGCATAGTTCTCACTGCGGTTGCAACTGGAGATTTTAGCATTCCTTGTTTAGTTCCCGGACGGAGGCAGCATAAATGACATCCAAGGCCGCGATCAATTCAAAAAAACTGGCGCAGGACCAAGAATCCCCTTCCAAAGTACCGAGTATTTGCAACGATGGGCGGGAATCGCTTAGGATTAAAGAAATCTGGGAAGCCGAGCATGAGCTGGATGCTGGATGAAATGCCTAATCGATGAAGAGGTGCAAGAAGTTTGTGCTGAGATGGTCACACAGCTCGCCCAAAATGTATTGCGACTAGCAAGTCCTTAACAGTTTTTCTAATGAGCCCTATTTAGTAATTGAGCTTAAGAAAATGCTCCGCCATGATTGAGTATATAAGCCCCTCGTCGGTGCTGGTTGCAAGGCCATATAACTTACTAACAGAAAGTGTGCCACGATGAAGTGGCGATTTTTGACCAGTATTAAGATCTTCAGAAACAAATGATTGCAGTTTCTCGACCGAATCGAACGATTATATCGATAGATTGGTTGATGTGAGATGAGACGTTTTTGTTCCAAATCGGGGTTCAGAAATGAGCATTTGCTGCTGTGGACTCTTAAGAAGTTCACCGCCCGGGCGCTTGTGCTTTTTCTGCAGGCGAACATCGCCGAACTCTCAAAAGGCTGACGCTGAGCTTGCCGTGTCGTTATCTGCCCGATTTGTAAAAGGGATACAACAACCGCTCAAAGAGGCGGCGCGGAAAAGCTTCCATACCTGCAAAGCCCAAACGTTCCGGCCGGCCCTCTTCCGGCAGATAGGCGGTACCAAAAAGCCAGTCCCATACACTCAACATGATGCCAAAATTCTGGCCGCCTCTGCCGTATACGACCACGTCGTGATGCCAGATGTGCATCCTGGGAGAGTTGAGCAGGTATTTGAGCGGACCCCAACTGATCGGCAGATTGGAATGATTGAGATGGCCGATGAGCGTACCAATAATGGCGATGATGAAAATCACGTTGGTATCCACGCCGAGAACAACCAGCGGAAAATAAGAAATCGATTTGTAAATTACCGCTTCCATCCAGTGGAAACGCATGTTGCCGATCCAATCCAGCTCCTCGATGCTGTGATGCAGTTTATGAAACTGCCAGAGCCAGGGTATCAAGTGGAGCAACCGGTGCACGTTCCATTCGATGAAATCTTTGACGACGAAGAAAACGACAAATTGCAGCCATAGCGGCGTGCCTTGCATCAGAGCGAGGGATTCCGGAACCGGAAATCCAAGATCAAAGAAAAAAGTATTGATGAGCTGAATGAGCCTGCCGGAAACGATGGCGATGATTACTCCGACGTAATGGCCGTTGAATATCAGCCAGAACACGTCCTGCCAGAATCCATTTCGAAAGACTTTCTGTTCCTTGCGCCAGGGTTTGATGCGCTCCAGAAAAAAACAGAAGACTGAGACGGCAGCGAGCCAGAAATAGTACTGCACGTAGATTGGCATTTTGGATGCTCCAATGGTTGATTGCGTGAGTCGAGCAAACGATCGACGCCAATTATCGACGCCGTTTCTCGAGCCAATGGATTGCGCCTGCGAAGGCAAAATACGAGAAAAGCGCCGTGATTGCAACGGCCGCGGGCGAGCCGGGAGGAGGGCCGAAAAACACACTGCTTTGAAGCAACAACATCAAGATGCCGAAAATCGGCATGCCATATTTTCCAAGAGGTGTCTTCGGCTCACTTGCGCGCAGATACAGAAACATGCCGCCAAACATCAAACCCGTCTCCAGCAAAAACGCAAATGCAGGATAGTTCCACAAGCCAAGGCCGGTTTTGAAAGCGTCATCATACAGTGGTAAATCCGGGCGATGCACGAGAAAATCCAATATCCAGTGTGAAAAAACGGCCACGCCGACAATGATTCCCGCCCGCCATGTTCGTGGATGCGTGCCGAGAAATCTGTAGCCCAATGCGCCGAGGCCAAGCCACACACAGGAAGCTAAAAGACTGTGCGTGTAGGGCATATAGTATAAGTCCAAAGGGTTTGTCGCAGTGATTCCCGGAACGATCCTGACCTTCTCGATCCCAAGCAAAACGAAGATGGCCCAAAACACGTCAACCAGTTGCACGGCGATAAAGAGTATCCACAACGGAATGGACGTGTCCATTCGCTTTGCAAAAAAACTGACGCCGTAGTGGCCTACAAACATGATTGCACCTCCTCGATTTTATGACTGCTTCAACGCTGGTAAATAGCGTGGATCGCGGTCGGTGTAATTTTCGGGCGTGGCGACTGCGACATTGATCCATTCTCGCTATCCTGCGATGGTAAGACTGTAGATCAAGATTGCGGCGCTGATGGTCAGGCCGGCCATGAAGATCACATAGCTGACGCGGATATAGCGGTACTTGCGATCGCTCAAGACTTTGCCAAGGTCGTAGAGATCTTTGATGAGAGATTCGTAGACAACCGCGCGATTATTCACGACCTGTTCCATCTCCCGCAAATAAGTATCGAGATCGAGCTGGGTGAAATGGCCGAAGAAAATCAGATTGAACCCCGGACTGCGAGGATCGACCGCACCTCTCTGGCGCGGTGGAAGGCTTGGCAGTGTGGCAAAAACCGCGAAGAGTATTGTGCCAATACACGTCAGGCCGATGCTGAGGATTGCCGGCCTTAACACAAGATCGCCAAGATTGGACAGAGACAACGTCATGATGAGCGCACAAACGGTGATCATCATACCGGCCTTGTTATCGGCCAGGAGAGTCAACTGCATGTGGTTTCTCAAAACGATGCGGAACATGTTGTCAGTGGCCCGATCCGCCTTCTTCGCTTTGATCACGCTTTTCCTTTCCTCGGGGATCTCCTCAATTCCATTCTCAGTCATAATCAATATCTCCTCGTTTAGGATTGGCTCTTTCGATCCGGGCGGCAGCTGCTTGGCATCTCCTTCGATATTCTAATTTCACTCTTTATACGAGTGCAACGGTCAATCAAGTTGCGCGGGAATTTCTGCTGACGAAGCCGATCGTAATCAGATAAAAAAATGGGCGATTGTAATAGTGACTGAGCATCCACAGCTAAACGAGTCCGCCAACGAGCGCGGCGCTGGGGCGATCAGCATGGCTCTTCCCAATGCAAAAAAGAGATTACCAATGAAGCCGATGCCTATAATTCCGCCCAGCAGAATGAGAAGCGTAGCCGCCATCTGTCGCCTCGTCGAAAGGATAAGATACCATACACACGAGCCGCCGTACGAAAGATAGTAGGACCGGAGCAATTGCAAGGTGAGTCGGCCAAGGATTGAAATCTTTCTTAGGATATGGTTTTTTGTAGAAAAATCAAGTCGATTCTACGGCACAATTGCGCCGAGTGCACCCTCTTCATGCCTAGCGGGAGCGCAGTGCACAAGGTTTACGGAGGCCGGCTCAAATAAAAAATAAATTGCAGGAGGCTATGAAAATTGTGCAAAAGTAATTATAATATATATGGAGACAAATAAGGTGAATGACCAATTGAAATTCGACAAGGGCTCAAAGCGTATCGTCCAAATGATTTGAGAAAAATCAGTGCACTGCCCTGAGATCATTTTGACTACAATTATTTTGACTTTGTGGCTTCAACTAGTCATTCGCATAAATAAATAAGGCGATGAACTCATCAGGGAATAGCGGACATGCGTGCTGAAGAAAAAGATCAAAATCACGAAATGACTCTCGCGGACATTGAGACGCGTGAATGGCTGGATTCGTTGGATTACGTCCTACAGGATGGCGGTTCGAAACGGGCGGTCAGTCTGCTGCGCCATCTGCAGGATCATGCCCACGCGCAAGGCGTTAAATTGCCGATCACCGTGCAGACGCCCTACGTCAACACCATTCCGGTCAGCGAGCAGCCGCCTTATCCCGGCAGCCGCGAAATAGAACGGCGCATCAAAAGCATCGTGCGATGGAATGCCATGGGCATGGTCGTGCGGGCCAACCGCGCCGAAAGCGGTATTGGTGGCCACATTTCCACTTATGCGTCCAGCGCCACTTTGTATGAAGTCGGTTTTAATCACTTTTTTCGCGCACCTTCCGAGAACTTCAACGGCGATCAAATATATTTTCAGGGACACGCCACCCCGGGTATTTATGCCAGGGCATTTTTGGAAGGAAGGGTTTCCATTGAGCAATTGAAGAATTTCCGCCGTGAAGTGCCTCCCAGCAAAGGCCTGTCTTCTTATCCGCATCCCTGGCTTATGCCGGACTTTTGGCAGTTCCCCACGGTGTCCATGGGACTCGGCCCGATCATGGCGATCTATCAGGCACGATTCAATCGCTATCTCGAAGATCGCGGATTGAAAAAAACCAGAGGCGAGAGAGTCTGGGCCTTCCTGGGCGATGGCGAGACCGACGAGCCGGAAGCCCTGGGCGCGATTACACTGGCTTCGCGCGAGCAGCTCGACAATTTGATTTTTGTGGTCAACTGCAATCTGCAGCGCCTGGACGGCCCGGTGCGGGGCAACGGCCAGATCATTCGCGAATTGGAATCGATCTTTCGCGGCGCAGGCTGGAACGTGATCAAAGTCATTTGGGGCAAGGAGTGGGACGAGTTGTTGGCGCGGGATGCGGAAGGACTGCTGGTGAAACGCATGAGCGAAATCGTTGACGGCGAATATCAGAATTACATCGTGAGAGACGGAGACTATTTTCGTAAACATTTCTTCGGAAAGGATCCGCGGTTGCTCGCATTGGTCGAGCATTTGTCCGATGAGCAGCTCAAGAAATTGCGCCTGGGCGGTCATGACCCTGAAAAAGTTTATGCCGCTTACAAGGTCGCGGTGGAAAACAAAGGCACGCCGAGCGTCATTCTCGCGCGTACGGTCAAGGGCTATGGCCTGGGCGAAGCCGGCGAGGGCAAGAATATCACGCATCAACAAAAGAAAATGAACGAGCAAGAGCTGCGGGAATTCCGTTCGCGGTTCGGCATTCCTGTTTCCGACGAAGAGATCGACCAGCTGCCCTTTTACAAGCCGGCCGAGGACAGCGTGGAGATGCAATACCTGCATGAGCGCAGGAAGCAGCTCGGCGGCTACGTGCCGGCGCGCAGCCCGAAGAGTGAAACCCTCAAAATGCCACCGGCTGACTTCTTTGAGGAATTCTATGTCGGTTCGGAAGATCGCGAAGTTGCGACCACCATGGCGTTTGGGCGGTTGCTCGCCAAGCTGCTGCGCGACAAAGATATCGGCAAATTTGTCGTGCCCATCATCCCCGATGAAGCGCGCACCTTCGGCATGGAAGCGTTGTTTCGCCAGGTTGGCATCTACTCGCACGTCGGCCAGCTTTATGAGCCCGTGGATAAAGAAACGTTGCTTTATTATAAGGAAGCCAAAGACGGGCAAATTTTGGAGGAAGGAATCACCGAAGCCGGCTCCATGTCTTCATTCAGTGCCGCGGGGACGGCCTACGCCACGCATGGTATCAACACCATTCCATTTTTCATTTATTATTCTATGTTCGGCTTTCAACGTATCGGTGATTTGATTTGGGCAGCCTGCGATATGCGCGCGCGGGGTTTTTTAGTCGGCGGCACCTCCGGCCGCACCACGCTGGCTGGAGAGGGATTGCAGCATCAAGACGGGAATAGCCATCTTTTTGCCTATCCTTATCCCACCATCAAGGCTTATGATCCCGCTTTTGCATATGAGTTGGCCGTGATCATTCAAGAGGGCATGCGCCGCATGTATGAAGCGCGGGAAAATGTGTTTTATTATTTGACCATCATGAATGAATCCTACCTGCAACCGGCCATGCCCGCAGGTGCGAAAGAGGGTATTATCAGGGGCCTCTATCTGTTCAAGTCCTCGGAGAAAAAGAACGCCAGGCTCCATGCCCAGCTCTTTGGCAGCGGTGCAATCTTGAACAAAGTCATCACCGCGCAAAAGATTCTCGAAGAACAGTATCAAGTCGCTGCAGACGTGTGGAGCGTGACCAGCTACAAAGAGCTCCACCAGGAGGCGCTGTCTGCGGAGAGATGGAACATGTTCCATCCCGAGGAAAAAGCCAAAGTGCCCTATGTGGCGCAGGCTCTCAAGGGCGCCAAAGGCGTGTTCGTTGCCGCTTCGGACTACGTGAAGGCGCTGCCGGAATCCATCTCCAAATGGCTTCCCGGGCCGCTGATTTCATTGGGAACGGATGGATTTGGCCGCAGCGACGGCCGCCGCCAATTACGTGATTTCTTCGAGGTGGATGAGCGCTACATCACGCTGGCGGTATTGTACGGCCTGGCGCGCGAGGGCAAGATCAAGCCTGAGATGGTGAAAAAGGCGATTCTGGATTTGGAGATCGATCCTGAGAAAGCCGACCCTATGATCAGTTAGCAAGCCTACCGAGAAAATCAGTTTTTTGCTTTTTGAGAACACAGTTCACTTGTTAGAGATGAAGGAAGGAGCCATGGCCGCAGAACTCAAACTACCCGAGCTGGGTGAAAATGTCGAGACCGGCACGGTAGTAAAAGTATTGGTCTCAAAAGGTGATCAAATAAGCAAGGATCAGGCGATCTTGGAGTTGGAAACCGAGAAAGCCCTGCTCGAAGTGCCGGCCGAGGCCGGGGGCGTCATCGAGGAAATTTTCGTGAAAGAGGGCGATGAAATAAAAGTCGGACAGAAAATTCTAGTTCTGGACGGGAATGGCGGAAACAATAAAGAGACCGGGACCGCACGAGCTGGAACGCAACCCCCCGAAGCGAAAGCAGAAGCGACGGCACACAAGCCAGAAGCTAAAGCTGCTGCAAAGGGAAATGGCAAGGAACCTCCTCCGTCAAAACAGCCTGAGAGCAAGCGCGCAGGTGGCCGCATGGCACTGAAACTGCCGGAATTGGGTGAAAATGTCGCTTCCGGCAGGCTGGTAAAACTTCTGGTCGCCAAAGGTGATACCATAAGAAAAGATCAGGCAATCCTGGAATTGGAAACTGAAAAGGCTTTGTTGGAAGTACCGGCCGAGGCCGGCGGTGTGATTCAGGCGATCTTCGTCCAAGAGGGAGACGAAGTGAAAGTTGGGCAAGCCATTCTCGAGTTGGAGAGCGGCGACAAGGTTGAAGCCGAGGTGCCGCCGCAGGACACAAGAGAGCGGAAGGAAGAAAAGCCACAGCCCGGCGTCTCCCAGAAAGAAGCATCTATGGCGAGACCTGCCGCGGACGCCCGTCCAAAGATTGTTCCGGCGTCGCCGGATGAACGCAAAGAGATTGCGCCGGCCGCTCCCTCAACGCGCCGTTTTGCCCGCGAGATTGGCATCGACATCAACACGGTGCCCGGCACCGGCCCGAGCGGCAGAATCTCAATCGAGGACGTCAAAGCGTTCGCCAAACAGATCAATCAACAGAAGGTAGTGCCGCGTGCGGCATTCTCAGGCACCGCGACGGAGCCGCTGCCGGACTTCGCGAAGTGGGGCGAAGTGGAACGCAAGCCCATGAGCAAAATCCGCCAGGCCACGGCGAAACACTTGAGCTATGCCTGGGCCACGATCCCGCACGTGACGCAATTCGACAAGGCCGACATCACCGAATTGGAAAAGCTGCGGAAGCAATACGGCAAAAAAGTGGAAGATGCCGGCGGCAAGCTCACGGTTACGGCTATTGTGTTGAAGATGATCGGCGCCGCGCTGAAAGTCTTTCCGCAATTCAACGCCAGCGTCGACGTGATGAAGAGCGAGATCATCTATAAGAAGTACTATCACATCGGCATCGCCGTGGACACCGAGCACGGCTTGCTGGTGCCGGTGATCCGGCACGTCGACCGCAAGAACATCACCGAGCTTTCAGTCGAGCTCACCCAAATGGCAGAGAAAGCGCGGACAAGAAAACTGTCCCTGGAAGACATGCAGGGCGGCAATTTCAGCCTCTCGAATCTGGGCGGCATCGGCGGCACAGGCTTCACGCCGGTGGTGAATGCGCCGGAAGTGGCGATCCTGGGCATTTCGCGCGGACAAATGGAACCCATTTATCTCAACGGCAATTTTGAGCCGCGCTTGATGTTGCCGCTGTCGTTGTCTTATGATCATCGTATGATCGACGGCGCGGATGCGGCGCGCTTTCTGCGCTGGGTCGCCGAAGCCATCGAACAGCCGTTTCGGGTGGTGTTGGAAGGCTAGCGCCAAGAGGTGTTGGAGATTTGGATTGCTGGATTGCTGGAGTAATGCTTTTATGCGGCCGAAAGGCTTCAGTTTTCGTGACTATTCAGCTCAAAAAAAGCAGAGTAAACGGATGAAGCAGATTGAACGGATAGTGATTCTGCA
The DNA here is from genome assembly GCA_050732395.1 of bacterium. GTDB lineage: Bacteria > Zhuqueibacterota > Zhuqueibacteria > Zhuqueibacterales > Zhuqueibacteraceae > JBIOXB01. The sequence goes on from JBOHQX010000095.1 coordinate 12,855, forward strand.
AAACAAGTTTTAGAAATCCGCCTTATCCGTTCAATCCGCTTACAAGAAACAGGAGCTGAATAGTTACCAGTTTTCAACCGGCTTGAATACTGGTGTGGGTTTTTTGACTGATAAGATGGAGAATTTGCCTTGAGTGTCAATTCAACAATTTCCACGCAGCTCGCCGTCATCGGCGCCGGACCGGGCGGTTACGCGGCGGCGTTTTTGGCGGCAGATCTCGGCATGCAGGTGACGTTGATCGATCCTGAGCCGAATCCAGGAGGCGTTTGTCTCTACCGGGGATGTATTCCTTCAAAAGCACTGCTGCATGTGGCGAAATTATTGTCTGAGACTCAAGAAGCCAAAAACTGGGGCATCACATTTGATAAGCCCAAAATCGATATTGAGTGCTTGCGCGCTTGGAAGGATGAAGTCGTTAAAAAATTGACTGGCGGGGTGGGGCAGGTTAGCAAGCTGAGAAAGGTGAATTATCTCCAGGCCCGCGCCAGGTTCCTGGATGCGCAAACGTTGGAGGTGGTGAGGAGTAATAATGAAAAGGATCGCCTTACTTTTCAACATGCCATTCTGGCGACCGGCTCCCGTCCAGCCACGGTGCCCAATTTGTCGCTGGACAGTCCCAAAGTCTTGGACTCAACCACTGCTCTCGAACTGAAAACTGTGCCCAAAACCATGCTGATCATCGGCGGCGGTTACATTGGCTTGGAAATGGGAAGTGTGTATGCTGCGTTGGGTACGCAAATTTCGGTGGTCGAGATGCTGCCGGGTTTGTTGCCCGGCGCCGATCGCGACCTGGTGAGGGTTTTGCACAAAAACCTCGAAAATAAATTTCATGCCATCATGCTCAACACCAAAGTCGCGGAGATGAAGGAGACACCAGGCGGCCTGCGTGTGCGCTTTGAAGGCGAAGGCGCAAAAGAAGCGGAACAGGAATTCGAGGCGGTCATGATTTCGGTCGGCCGCAAGCCGAATTCCTCAGATCTCGGTCTGGAAAATACGCGCGTCGAGATCGATAAGCGCGGTTTCGTCAAAGTCGATGCGCAGCGCCGCACAGCAGAACCGGCGATCTATGCCATCGGCGACGTCGCTGGCGAGCCGATGCTGGCGCACAAAGCTTCACACGAAGGCCGTGTTGCCGTGGAGGCGATCGCAGGCCACAAAGTTGCGTTCGAGCCTCGCGCCATTCCGGCCGTGGTGTTCACCGATCCGGAAATCGCCTGGTGTGGCTTGACCGAAACTGAAGCCAGCGCGCAAAACCGCAAGATTGAAGTGGCGCGTTTCCCCTGGGCGGCTTCGGGCCGGGCGCTGACCATGGACCGTCCGGAGGGCGTGACCAAGCTCATTATCGATCCTGAGACCGAGCGCGTCCTGGGCATGGGAATCGCAGGTGCCGGTGCCGGCGAGTTGATCGCAGAAGGTGTTTTGGCGGTTGAGATGGCGGCTTTGGCAACGGACGTGAAACTCAGCATCCATGCGCATCCCACGCTTTCGGAGACTGTGATGGAGTCGGCGGAAGTGTTTTTTGGGCAAAGCACGCACGTTTATCGGCCGAAGAGAAATCAAAAATTAAGCTGATTGAATATTTAGCGTTCGAGGTAGAGGTCGACGTCAATCCCACCGAATCCATGGTCGTTCTGGATTAGAATCTCTGCATCAGTGTATTGCTCACGCCCGAAGGGGAAAGTACTGTTCGTTACAATTCAGCATTTACCAAATCGCTCGAAGCCGTGCCATTCGATCTCACCACTACATCACTCATTTCCTTGATTTGTGCTTCGATCCTCAAGACTTGACGACCCTCCCTCTCTCAGTAGGCTCCCGGGCGAAAAGGGAGCAAGAGATCATTATCGGAAGTAGGTTATCTCTTCCTAAATGGCCCATCTATTTCCTGTATCAAGTCTTTCTGCCATAACCCAGAATCACTGCTGTGTCTAAAGAATTGTCATAATTTGTTCTCAGTTGTTGTTAAAAAGGCTGCAATGAGCCTCATTTAAATGG
>JBOHQX010000096.1:0-3050 GCA_050732395.1 bacterium
CGTGTGTAGTGTAACGTGTAAGGTGTAACGTGTAACTGAACAGTTCTTGTTGAATCCTTTCTCAAAGAGTACCAGATGGACGACAAACAAATGCTGACGCCGCGGCAAATCGTGGCGGAGTTGGACAAATACGTCATTGGGCAGGACCGTGCCAAGCGCGCGGTGGCCATTGCGTTGCGCAATCGCTGGCGCCGGCAGCAAGTGAGCGGTAGTCTGCGCGAAGAAATCATGCCCAATAATATCATCTTGATCGGGCCGACCGGAGTGGGCAAGACCGAAATTGCCCGGCGCCTTTCTAAGTTGGCGAGCGCGCCGTTCATCAAAGTCGAAGCCTCGAAATTCACAGAGGTCGGCTACGTTGGCCGCGACGTGGAGTCCATGATTCGTGATTTGAGCGACCTGTCCGTCGCCATGGTGCGTGCAGAGAAAACGGCTACCGTGCAGGAGCAAGCCGAAAGACTCGCCAACGAACGGTTACTCGATTTGCTCGTACCGTTCATACCCGCGGGTGCACGCGTCATTTCCAGCCGTGAAGACCAGGGCGACGATGAAAAGAACGCAGAAGCTCTGGAGTCCGACCTGGAGAAGCGCCGCCAACGCACGCGCGAAAAGTTCCGCGCCCAGCTTTTGGCAGGAGAATTGGAAGAGCGTATGGTCGAGATGGACGTCACCAGCGACAATATGCCGATGATGCAAGTCATCACGCCCGTGGGTGTGGAGGAGCTCGGCATTAACTTGCAGGATATCGTCGGCAACATGTTCCCGAAAAAGATGAAGCGCCGGAAGATGAAAGTCTCGGAGGCACGCGCGTATTTGACACAAGAAGAGGCGCAAAAGCTCATCGACATGGAGCAAGTGGTCAAGGAAGCGATTGCGCGCGTGGAGAATTCCGGTATCGTTTTTATCGATGAAATTGACAAAATCGCCGGTGTCAAGAACACTGCCGGGCCGGACGTTTCGCGCGAGGGCGTGCAACGCGATTTGCTGCCGGTCGTGGAAGGCACCAACGTCTTCACCAAATACGGCATGGTAAAATCGGATCATGTTCTGTTCATCGCCAGTGGCGCTTTTACCGTCTCCAAACCTTCCGATCTCATTCCGGAATTGCAGGGCCGATTTCCGATTCGTGTGGAGTTGAAGAGCCTGACCGACGAAGATTTTGTGCGCATTTTGACCGAGCCGGAAAACGCGTTGATCAAACAATATCTCGCCTTGCTTGCCACCGAAGGCGTGGAGCTCATTTTTGAGGAAGATGCGATTGCTGAAATCGGGCATCTTGCTTTTCGCGTGAATGAGAAAACCGAAAATATCGGTGCCCGGCGCCTGCACACGGTTTTGACCAGACTGCTGGAAGACATCTTGTTCGACGTTCCGGATCAACGCCACGGCAAAATCGTGATCACTGCCGAATTGGTGCGCAATTCGCTCAAAGATCTTATTGAGGACGAGGATTTGAGCCGTTATATTTTGTAGGGCTGCTGGTTGCTGACCCTGACGCACTATCAATTCACCATTCACAATTGACTATTCACCGTTGACAATTGTGAATGGGGAATGGTCAATTGTGAATGGCGAATGGTGAATTGTCAAGAGCATGAAACAAGACTTCCTCAGCGTTTCCGACCTCTCCACCAACGAAGTGTGGTCGCTATTCGAGCTGGCGAAAGAGCTTAAAGCGAAGTACAAACGCGGCGAAGCACACCAATACTTGAAAGATCAAACCCTGGGCTTGATCTTCTTGAAGCCTTCGACGCGCACGCGCATTTCGTTCGAAGTGGGCATGTTCCAATTGGGCGGCCACGCGCTCTATTTGCCCGCGGATGAGATCGGCTTGGAAAAGCGCGAAGCTTTTTCCGACGTCGCGCGCGTCATTTCCTCTTACGTCGATGGCATCATGGCGCGCATGTATGGCCACCAGGACATCATCGAGCTCGCACATTACGCCAGTGTGCCCGTGATCAACGGTTTGACGGATCTGCTGCATCCCTGCCAAATCATCGGCGACATGTTCACGATCTGGGAAGATCGCCGTACCATTGAAGACTTGATCGTGGCCTACATTGGCGACGGCAACAACGTCGCCAACTCGTGGGTGACCATGGCGACGCGATTGCCCTTCACGTTTCGCATTGCGTGCCCGGAAGGCTACGAACCCAGCGGCGAGGTGCTGGCCGAAGCCCGCACCGCCGGTGTGGGCAGAGTGGAGATTTTGCGCGAGCCCGCCGAGGCCGCGCGCGGAGCGCATGTGATTTACACCGACGTGTGGGCGAGCATGGGACAGGAGGGCGAAGTGGAAGCGCGCAAGCGTATTTTCAGGAATTATGTTGTCGATGCGAAGCTCATGAGTCTGGCGGCGAAGGAGGCGAGATTCATGCACTGTCTACCGGCGCATCGCGGCGAGGAAGTTACGCATGAAGTGATCGAAAGCCCCACCTCGATTATTTTCACGCAAGCGGAAAATCGCATGCATGCGCAAAAGGCTCTGCTGGTCATGTTGATGGGAAATCGCTGATGTCGGGAGAGCGTTTCGGAATAAAAGTCGAGCGCTATTCCGAAGAATATCGGCAACGATGGGACGCTTTTGTCGAGCATTCACCTCGAGGCACGTTGTTTCATACACGTGCCTTTTTAGCTTATCACCCACCCGGACGTTTTGCGGACCATTCCTTACTCTTTTTCAATGAAGGCTCATTGCTGGCGATCTTGCCCGCGGCGACCCGTCTGAGGAATGAAGCGGGTATCTTGTGCTCTCACCCTGGCGCGTCTTTTGGCGGATTCGTGACGCGGCCGCATCTATCGCTCGCAGAGACCGATCAAGTTGTTGCCACCTTTCTCACTCATTGCAATGAACAAGGCTATACCGGCGCACAACTGACTCTACCCCCTCAAGTTTATTTTTCTTATCCTGACAATCACATCGAATATGCTCTATATCGGCACGGTTTTCAATATCACAAACGTGAAATGACCAGTGTCATCGCGCTGGATGCGCCTTTCGATTTTTGGCCACGTGAAGCGCGGCGCGCGCGACGGCGTGCGGAAAAGCGCGG
>JBOHQX010000097.1:0-2634 GCA_050732395.1 bacterium
CGATTTCTTTTTGGGCGCAGGCTTGCGTATCGGTGTGCCGTTTTTGACTTTCGTTCCAAACGCGGAGTACGTCTTCGTCGGCGATGGCAGCCTTTACACGCTCAATCTCGACGGCCAAATCAACGTATTTACTCTGGCGGTCACCAGCATTTGGGTGGGAGGCGGATTGGCGAGGGTACACGTCAAGCCCGACGGTGCCGACTCGAAGACCGAAAGCGGCGCCAACATTTACGCCGGTTTTGGCTTCAATGCGGTCGTGCTCAAACCCTACATTCAAGCCAAGTATCTCGCGAACGGGGATGATCAATTTGTCATCTCCTTGGGTTTGCGCTTTTAAGAACAGAACCAAAAGACCTTCAACGCTGAGCCCGGGCACAGGGGAAGACTTCATCCTTCGCCTAGGTTCCAACCGTTGACATATTTCATTTCGAGTTGCTGAGTGGCAAGAAAGATTTCCCTCATTGGCCGCACTCTGGGCGGTGGGCGTTATGAACTCCGCGAGTTGTTCGGCAAAGGTTCATTCGCGGAGGTCTATCGCGCGCGGCAAATCACCCTGCAACGCGACGTGGCGATCAAGATTCTGAGCGAGCACGCTTCTGCCGACGAGGAGCTGGTTAAGCGTTTTCACCGCGAAGCCGAAACCATTGCACGCTTTGACCATCCCCACATCATCAAAATCTTCGATCACGGCCAGGAAGACGAGCTGCATTATTACGTGATGAACTTCCTGCCGCGCACGCTGCGCAGCTTGTTGCCTCCCGGCAAACCCCTGCCCCTGGAAGTGATTCTCCAAATCGCCCGACAGATCGCCGCGGCACTGGCTTATGCTCAAAGCACGGTGAAAAACTTCGTGCATCGCGATCTCAAGCCCGAAAACGTGATGCTCGACCAAAGCCACCACGCCATTCTTTCAGATTTCGGCCTGGTACGAGGAGAGCAGATCACCCGATTGACGCAGGGCAATGTGGTGATGGGCACGCCGGTATACATGTCGCCGGAGCAAATTCGCGGTGCGGCGGTGGATGCGCGCGCGGATTTGTACGCGCTCGGCATTTTGCTCTACGAATGCGCCGCCGGTACGACGCCGTTCAAAGGCGAAATCATGGCCGTGTGTCACCAGCACGTGAATGAAGCACCGCCTTCGCCGCGGCACTTGAATCCGGGGCTGCCGGGCGAGATCGAAGCGCTGATTCTCAAGTTGCTCGAGAAAGAACCGACTCGCCGCTTGCAATCGGCGGCGGACTTGCTGGCCGAGCTGGAAGCGCTGCCCATGCATTTACGCCAGCCACAGGTCAATATCTATTCGCAGCCGACAATTCCATTTTCGCCCAGGCGCGAACCCTCCTCGTTTCACGCGCCCGGAACGAGGACTTCGTCTCCCAAGAACGAAAACGGGCAAACGGAACAGGAGACTGCGGCCACGCCGCCGCGGCGCAATTCGATGCTCGCAACGTACCTGTTTGTGGGCGCGAGCGCGGTCACTTTTGTCCTGGCCATGGCGTACTATTTTTTGACGGAGGGATCGCCGACCGATTCCGCCCAACGCCCCGCACTCGACACCACCTCCGCCACCACGCTCAAGAAAAACCTGGAGTCGGCGCTTGGAAAGGACATCAAGCCGGCATGGGGCGTTTTGATGATTTCCAGCCAGCCACCCGGCGCCGTCATCTCCCTGAACGGCCATCCACAAGGCCGAGTCTCGCCTGCCCGCTTCGACAGTCTGGCCACCGGCGCTTACGAGATTCAATTGGATCATTCCGATTATCAAGCCTGGCAGGCCACCATTCAAATCGACAGCGCCGAGACTGAAGAAGTATGGGCAGAATTGTTGCCACCCGCTGTGCCTAAAAAGTTTCAAAAGCTGCCGGCTGCTTCCGTCACTACTGCTGCTGAGGTGCCTTTCCTCATCGTTTCAGAACCGCCCAGCGAGATTATCGTCGATGGCGTGCCTCAAGGCCGGCCGCTGGATGGCCGTGTGGCGATGCGGACCAAACCGGGTAAGCATCGCGTACAATTCCGCCTGGAAGCATATCCACACGTGACGCGCGAAGTGATCGTCAACGCCGGCGCCGACAATCGCCTCGAGTTCAAATGGTTCGGGAGTATTCGTGTGCAGGCATTCGATGACAAGGGCGACCCGGTCTTTGGAGCGGTGTTCTTAGACAGCATGGGCACCGGCCAGCTTTCCGATGGCTCGGAATGGCCCGTACCCGTGGGCGAATATGCGGTGATCGTGAAAAAAACCGGCTACGTCATGCGTGACCCGCCGCCCAAAATCATCGTTCGCGGCGGCGATCAACCCAAAGTGCCGCCGATTGTCTTGCAAAGAAGGTGACAATAGAAAGCGGTGCTTACAGTTCAAGGTGACCGGATCATGAGCGCAGGGCTGCGGGAGGAATTCTGAAGTAAAGTGGTAGCTGTTGACCGGCCTTCTCCCGACTGGAAGTTTGTTCGCCGAGCAACACTTTCTGTCATCCAGGATGGAACTTTTCAAACATAAGGCACAACGTTATGCTCAAAAAGACTCCTCCTAAGTGACATGTTACTTGGAAACTTCCCACCCCAATATCGGGTTCGTACTACAAGAAACTGACCGGAAGATCGGATATTAAAAATCAACAACTTGCAGTTAAG
>JBOHQX010000098.1:0-12745 GCA_050732395.1 bacterium
ATGTCAACATAATACTGAGCGTCCTTGCCTTGGACCTCGGCAGCGGCGTGATCCGTGGCAAACGTGCGATAATCGGCCTCAAGCCAATTGCCGTGGACATTAAAGGCGATCACTCCCGCCCACAACGCCGCTTCGGCAACGAAAAAATTGCGTGCAGCCGTAGGGGCACCAACGGCCTTTTGCCCCCATCCCGGTATCAACGCTGAACGCAGAAAGGCGCCGCCGAGAGAGATTTTCTTTTCAGAGATCGGTGCAATTTGGGAGTCGGCAAACACTTGCTTTGAAACCGGCGCGACCAGGGCGCTCTGCGAGTTTTGCCTGGAGGAATCGGGTGATATTGCTGCCTGTGACTCTCGCACAGAACATACGATCACCATATAAGCAGCAAACACCCACAGGAGCCTTGCATGGAAGGTTTTTTTCATTGCACTCTCTTACTATCTTCGAACATTAAAGTTTCCGACAAAAACAGAATATGTCACCACGCCATCGCAAAACTCACTGCCGGCACCCATGTGCCGCCGTATTTCTTCATTTTGACGCCCATCGAGGAATTGGCCAGTGTGCGGTTAAAACTGTTGGTAGTATATGCCGCGTGCAAAGCGCTCACCAGGTGATTGATGATCACCACCGTAATCCCGGTGGTAGCGGTTTTGTATTTATCGTTGGCTTCCAGGCGCATGTAAGTGTAAGATTCTCGATTGGCAGAATCGCGCTCCCGGGCATCACCGCTGCCGTCATCCCACCCCCCATTGAATTGGTCGTACTTGCCGATGTTCTCGTAGTAGGTCTGATTTTTCGTCGCCGGAAGAAAATGGCTGAAACTGTCACGCTCATAGTCGCGCAGACACTGGAGGTCATTGGCGGAGCATTTACCACCACTGTCACGCGCGAGCGAATCCCAGTAACGCGGTTCAGCCCAATGCAAATCCGCGAACTGTTCAAATGATGCCGTCAACTCGTCGCCCTCATTATTGTATTTAAAGTTGGTATACAGCCCGCCTGCTTCAATGCCCAAAAACAACAAGGCACTCCAATACGAGTGGTTATAGACTTGCCCGGCGCCCGGAAGCACGGCAGAAAGCAAAGCGGCTTTAAGCACGGAACGTTTTTGAGGCTCGATATTGTCTTGTTCCAGCCGCGGTGTGCCGGGGGACGGCGAAGATATGATTTCTTGGTCAAATTGCGCACGCATCTGCAATTTCACCACCGCCAACGGGTAATCAAAATCAGGCCGCGCTAAATTTATCGAGCCTTGCCTACTCCCGGAAGGGGGTTGGCTCCAAACCTCTGCTGTCAGCAAGCACGTCATTGAAATAAAACAAGCCTTGCCAACCCAGTTTGGAAGACGGCTGAAAGTCAAAGTTTTTTGTGCAGCTCTAAAGATGCTGCAAAATATCCCAACGGATAGAAACAACCCAACGGATGAAATGCTGATATCATCCGTTGGATTGTTTCTATCCGTTGGCAACACCGGGTTTTCAAGCTCATTACGGCGAAATAATAAATTCTGTTTGCAAATAGCCATCTTCAAATTCTCACTCATTAAAGAAATCAAATGCAAGCGTGAAATAATAGCGCCACTCTGGCTCGTAGGTGAAGCCGCGGTTTTGAAACTGATCGAAGCCGTATGCAGCGTCGAAACCAATGCGCGTCGGGAAACCGTAAAATGAGTACAAATCAGCGCGCAATTGCAGGTTGACACTGTCGTGCAGCTTGCTGCTGAAACCTTTGGTTTTCACAAAAGCGCCGCCGTAATCATATGAGGCAGCGAGATAAATTTTGTCGAAATACAACTGCAGCAAAGTAAAGTTCAGGTTGCGAAATAGTGGAAACCGATACGTCGCGCGTCCATGCAGCAGATAGCGGCCTTCCAGACTGTAGTACGGATAGCCGCGCACCCCGTCAAAGCCGCCGGCAAAAAAATAGAAGAAGCTGTCCACGTCGCGTGTGAGCAAGCCGCCGCGGCCCATAAGCGTCAATCCCGTGCGCCCGGGTAAGGGAACATACTCGGTCCATTCCAACTGCGCTCGATGGGTATTTTGCGGCTTGAAGTTCTCGACGTAGGTGCCATAATCCGTCAAGACGAATGACTCTTCGGAATCGATGAAATTATTGAACTCGAGGTCATACCGCAGGCGCACGTGGCGACCGGAACGCGGATTGATCTCACTGTCAACCGCACGCGGGTTCGCGTGATATTCCTGCTGAAAGGAAATGATTTTACCATCGTAGTACGTGTAGCCAAACTTCTGGTTGACGCCTTGATCCACAAAAGAAATATTGGTGTTGTAGCGATTGTAAATGAATGCGAGACGCGACTGTAGCTGGCTGCTCAGACTGAAGCGCACGCCCAGGTCGATTTCCGCGAGATTGAAGCGCAATTTCAGATCGCCCAATTGTTCATCATAGTCGGTGCTGTTGCGCACCTGATTGTAGGCTTCCAGGAACAAAGCGGGACCAAGGTTTTTATAGTCGAACAGCAGGAACAAATCGTAATCGCTGAAACTGCGCGCTGCCAGGCCCGCAAGAAAAGTATACTTGTCGAGCATGTCGCCGGAATAAAAATAGCTGCCGAGCTTGAGCTCCCCGCGCTCGACCAGCACGCGCGGCAAAATGGCAATGGAGGTGTAGTGATTGCGGTACGGCTTGGTTTGATAATCCGGCAGGTTGCGATCGTCGTACGCGCCGTGCCTGATGGCGCTGACGTCATATACAGCGGTGTTGCCGTTCACAGAGGCAAGTTGCACGTTCGTATCGGGATCAGGGGCATAGTTGGTCAGCTCAACCGGTACCTTCTGTGGATTCTTGAGGAGGGCAATCTTGTACCCTTCGGCCACGAAGGTGCTAAAAACCAATTCGCCGCTCGTATTTACAGAAGGCATGAACGCGCCGCCGATGACGTTCGTCACCTGGTGGATTTGCCCGCTCGCTACTTCGAGAGAATAGATATTGAAAATACCGGTGCGATCCCAACTGAAGAAAACGCGCTGGCCGTCCGGGCTGAACACCGCGTCACGGCTATCCGTCGAGGGGAGGTCTGCCGCGTGCTCGCCGTTGGTGAGCGTCAAGTCCAACGGTGTAATCTCGCCCGTGGCAATGTCATACACATGCAAAGCGCGCCCACGCGCACGTGATTGGCTGAACAGAATTTTGTTGCCATCCGGCGACCATTGCGGCGTATAAGCCTGTTCTTGATTCTTGAAAGAAGTCAGCAGCTTGAGCTGGCGCGTCGCCAAATCAACCTGGGCGAGGTTTTGCGTGCCGTCGCCATTGATGACGCACGCTAGTTCTTTGCCATCCGGCGACCATTGCGGGCTGTGTGCGCGCGCATTGTGCGTGATACGTTCTTCACGGCGCGAATGCAAATCATAAACGTACAAATCATACACGATGGAATGGTGCGGATTCTTTTCCGACTTGCGGGCGTAAGCCAGCTTCTTGCCATCCGGGGACCAGGCCAGGGCGAGCTGCACGCCGCCTTTGATACTTTTCTCTTTTCCGCTCACCATATCACGCAACACCAGAACGGTCTGGCCGAGATAATCTGCGCCGGTGTTGGTCAAATAAGCCACCGTGCGTCCATCTGGCGACCAGCGTGGATGGAAATTCGCACTGCCCTCGCGCTGCAGCAATTCACCTTCGATTTTGTTGGCCTGAATGACTTGCAGCCGCCGTGCATATTTTTCTTCGAGCGATTTTTTCCATTCCTCATATAAATCCGAACCGCTCTTCCCCACGGCTTTTTTGATCGCGCTATCAAAAGAATAGCGCAGCGGGTTGCGCATATTACCGGCGATCTTGCCGAGCGCGTCATCGCCATGGCGTTTGGCGATGTAGGTCGAAAGTGAATAGCCTTGATTGTAAACCCGCTCGCTCCCGATGCTGTTTTTGCCGAACACGCCCATTTCAGCATAGCTCAACAGCTTGCGCTCCACCGTAGCCGTGCGCGTCAACATGTCGCGATGCGAGTCCCACGTATCATAATCAAGCCCGGAGCGTTGATATTGCGCCACGCCTTCGGCAAACCACGGGGGCATAACCGTGAATGGAATCGGGTATGAAGCGATGCGATTGGGATAGCCATACAACACGTCTGGGCGCTTCTCATCTTCATAATCGATCCACTGAATGTAGGCCGCCGGAATGGTGCGCGTGATTTTGCGCGCTGCGCCCAGCGAGATCATGTGGGTGAATTCGTGTGTAATCACGTTACGCAGCCAGTTGTGCGTCCCGCGCAATTCGAAATCCATGGCGCTCGCCCAAATCTGCACTTTGTTGTCTAGATAGTACGCCGCGCCATTGGAGATGTCGTCATAATCTATGATCACAAAGTGAATCTTGCCGTCGGGCTCGTACCCATACAAGGAAGTGATCGGGGCGTAGGCGTCTTCAGCGATCTTCGCGGTAAGCTTTGCCGTATGCTCCGCTCCATTATGGAAATGAACGTAAAAATGCTCGGTTTCAATCGAGTGCCATTTCAGTTCAGGATGGGTCCATTCGGAACCGAGTTGAGCAAAGAGCGCCGCCGGCAACAGCACGGCCAGGCCGAGGGTCTTGAGTAAATGCAACGAGAATTTGATTTTACAAACGGACACTGTGATTTCCTTGTTGTTGATCGTCACCTGGGGGCTTCCGAGCCGATTTTAGCCAGCGAGAACCAGTCAATTTTTCTGGTGAGGTACATCACGATGGCAAGAATAATGAACAAGCCGAGGCTACCCAGCAACAGCGCATAATCTTGCAATTGCAGAATGACGAAGAGAAAACCGTAGAGAATGATCAATATGCCGGCGATAATCGCCGTCACCGTATTGTTCGCGAGCACGCCTTTCGTATACGCCGTGATCAAGCCGATGATCGCCGCGCTCGCCATCAAATAAGCGCGATTGAAGGACACGTGCTCGGAGATCGACAAGAGCAAAGTATAAAACAAAATGAGCGCCAGGCCGATGAGGACGTATTGAATGGGGTGAAGTATTTTTTTGTTCAAGATTTCGGTCATGAAAAATGCCAAAAACGTCAACGCGATAAACATGATCGCATACTTTGCGGTGCGCATGGTTTTCTGGTATTCGTCTATCGGCAGAAGCAGTTTCACACCAAACGCCGACGCGAGCAACTGCGGTTGTGCGCCGATCCATTTTTGCGGATAATTGCGGTTGAGATGCAACACTCTCCAATCCGCGCGAAATTGCGAGGTGTGAACCTCACGCTGCACCGGCAGGAATTGGCCGATGAAACTGGGATTATTCCACGACGAAGAGACCGTCGTCCGCGTTTCCTTGCCAACCGGTAAAAACTGGATCTCGCCGCTGCCGTTCAAATTCAAATCCACTGCGAAGTCATAACTCTCGGCACGCGACGCCAATTCCGGTTTGACCGTGATGCCGGTTGCCAATACTTCTTTCCATTCAATACCCGGATTGGCGACGAGCTCCTTGCCATTCCATTTGATTTTGACGATGTCGCGTATGCCCTTGAGGTCGCTCATTCCTAACAATAAAGAAGCATCTCGCCAGAATATATCATTGGTCGCAATGTTTAAACCTGAGGCATCAACCGGCGCAAAATAGGCGCGCATTTTGATTCTGGCGTTGTACAGAATCACTTCGTAAATGCCGCGATAGCGCCGCTCGGGCAAGAGCTCGGCGGTAATGGACAAACTTTCCGGCAAAACATAGACCCGTTCCACAAGCGCAACCGCATTGCCTTTGTCATCCGTGGCCAGGCGCTGATATGGAATAGTCAAAATCGGGCCCGCAAGTGTCTGCGCTTTTCCCCATTTGTCGCTCACTTCGAATACTGCACTTTCCCGCCGTTGTTCCCGCTCGGAGATCAAAGCTTGTATCATGACCGCCGGGATCAGCAGCAGGAGACTGAGCACGCCAATGACGAATAAGCGCAGACCAATGGAACTCTTGAGCTTGTCTTCCATTCTTCTCTTGCGTTTCGGAGTTCTGCCTACAACAGCTTCGTTTTCATGATTGCACCTCGTTGATTTCAAGCAATGATGTTTTAATTGTCAAAACGTGATTCCCAGCCACAGATCAACGGCGTTGCTCTTGACCGTGAGAAACTCGGAATCGGCATTGTCATTGAAATCAAAATTGTACCGCACTTCCAGCAACAACGGCAGGGACAACGCTTTGGCCGCAACTCCCACTCCCACTGCGCCTCCCACCGCGCGGTCGTTGACGGCATCGGCCATCGAAAACTCGAGATCCAGCCTGCCATCATCTTGAAACACGGTCTCGCGGTGTACTAAAAAATCAAAGCGGGGGCCGAAAATTGCGTATGGCTTAATGCCTGTGTTGGAGGGCTGCAATTTTACCAAAACCGGAACGGATACATAGTCCATCTGGGTGTTCAGCTTGAAAGTTCCCAGTGGCTCAGGTCCATTCTCATCAGTGCGCACTTGCTCGTCCGTGAAGCCTCGCTGTGCGTATTCAACTTGCGTCACCACGGAGAAAACCGGCATTTTCAGCCATTCCGCAAAGAGCGCCGCTTGCCAGCCGGTTCTCCTTTGGGTTTCTAGTTCAGACGAAGATATGTCGTCCGGTAAGATCTGGATCGAGGAAGCTGAGAAGTTTACACCACCCTTGACCCCCACAGCGTTAAATAGTTGCGCATGCGCGGACACGGATGTTAAGAGCACGGCGATTGGCACGAATCGCAAAACTGATGAAAGCGTCATCGCAAACCTCCATAAGTTTGAAAAGTTTGATTTGAACGTCTGCTGGCGGCGCGATTCGTATCAATTGTGCATCGTTTTCTATTTTTCAGTGTTGTTTGCTTCTGCCTGGTGCGTAGGTCCTTGGCTGCGAGGGTTGGGCGATCACACTCACTTCACCACGGCAATTTTGATGATCTTCACGGCGCGTTGCGATTCACCGCTGGCCTCGACTTTCGCCAAATACACACCACTCTGCACGCCGTTGAGTTTCCATTCTACTTCGTTGTCGGCACTTCCAATTCCAGGCCCATCCATGTCAGCAACCAGATCACCCGCTGTATCGTAGATGGAAATTCTCACGCGCGCCGAGCCGTTCAAAAAATAACGAATGCGCGTGGAGCTGCCTTCCGTGGGATTGGGATAATTATAAACCAAACCGGGTGGCAGGAGTGATCCGCCGTCGACAATTGTTCCGCCCTCGAGCGAGGAATTCAAGCTGGAATGCTGGGCATTGCGATAAAGCATGGGCCATGCAGGCTCGCCTTGGCTATCAGGCAATCGCCACACTTGCACATAACCGTTGCCAGAAACGCCGGCTAATTCCAGAGCGCCGTCATTGTCCAGATCCGCTGCAGCCAGACTGCCAATGCCCGGTCCGCTCATGGCCAACGGGAAGCCAGCGATCAGCGTGCCGTCGGGACGGTAAGCATAAATATTTCCGTCCGCCCCTGGCACTACTATTTCCTGGGTATTCTCCTGATCTCCATCTACGTTCAAGAGAATCGGTGTTAACAACTGGCGAGCTTTGGCATTGACGGAGGTGCTGATCCTTGCAGGAAACTCGCGAGTCAACACCCCATTGAAATCATAAGAACGCAATTGATTTCCAACGGCCGTGACGATTTCCTTGCGGCCGTCACGATTGATATCGCCGACCGCAAATTGTACCGCCGTATCTGAAATCTGAACCGGTTGCGGCAAAGTCTGGTTGCTCGGGGTTTCGCCTGCGCCGAAATGGGTCAAACGAATTTCGTCGGCACCGGCCGCGAAGATAACTTCAAAAGCGCCTTCATTCTCAATATTCGCTACGGCCGGCGCACCACGGACGCCGCCGGTTACCAACTGGTTATCAACCATGAGCCCGTTTTGTGAAACCAAAACCAGGCCGTTCGCAGTGGCCACAACGAGCTCTGACTTTTCATCCAGGCTGATACCGCGAATTTCGGCGCCAAGGCTCAGCTCCCAGAGTCTAACGCCGGCGCTCGAAATCGCAATAAGATTCCCCGCAATCGTGCCAGAATAAATCGCGCTGCGATCACTTGCAAGGGCGAGATTTGCGTGCACCGCACTGCCGACAGTGAGCTCCCACAGCAAGTCCGCTCGGCCGTCCGCATCGTTGTCAAGGGCACGCCAGGCTTGCACTCTGCCGTTTTTTCCAGCGGCAACAACTTCGGCACGGCCATCGCTATTGAGATCGGCCAGGAGCGGCGGGGTGTATAAGGAATCGCCCACCACGACAAAGCGCGCCGCCGGCATTTTCGTTTGCTTTCCATCTGGTAGCACGGGCGAGGCGGAATCCGCATTCGCCACGACTTTTTCGCCGCTGAATTGCCAAGCAAAGATTTCACCAATGGCAGTCGCAACCAGGATATCCTGCCGGCCGTCGCCGTTCAAGTCCGCCAACATAGGTGAGAGGGCATTGGCTCTTCCACCCGCGAATTGTGGAAAATTCGGCACGGCGAATTGATTGCGCACGGAAAACGTCATCACGGGTGCGATCTCCGAGAACTGTGTGATCACAATGCCGGTGTTCACGCCGTCATTCGAGGTGGTACTGGGAATCGTATTCGGACCAAATGCCGCTTCCTGTTCGGGCCGGAGAATTTCAGTGATGATCGGGTTGCTTTTCCACCATGCATCTTCGGGCAAGCCCAGCTCGCTGCCCGAGCCCGGCGATAGAAAACCGTAGAACTTGCCAATGTCTTGCGCACCATCGGCTTCTTCGAGATCGACCCCACGACGCTCGGAATCGCTGTTGACTTGATTGCTGGCATACTTGGCACGGATCACCTGCTCGTCGATATGCCAGATCAATATGCCCACGCCCGGTAATGCGCGCTCGTTGTTGTCAATCGCATAAGGCAAGCCGAAATCATATTCATCGACGGTGGTAATGACGCCGATGGGGCTGCCGGCGAGAAAACTGCTTTCTTTAAATTCTATACGTGTGCCGTTTACGTCACGACCGATAGCGATACGATCGGCATTGAAGTCGCGAGTGCGATTTTCAAGCAGAAAGTACTCTGTATCCGTGATCGGAATCTTGTAGATTTTATTGGGATTCTGGTGCAACGCGGCGGCGACTTCTAGGTTCTCACCCTGCGTAATGACCAACGGTTCTTCCCACCCCAAAAAAACCTTTTCCCAGGCGCTGGGTTGCGACGGCAGCAAGCCTTGATAATTGTTCGAGCCCTGATCCATCAGACCGAATTGACCGATGCCGGAGCCGCCATTGTCGGTATTGAACAGGTTGGGCAGCCCGAGCTGATAACCAAACATCAGCGTGCTCGTACCCAGCAGTCCGAATTCGGTCAATCCTTGCGTCCCGATTTCGCGGGATTGCATTTCGGGCAGAATGATACCGTCCGCAATGAAAAAAGTGCCATTCTGCACGGAAATGCCCTGATAATTGGGGTCGTTGTTGCCCAATTCTTTCCGTAAATCACTCAGTGCCAGAAAGGCGCTGGCAATATCGTTCGGCGTTGGGTCAAAATCCTCGTTGAAATCTTCGCCGACACCCGCATGAAAAAGAATGAAGCTATCGAACCGGGAAAAATTGATCGCATCCTGAGCGTCCGCGCGCGTCAAGCCGTCGCGCAACAGCTCGGCAAGGCGCTGGTCGTGTGCGGGATTTTCGCGGCCAGGCCCGTAGTATTCCATCGGGCGATCGAGCCTGTAGGCTTGATCTTCGGCTTGTGGATATACCTGAAACTGCAAAATAAGTTTACCACGCGAGACGCTCTTATAGTAATTCGCGAGCGCGGTCAATTGCGCGGCAAAGTAGGAACGATGGTGAGGTGGTGGATCAATGGTGTATTGCGCATCGGCAGCAGATAAAAAACGGCCGTCGCCTGTCGTTCGATCAGAAGTATCCGGTCTAAACTCGACCCGGATGGCGAGCAGGTCAAGAGTATCGACCACCGCAATGGCATTCTGCGCGGATTCATGTCGTGCCTTTAGCAAACGCTCTGAAGGCTGGTTGGAACGATAGTGCACACGCCAGTGTTCGCGGTCAGATTGCCGGCCGGCGCGGCGAGTATCAGCAGCATCTGAAGAGGAGGCGAGCGCAATTATACACCACAGAAAAAAACTCAACCGCATTGACATAATGATCACAGGCGAAGTCGTCCAATGACTGAGGAAGGCAACAAGTCTAAGATTCTCTCGACCAAAGCACGCTCAAACGACCAGAAAAAAAATCTCAGAGCAAGATCCAGAAATTTTTTTGCCCAACGGATTGAAAAACGACCGACTGATTTTGTTTTGAACTCGTTAGTCGTTCTTCGATCTGTTGGGCAATTTTTCAATTTGAAGCTGCCTCGAAAGCAGCTCCTGTTTTGAGCTCGTATAAAGATCCGGCGTCGTCTATAACGAATTGAGCGCAGATTTCCGCCGACTAATAAAAGCGAGACCCGATTGAAGAAATACTAATTGCTCGTGCAGCCCAAATTCAAGCCCAACGAGAAGCGCATGGTATCACTCAAAGGATGTCCTTCTCCTGCGGAGACATAGCCGAAATCCAGGTTCAAGCTGGAGTATTTCAGGCCTGCGCCAAAGGTGGCGTATTTCACGCGGCCATCTTGATCATAGTGGTAGCCTGCGCGCAGGGCAACGAAATTATTATACCAGTATTCCGCGCCAAAATTGTAGATCATATGCTTCATTTCTTCGCTCATCGGCTCGTCGCTCCACGCCTTGAAAACTGCTTCGTAAACGGGCAGGGCCTTGCCGTTCTCGTCTTGTGCGACCAGCAACCGGTCGATCTCACCGCCAACGACCAGGCTGTTGAATTCTTGCTTAATAACTTGATAACTGAGCCCAAAGCGCAAGTTGGTGGGCAGCGGATCGGCTTGCGCGGCATCGATGTAAGTGATTTTCGGGCCGATGTTGGCGAGATTAACGCCCAGATTCAGACGATCGATAAGAAGATTCCTGTGCAGGTAACCCAAATCAACCGCGAAGGTAGTGGCGCTGCCGTCGCCCTTTTGTGTGGTATTGTTGACTTCGGGCGCGAGGTTGCTGCGGATCAATTTCAGGCCCACGCCCACGGAGTTATTCGCACCGACTTTGAGGCCGAAGGTGCCGGAAATTGCAAACTCGTTGCTGGAGAAGGTACCCAAAACGTCAGGACTATCTTCTCCGGTAATGCTTTGTTCGCCGAGGTTGATGTAGGTGACGGCCAGGCCCACGGTGCCGAGATCTTGGATGGGATAAATGGCGGTGGCATAGTCGTAGTAAAGATCACTGGCCAGTTGCGGCAACCAGTTGGCGTGCATCAAGGCGATCTTGGTGCAGTTCTGAAAAGCAGTGCCCGCTGGGTTCCAATAAGTAGCAGTAGCGTCATCCGCGATGGATACGAACGACTCGCCCATACCCGAAGCGCGCGCGCCAGGTGCTATCAACAAAAACGGCACGGCGCTGCTGCCAGGGCTTTGCGCGTACGCCGAACCTACCTGCAACAAACATGCACCCAGGCCCATAGCTAAAAGCAGTTTCTTCATTGGTAAAACCTCCAGCATTTGATTGTCAAAAATAAAAAAACCGAAAACGCAGTGCCAGCTCGACGCAGCCCTGAGGGCCCTTTACATCAAGCCGCTACATAGATCATACGAACGATGACCATGCAACGGATTAATGAAAAAAGCCCGACGTTTCGGTTTCCTAACTCACCTACCGAACCATCGCCACGCCGGAATGCGGGCACGCCAACGAGCCGTTCAAAGCACTTTCAACTGATTACCGCAATTCCGTTAGCAAAGGCTCGATAAATGATTCCCTTACGAGTTGATTTTAATGCGCTTTAACAAACATCGACGCGAAAATAAAGAGCCAGGCAATGAGAGTCAAGGCCTTTTTTGGGTGGCCGTTTAATCAGCCGCGCCATAAAACGTTTGTTCAGCCCAAGAGCTGATTTTAAACCATCGATAAATTTCGCCAAAGGTACCGGCATTCGCTATCAACTGCAGAACCCCAAAGCCAAGGCTTACCGGTTTCATACATGTCTGGGTGGCACAAGGGTGAAACGCAGTGAGGTATGGTGCGGTTTCATTATTTTTGCAAATTTTCTGGTTGCGTCTGCAGGGACGAACTGGTGGGCAATGGCAGTTGAACCTTGAAACATGAACCCTTCCCCACTTCACTCCATTCCAATCGCACTTCGCCATTGTGTTCTCGGGCAATTTGGCGGGCAATGGCAAGGCCAAGTCCTGCGCCACCCGATTCGCGCTGGCGAGCAGGATCGACGCGAAAGAACCGTTCGAAAATCCGTTCGCTCATCTCTGCAGGAATACCTACACCAGTGTCGCTGACACGACACCTCCAGAAATCGGCTTCGACGCCGCAAGCCATACGAATTTCGCCTCCTGCCGGGGTGTTCTGCGCCGCATTTTTTAAGAGCTTCATGAACAATTGTTGGAGCAAAACTTCATTGCCGCGTAATTGTGCGGGCGACGGCCTGAGCTCCACTTGATGCGATCTCGCGTAAAGCATGGGCGCCAGCTCGTCGATCGTTTCCTGCGCGAGGCGTGAAGGGTCGACCATGGAAGCTGTGCCGGAGGGATGGCCGCCATCGGCGCGCGCTAAGAAAAGCAAATTTCTGATGATCTCTACCATGCGCTCGGTATCGAGCTTCAGGCGCAACAACGTTGCCACGTAATTGTTCTACAATCTCGCTTTTACCGTGCCTTTGACCAAAGAGAAGAAGGGTCTTTATCCTATACTCGAGGCCAACGGCATCACCAACGTGGAAAACGGCGAATCGCAGCTTTTTGTGACGCCGCAGCTCTACTT
>JBOHQX010000099.1:0-5125 GCA_050732395.1 bacterium
CCGTTGGCAACATAAGACTCTCAGATTTTGTTCTGCGATTCTTTCGCTCATCGGACTACGCCAATTTTCAGCCGGCTGAAAACTGAAGCCTGTGGGCAGCACAAAGAACTCAAGTCGTTCAACAATAATAGTATGGGTTTGCCAACAGGAAAGAGAGGATATGCATGCGACGGCCAGTCCGGTTGTTGCTGATCCTTATTTGGCTCTCAATCGGAAGGGAAGCAATGGCTCAGTATCAATACCTCGGCAACATCACCCGTTGCGACCGGGAAGGCAGCGGGGTGTTGCTGCAATGCGGGGACGATCTCGTGCGGCTTTCCTTTCTCACCGGCGACGCCGTGCGCCTCACGCTCGCACGTAAGGGCAAATGGGAAGAGGGCCCGGAATACGCCCTCGCCAAAATTGCCTGGCCGGGAGCCAACTATACACTCACGGAAACTCCTGCACAGCTCACAATCAAAACCGCTGATATGGAAGTTCGTATCAAGCGTGCGCCCTGCCGGTTTGCGTTTTATGACGCCAAAGGCAATTTGTTGAATCAGGATGACGAAGCCTTCGGTATGGCATGGGACGGCAACGAAGTAGCCGCGTTCAAATCTCTTCTGGAGGGAGAACGATTCTTCGGACTGGGAGAAAAAACCGGCGGTCTCGATCGCCGCGGCCGGGAATATGTCATGTGGAACGCGGATGCGCCGGCGTATACGGACCGCACCGATCCGTTGTATCAATCACACCCTTTCTTTATCGGCATTCGCGAGGGCCGCGTTTACGGTATTTTCTTCAACAACACCCATCGCAGTTATTTCAATATGGGCGCGGGCAATCATCGCATGTATTTTTTTCGCGCCGAAGACGGGCCAATGAGCTATTTCTTCTTCACTGGTCCGACGCTCAAGCACGTGGTCTCGCGCTACTCGGAATTGGTGGGACGCATGCCACTGCCGCCGCAATGGGCGTTGGGCTACCAACAAAGCCGCTATAGTTATTTCCCGGAGAGCGAGGTGCGCACCCTGGCGAAAACCTTTCGTGACAAGGAAATCCCCGTCGACGCGATGTATCTGGACATCCACTATATGGACGGCTATCGCTGCTTCACTTTCGATAAGAATCACTTTCCCGATCCCGCGCGAATGTTTGCGGATTTGCTGCAGATGGGGCTCCGAGTGGTGACCATCGTCGACCCCGGCATCAAAGTCGATTCCGGGTATGCCGTGAATGAAAACGGCGTGCAAGGCAATCATTTCATCAAATATCCCGACGGCGAGCTTTACGTCGGCGACGTTTGGCCGGGCAAAAGCCATTTCACCAATTACACGCGCGCGGAATCACGCCAGTGGTGGGGCGACCTGGTGGGGAAGTTTGTCGACCATGGCATCGCGGGAATCTGGAACGACATGAATGAGCCGGCCGTCTGGGGGCGCGAAGCGCCGCCGCTGGTAGAATTCGAAAAAGAAGGCGGAAAGAAAACTACGCTCAAGGAGATTCACAATGTGTTTGGGCACTTGATGGCACAAGCAACTTACGAGGGCCTGCGTCGGCACCGCCCAAATGAACGGCCATTCATTCTCACACGCGCGGGTTTCGCCGGCACGCAACGATACGCCGCCAGTTGGACGGGAGACAATATCGCCACATTTGAGCATCTGGAAATTGCCATTCGCTTGTGCCAGTCCATGGGACTCAGCGCCATTCCCTTCACCGGCGCGGACGTCGGCGGCTTTCTGGGCACGCCTTCCCAAGAATTGTTTGCGCGCTGGATGCAAGTGGGCGCGTTCACGCCTTTCTTTCGCACGCATACTGAAGTAAACTCCAATGAGCAGGAACCCTGGAGCTTTGGCGAAGAGGTGGAGGAGATCAATCGTCGCTACATCGAACTGCGTTATCGTCTGTTGCCTTACACGTACACGCAATTTCAGCACGCGAGTGTTACCGGCTTGCCCATCCTGAAGCCGCTGTTTTTAGAATATGCGGACGATCCCGAAGTCTATCATCGGCACAATCACACCACTTATTTGTGGGGTGACGATATTTTGGTTGCCCCCGTCACGCGCGAAGGCCAACGCTTGCGCAAAGTTTATTTGCCGAAAGGCCAATGGCATGATTTCTGGGAAAACAGGGTGTTTGCGGGCGGGCAGTACATTTACGTCGACGCCCCCCTGGAAAAGCTGCCGCTCTTCGTGCGCGGCGGCGCGGTGATTCCGATGGGCGAAGTGCAACAATATGTTGGAGAGAAGCCGGGAAGCGCGATCACACTGCAGGTTTATCCGGGTGAAAATCGCACTTGTTCGTTTTATGAAGACGACGGGCTGACCTTCGCGTTTGAAACCGGTGCTTGGGCGTTGACCCGCTTCAATCTTTCCACGAAAGGCAAAAACCTGATCTTGAAGATCTCCGGGCGGGAAGGCGATTACGTGCCGCCGGCGCGCGCATACAAGATCATCCTGCACGGCCAGGCCGCTGCTCCCAAGAAAATAACGATCAATGGCCAAAAACTCAGAAGCGAAGATTTTTCTTTCGACACGAAGCAGGGGACGACGGCTCTGCCAGCCGGAGAGGCCGGGCGAAGTTATGAAGTGGTTTTCAGTTTTTGATGAAGCTTTGCATGGTTCCGTCCCATGCAGACTATTTCTCGTTTAACGCGTTTTCGACAACAATCACGCCGAAATCCCTATTCGCCAGCGTGAGCCCGATTTTGACCTTACCTTTGACGGTGATTTGCTCACCTTCGGCCGGCACGCGTTTATGGGGCTTGACCCACAGGTCGCCGCTGCCGTCCTCAATTTTGGCCAAACTCTGGGAAAGCAACGGCAGAGCATAGACCTGTACGACTTTGCCCTTCACCGTCACTTCTTTGTCATTGTATTTGCCGGGGTCGGCGGTGAGCTCGCTGATTTTCATGCTGCCGGCGCATGCGCAGAAGCACAACATCATCGTTATCCACAAAGTCGCCAACGTGCGCACTGCTAGTGGTTTCAACATAGAACGTTTCTCCCGTCGCTTTCCAGTTTACTCTCCTGATTTTTCAGTTTACTTCCAACTCCCCTCCGGCTCTCAGCCAGCTCCGTAAGCCGTTCGCCAGGTGCACGACTTCATAACCATGATGCGCGAGCATCGCCACAGCCCCGGGCGAACGATCGCCTTTTTGGCAGTGTACGACGAGCGGGCGATCGCGGGGAATCTCTCGCAATCTCGGCAGCAAGCGCGTATGGGCGATATTCAACGCGCCAGAGATCCTTCCCAACTCAAGTTCGAAAGCGCTGCGCACGTCCAAAACGCACACGCCGTTTTGTTGGACACGCCGCTGCAGCTCTTCTCCATCGATTTCTTCGATCGCTCGGAGCTTGCCGCCTTTTGATTGATATTCTGCCAGGCTTTGGGGCTCGAGGCGGCCGGCAATATTGTCCAAGCCGATGCGGATCAAAGCTGCAATCGCCTCGGGACCGCGCCTGTCTGGAGCGATCAAATATATAGTCTTCTCCGGCTCAATATACGAGCCGGCGAGCGTGGAGAAATCGTTGGTCAGTGGCACATGCAGCGCGCCCGGCAGGTGCCCCATGCGGAATTCCAGCCAGGGTCGCGTGTCGACGATGATGGCATTTTGATCGACGCGCTCCAGCAATTCATGAACACGCAATGCCGGCGGCTCCGGCCATCCCTCCAATGGCTTCGGCCCGTGCTGGTTATCATGTTTCATGCGCGCAAAATAATACGGGGGCTCGGTTTGGCCCGTGAGGATTTCCTCGATAAACCTGGCTTCAGACTCTTGGCTCGCCAGCACAGCGGGATTGAACAGCTTTTCGTAGCCCACGGTGGATTGCGGCACCGCGCCCAACGCTTTGCCGCACGCACTACCGGCCCCGTGTCCCGGCCACAATTGCAAATAGCCGGGAAAGTTGAAAAAACCCTGCAAGGATTGATACAGCCAACGCGCGGACTGTAGCGCCGCACCGGCCTGCCCTGCAGCGGATTCAAGCAAATCCGGGCGGCCAACGTCACCCACGAAAACAAAATCACCGGACAGGATGCCCATGGGCTCGTGCGCGTTGCTGCGATCAGTGATCAAATAACACAAATGCTCGGGTGTGTGCCCGGGCGTATGTAGCGCTTCGAATTCAATCATCCCGACTTTGAAGCGATCACCGCCGGTGAGCAAATCATGATCATAGCTTCCTCCCGTAAAGGCTCCTGCGCCTCCCTGCTTGCGCTCTGGCCATCGGTACTTCCACTCTTCCCCGCCTGAGTTTGACAGGTATACGCGGGCACTCGTCCGTTCGGCCAATTCGCGGCTGCCGGAAAGAAAATCGGCGTGGATATGGGTCTCGGCAATCGCCACAATGCGTAAACCTTCGCGGTCGGCAAGATCGAGATAACGTTGTACGTCACGCTCCGGATCAACCACCAATCCCTCCCCCGTACGCTGGCAGCCGATGAGATAAGAGGCTTGCGCGAGCGTATCATCGTAAAGCATGCGGAAGAACATGCGCGCTCCGTCTTGTTCAGTGTTCAGTATTCAGTATTCAGTGTTCAGTATTCAGTTTTTAGCACTCGTGTGTGCACACTGATCACTGAATACTGAATACTGAACACTGAACACTGAACACCAATCCAGTCACCGTGCTTTCTTGATCAAAAAATGCCATTCCCCCGCTTGGCCCTGGCGCACGGCAAGTAATTCGTTTTGCGTTTGTTTGGCCCAGGCCGCCAGATCAAGCTCCGAGTCGGGATCGGTACTGATCATTTCCAAAACCTGTCCGGCTTGCAACTCTTTGACGGCTTTTATGGTCTTGGCCAAAGGCATCGGGCATTTCAATCCGGAACAATCCACAACCTTATCAGGAATGATTGTTGACATTCTAGTTTCTCCGTTGGTCGCTTTTCATCCGCGAGGAAATTTTCAGAATTGGTACTTCAATTTTGCAACAGCCCTGGCTTGCAATGAAAAAAGACCCGCAACGAAAAAAGACTTCTGTGGGAGTTCCGATGCCGTGGGCGGTTTAGGCGCTTAGCGAAATAAACTCAGAATAAAATTCTAAAAGTTTTTGACCTAAAAATTTCCCACGGATTGAAGAATCCCACCGATGAAGCTATGATCTGTGGGGTTCTTCAATCCGCGGGTAAAATTTGA
>JBOHQX010000100.1:0-3150 GCA_050732395.1 bacterium
CCGAGACCGTGGACGCCATTCGCGCGCTCTCCGGTCGGGAACGAGATGCGCGAGCGTCTATTGAGCGGACGAATCGAACGCTCGGCGTCAGGCAACGCTTCGTTTGAGGTTTGATTGTTCTCGACGCGTACTTCCGGCGTCAACGACGCACCGGCATTGCTCACCGCCGACATCGGCATCGCCATCGGCGCCGGGACGGACGTGGCGGTTGAAGCGGGGGACGTGGTGATGGTGCGCTCGGATCCGCGCGACGTGCCGCGCATCATCACGTTGAGTAAGGCCAGTCACCGTAAGATGATGCAGAATCTTTGGTGGGCCTCGGGGTACAACATTGTCGCCCTCCCGCTCGCCGCCGGCGTGCTGGCTTGGGCCGGCGTGTTGCTGGCCCCGGCAGTGGGCGCGATCCTCATGTCCGCCAGTACCGTGATCGTGGCGATCAATGCGCAGTTACTACGGCGCGTCAAGCTCTGACCGGGCGTTACAACACCAACGGTGGAAAAACGGAGAAATGTTTGAAGAGAAGCCAAGACAGAAAAATGAAAGGCAAAACGATGGAATTCGGTATTATCAAAACCTTGCTAACGATAAAGTAACAGCAAACGGCAGACATTTGTCTGCCCTCCATCTTTCTGTCTTCTGTTTTTTTCATGCTATCTTAACCTTGTCAAACTGAATCAAATAAGGAGAAATGGAACATGAAAACTCTTGAAAGCAAAGTCGCTATCGTTACCGGAGCTGGCTCCGGGATTGGACGTGAAGTCGCAATAAAATACGCTGCCGAAGGCGCAAAGGTAGTGGTGGCCGATATTGATGAAAAAGGCGGCAATGAAACCGTCGCCATTCTTCGCAAGAACGGCGGCGAAGCTATTTTCATCAAGTCAGATTCTTCCACGGTGGCAGGCAACCAGTCGCTGGTTGAAGAAACCGTTAAAAAGTTCGGTGCGCTGCATATTGCCTGCAACAATGCCGGCATCGGCGGGCCGCTTGCTGCCACCGGAGAATATCCGGTTGAGGGATGGGATAAAGTCATCGCGATAAATCTATCTGGCTTGTTTTATGGCATGCGTTATCAAATACCCGCTATACTCGCTGCCGGCGGCGGAGCTATTGTGAACATGGCCTCCATCCTCGGGCAAACGGCGACGAGAATGTCGCCCGCTTATGTTGCCGCCAAACACGGTGTGGTCGGTCTCAAAAACGGCCGCGCTTGAATATGCGGATAAAAATATTCGCATCAATGTCGTCGGACCGGGCTACATTATTACGCCGTTAATAACGAAGACCTTGACTGCTGAGGCGATGAATGCACTCGTGGGATTACATCCCATCGGCCGTCTGGGCCAGCCAGAAGAAGTGGCCGAGCTGGTGCTTTGGTTGAGTTCACCCAAAGCTTCGTTTGTAACCGGCGCCTACTATGCCGTCGATGGCGGATACCTGGCGCAGTAGTTAGATGTATGCAGAGTACCAATGCTCGGCTATCCCTCATCAATCAAACATAAGGACAGAATCATGATCAAACAATCATTTCTACAGCAGGCTGCGCTCGTTCTGGCGGCTTTGTTCTTGAGCGTCGCAGCCTCTGCCCAGCAGACGACTTCAGTCTCGGAAGCGCCATCGACGGTGCGAGCTTCCTACGTCGAACCGTCGGCGACGCGCGCGCTCCAACCCGGCGAGAAGATTGACCGACTATACACGAGGAACGCCGCGCAGGATTATTTGCTGCAACGCCTCACGCCGCGCACGTATTGGTTCCAGCGCCAGTATTACGGCACAGTGTTCTATGTCGGCGACAGAGGGGTACTGCTCTTCGATGCTCTCGACGGGCGAGGCGAGCACATCCGAAAGGCGATCGCGGAGGTCACCAAGCTTCCGATCACGGCGATCGTGTATTCTCACGACCACGCCGATCACATCGGAGACACGAAGAGCTTTGCGGAGGCCGCAACCAAGGCGGGCATCACGCTGCGAATCATCGCCTCGAAAGCCACCGCGGACAAAATGACCTTCCTGAAGAGCACGCACCCAAAGCCCACGGAAACAGTCGCGTGGCCACGCGGCTCCTTCAAGTTCGAGGGACTGACGGTTGAGCTTCACGGCTTCGAGCGCGCAGCCCATGCCGACGACCACGGAGTGTGGCTGCTCGCTGGTGAGAAGGTGGCGCATCTCCCCGACCACATTAACCCCGATCAGCCCCCTTTCTGGGCCTTCGCGGGTTCGGAGAACTTCGCGTACTACGAGTCCAACCTTGAACAGTTGGCGAGGCTGGACTGGACGTTCCTGAACGGCGGCCATGGCAACGTTGGCGCCAAGGCGGATGTCGAGTTCTACCGCACGTTCCTTTCGGATCTCAAACAGGCAGTGGGCAAAGCGCTGGGTGCGGTCGCCTGGGGAACGGGTGTTGATGCCAGCAAGGTCAATGCTCATACGCCATTTCTTCCCGCATGGCTGGAGGCGGTTGCGAAAGATGCGACCGAGGCGCTGCGTCCGAAGTACGGCAGTTACTACGGTTTCGAAGCGGCCACCCCGCGCAACGCTGAGATGGTTGCGATGGCGATGTTCAGCTACAGATGACGCGGCACGGCTCCTCAGATGAAAGTAAAGCCCACGTCATTGAGCTAAGCGGAGATCAAGTCGCACTGTATTTTGTCGAAGGGATTTATGAAAACAGAAAATAGAACTTCGGAAAGGAGTCAACGATGAAAATTTTAAGACTAGCAAGCCGGCTGGCGGTGCTGGTGCTGGCCGCCACGATCGCATGCACCAAAACGGCCCAGCCGCCGCTGGCAGTGGAGGTCTTCACCGGTCAGGAGAATGGCTTTCACGTCAACTCTACCCTCATCAGCGGCGAGCGTGACGCCGTGCTGATCGACGCGCAGTTCACGCTCAGTGACGGCGAACGGCTGGCCGAAAAAATTCAGGCTTCAGGCAAAAACCTAAAGACTGTCTTCATTACGCACGCGCATCCGGATCACTACTTTGGCCTGGAAAAAATCAAAGCCAGGTTCCCGAACGCCGAAGTGATTGCCGCGCCGGAAGTGGTCGAGCAAATGAATACTTTGGGGCCGCAGGAATTGGCGCAGTGGAAACCGCTCTATGGCGACAATCTGACCGGCGCGCCGATTCTTCCCACGCCGTTTGGCGCCGACCACT
>JBOHQX010000101.1:0-21895 GCA_050732395.1 bacterium
ACCACCATTCAGAGTATGAAGCACTATTCCCATCGGAGTATTACTTTGACTAAGTTCCCAGCCGACAACCCATCCTTCTTTCGTATTTAAGAAGCTTGCTTCTTCTAATTGAAAGGCGGTTCCACTATTCTGTCGTCGCCAGGATTGGCCACCATCATTGGTATGCATAATCGTGCCGTTAAAACCTACAATCCATCCTTGGTTTTTGTCCAAGAACACAACTTGTCTCAACCAGGAAGTGGAGGGGCTGGTTTGATGGCGCCATGTCTTTCCTCCGTCTATCGAATGTAAAATCGTTCCATCCGCACCCACGGCCCAGCCCGTCATATCGTCGATAAAATCCACGCCCGAAAGCGTCTTATTTGTAATCATCATCCTCTTGCTTTGATAAGACATGCCACCATCGATCGTTTCAAAAATCTGATTATTAATTTCATAGTTGGCTGCATAGGCTTTGCCTCCTGTGGTCCAACCGTGTTTCTTATCGGTAAACCAAACTCCTTCATAACCATTCTCTTGATTGATTCTTGCCCACGTCTTGCCGCTATCCGTGCTGCTATAGAGGCCCCAACTGGTGGCTATCCATGCTTGGCCAGGATCAAGAAACAGGATTTCTTTTGAATAGAAATCACCCCAGACCGGATCGCTTCCCCACGCCGAGGCGTTTGAATCAATTGCATGTACTTTCCATGTGCTGCCACCATTGGCGGTGCGAAACACATGGAACTTTGACAGCACCCAACCACTTAGTGAGTCTTGAAATACCACTCGGGTATTTTCGGGAGAGGCGAGTGAGTCATGTTGTACCCATGTTCGTCCACCATCCGTAGTGCTCAAAAACTTTCTCTCGCCCACGGCCCAACCTTTGCGAGAGCTCACGAACCAGATACTTCTAATCGGGTACGGCGGGAGGGCAGGAACTCTTTGTCTGACCCATGAGTAACCGCCATCCATAGTATGAAAGATGCTCCCGAACCCATCGGTAATACAACCATTCCATGCATCGAGAAAATGCAATCCGCAAAAACTATAGTAATTGCCATTATTTCTCTCTGCCGGCAGAGGCATGCTTTCCCAATTCTTGCCACCATCACGAGTTCGCATGATGACAGGCGGCGCACCTGCTCCAACGGCCCAGCCATTCAATGGATCGATGAAATATATTCTTTGGAAATAAACAGAATCGTTGTTTTGTGCAATAATCTCTTCACGCCAATTTAAGCCGCCATCGGTTGTTCGCAGAATGGTGTTCCATTCTGCTCGTATCCACCCATGAAGCGAATCCACGAATTGCACCTCTCCCAATCGATTGCCTTGCGGCAAGGGGTTTTGCCATTGCCAACCTTGAGCGAACAAATGCGAAACTAAAAAAAATAAAACAGCGAAGCATTTTAGGGCCCAATTTTCAAGCTTTGAAACCATAGAAATTCTCACGGCTTGCTTCACAAAAATAGAAAACCCGAGCACACACACCTGGTTTGGGTGTACTCGGGCCTCCTAGTTTTCTCAGAAAATTGCTTGTTTTTGGCGACTGAGGAATGATCCGGCAACATTTTTCAATCACCAGTACTCACCATGCACTGCATTCCTGAAATGCTGCGTGTAATGATAGAGAACTGGGGGAAAATTGTCAAGCAGAATTGTGACTATTCAAGTATCATTCCTACGGACGAAGAAGTCCCTGTTTACGAGCGCAAAACCAAGAAATCAATTTCACGACTTACCGCCGTACTTCTTCCTTAGCTTTTGCAAAGAGTCGTTAAAGTTCTTGGCTTCTTGAGCTTTTTGGTCAGCATGAGATTTCTGATCATTGCGCTCGCGTTGAGAAAGCTGAGAGTGCGGTTTGCCCGACGGACGTCGGGCAATTGCCGTTCTGCCGTTTTCGGCTTTATGTTTGCGCTCTGCCTTTGGCGCGGATTTTTCCTGCCGCAATGCTTTCTCCGGTGGCCGGCGCTCGCCCTCCAACAACATACTCAAGCCAATGCGCCCCTTTTCCGGATCGACGCGCAGCACACGCACATCAACGACATCGCCCACGCCCACGACTTCCAAGGGGCTTTTGATATACTTGTGAGACATGGCGGAAAGATGCACCAAACCGTCCTGCTTCACACCAATGTCGACGAACGCGCCGAAGTCGACGACGTTGCGCACCGTGCCTTTGAGAATCATGCCTTCTTTCAAATCTTCCATCTTCAAAACATCCTGCCGGAAAATCGGCTTGGGCGCCTCGTCGCGCGGATCGCGATCGGGTTTTTCCAGTGCGGCGAGGATGTCTTCCAATGTCGGCAGGCCCACGCCGCATTCCTGCGCGATTTCGTTGAGGGATCTGTTCAACGCCTGCAGTCTTTCGCGCAGCGCTTTGCCGTTGTTGCGCACATTTTCCGGCTGCACTTGGCATATCGTTAGGAAGCGCTCGGCGGCTTCATAAGATTCAGGATGAACGGCCGTGGAATCAAAAAACATCTCGGCGTTGGGAATGCGCAAGAATCCCGCGCATTGCGTGAACGCCTTCGGCCCCACGCCTTTCACTTCCAGCAATTGCCGGCGCGAGGCAAACACGCCGTTTTCATCGCGGTATTTGACGATGCTGTTCGCGGTCGTGCGCGTGACGCCAGCGACGTAGTGGAGCAATGCCGCCGAGGCCGTATTCAAATTCACGCCGACACGGTTCACACAGGACTCGACTACGCGATCCAGCGATTCCGCCAATTGCGTTTGATTGACGTCGTGCTGGTACAAGCCCACGCCGATGGACTTGGGATCGATTTTCACCAGCTCCGACAAGGGATCGAGCAGGCGCCGGGCGATGGAGATATTGCCGCGTTGCGACGCCTCGAGCTCCGGAAATTCCTGACGTGCCAGCTCGGACGCGGAATACACCGAGGCCCCGGCTTCATTCACGATCGCGTAACACAGTTCCTTGGGAATTTCAGGGTCACCGGCGCTTTGTACGGCCTGAATCAATTCCGCGACCAGCTGTTCGGTTTCGCGGCTGGCCGTGCCATTGCCGATGGAAACGATGGTGACGCGATGCTTCTTGATCAGGGCGCGAAGCTGGTCTTTGGAATAGTCCCAGCGATTCTTGGGCTCATGCGGATAGATCGTATCGCCTTCGAGGTACTTGCCGGTTTCGTCGATCACCGCGACTTTACAGCCGGTACGAAAACCGGGATCGATGCCCATGATCACGCTGCCCTTGGTCGGCGGCTGCATCAAGAGATTGCGCAGATTTGCTGCAAAAATCTCAATGGCATGCGCATCGGCCGTTTCCGTGAGCTGGTTGCGCAATTCACGCTCGATCGCCGGCGCAATCAGGCGTGCATAAGCATCATTGATGGCGGCTTGATTGTGCTCGCGAAAGATGCAAGCTGCGTTCGTGATAAACTGCAAGTACAACGCCGCCAAAATGTCCTCCACCGGCGCTTCGATCGAAACCTTGAGAAAGCCTTCTTTCTCACCGCGATTGATCGCGAGCGTGCGATGCGGCACGACTTTTTTCAACACATCACGATAGTCTTTATAGATTTCATAGACGTCGACATTTTCCGCATCTTTAGCTTCTGAGCGCAGGCTGCCTTTTCCCCACGTCGCGTCGCGCACGAGCTTGCGCACGACGGCATCGTCGCTCACCCATTCCGCAATAATGTCACATGCGCCCGCCAGCGCCTCGCCCGCATTCGCCACGCCCTTTTCCTCACTCAGAAATCCTGCAGCGATTTCTTCGACATTGCCGGTGAGATCTTTCTGTTCCCACATGCGCTGGGCCAACGGTTCCAGGCCTTTTTCTTTGGCAATGGTCGCACGCGTGCGCTTCTTGGGCTTGTAGGGCAGATATAGATCTTCGACCTCTTGCAATTTCGGCGCAGCTTCAATCTGGGCGCGCAGATCGGCCGTGAGCTTGCCCTGTTCTTCGATGGATTTGAGCACCGTTTGCTTGCGTTCTTCCAGCATGCGCAAATAGCGCACGCGGTCCTGGATGGCGATGATTTTGGTCTCATCCAGGCCTCCGGTCACTTCCTTGCGATAGCGCGCAATGAACGGCACGGTGTTCTCTTCATCGAGCAGCGCCACGGTGGCTTGCACCTGCTCGAGCCTGATTTGCTCTTCTTCGGCGATGCGTCTGAAAAAATCTTGTTCCGTCACGTTTCATCCTCGAAAGATGTTGAAGATTTTGGTAACTGCTCAGCCCTCGAGAAACTACCGCCCGGGCGCAGAATAAGTGCCTGGGCGGTGATCGAATAACCGGCACAAAGCGAAAGGAGAATTTAGAACAGTCGAGGAGAAATACAAGAGGCAAAATACGATGCGTCCATCGGACTCATTTTGACAAGAAATTTTGTTGGCACGGATAATGGCAATAGCAAAGTCGATCCCACGCACTATCTCATCTTAAAAGGCACCTTGGACGAAACTTCCTGCTTGGCGATCACGTCCGTCACGATAATTTCCAGCTCAAAATCGCCACTCGCGAATTCTCCGATATCCAACTCTACATGTTCAACTTCATTCTGGCGGTGGCCCAAGCGTGTTGCACTAAGCGTTACACTGTGTTTCTTTTCGCCAGATCCGACAAAGATGCCGATAAGTTTCTTAAAAAACCCTTTCTTGCGCTCCAGAGCTGATACCCGGTAATCGACGCGATACATTGTTTCACCAGAAGCGTCGGTGGAGAGGTGATAAATCTCAAAATAAACAAATAGCGGCCGCTCTTTCCGGACATTCAATGCCGGCAAAGGCACGACAAAATACCCGTTTTTAACAAAGCGATGGGACTCGTTGGATTCGTGAATGTCCGGCGACAACTGAATATCACTGAGGCTGAAAGCGGCCTCGGGAAAGGGGATAACCTCAAGATCATGCCGCACGGCTTCAACTTGCTCTCCATTTGGATTTTCCAGGCGAAAAAACAAATGATAACGACCTGGAGACGTAATAAAGTCTGCCTGTCCTACGAATTCGCCGGTATCCTTTGCCGTCGAATTAACCGCCAGCAAATTTTGCCGAATCGAATCGCAGTTCACGAGCTCGTAGTCCTCATTCAGCAGGGCAATTTCACCACGCAATTGCGCGTGATACCCCTGATCCGAGCGCTTGAACTTCAGATCGCGATAAAGGCTGCCGTAATAAAGCTCTGTGCGCGTCTTGCCGTCGGCATCGCGAAAGCGCGCAAAGCTCAGGGCCACCGGTATGGATTCGAGCTTGTGATCTTCATTGAATACGACCGCGGGAGCAATGGAATCCAGACGAGCCGCATGCTTTCTGTCTTCGTTGGTGAAGTGTAGCAAGGAATAATCGACCGCTTCGGCGGAAGAGCGCAAATTGCTGATTTCGTACAGGCGATTGCGAAAAGTTTCGTGCGATGGTGCGAGATTTCGATAAATCTCATTCCGCAGTATCGTCGCCGTTTCGCCGACATTTTGCCGGTTGAAAAAGGTGCGACGACCACTGTAAAAACTTCCAAGCAGAGATTCCGGGCCATCGGTCAACCGATATTCCAGGCGTCCTTCCTTACGATAGAAAGTGAAGTATAAATCCGAGTGGATGGTGTTGTAAAACCAGACTTCATTGGGGTAAATGGCCCAACCGACATCGCCCATGTTGCCGCTATGGTCAGAATGGATCCGCCACGGCTTGCCCAAGCGTACATAAATTTCGCCACGCTCATCATAGCCGCGCGGGGATGCAGAATAACCAAATCGCTTTCTGGCTTCGGCGGTACGTTGGAAAAAAATAATCAGGCCTTCATTGGCAGACGTTGAGAGGAAAGGATCCTCACGGCGGAAGAAACGAAGCAGCAATCTGCCTGCCTGGCGATCGGATTTAGAGAGCGCCTTTTTCAATTGGCTGCGCTCATCTTCTTCGAGTATAAACGCCATTTCTTCAAACAAACGTTGCCAAAGATCGGCTTGTTGGGCCGGAACGGAGTTCTTAAAAACTTCGTAGACCATTTCCGTTATTTCGTTCTGGCGTTCCGGGGCGTGATACTCGGCATAGAGCCGGGCCAGATCGTAGATGAGATACCAATCGCGTTGCGTCGTGAATTGCAGGCTATCCCTGCCCTGTTCCAGAGTGTGAATTGCATCAGGCATTCTATCTTGCCGCTCCAGCGCCATGCCAAGCTGGTGCCACGCCGAGCGACCGGAGGGCTCTTGATAATGAGGGTTCTGCGCGAGTACCTGGCGCAGGAAATTCTCTGCGGCGCGGTAATCTTTTTTCTGCATGGCGCGCCGTGCCGTGTCATAAAGCACTGCTGGGGGTTGCTCTTCCTGAAGAGTTGCCGCTTGGCCGCCTCCGCCAACCTGTATTGGAAACCATGCGATAAACAGGTTCAGCAGGACTC
The DNA here is from genome assembly GCA_050732395.1 of bacterium. GTDB lineage: Bacteria > Zhuqueibacterota > Zhuqueibacteria > Zhuqueibacterales > Zhuqueibacteraceae > JBIOXB01. The sequence continues at coordinate 6,344 of JBOHQX010000101.1, forward strand.
TACCAGGCAAACGGATTCGATAGCAAGGCAAGCTATCCATGAATCTCTAGAATTTAAATTCCGTTCGAGTCGAATAGGAGTTAAATTTAACTTGGGCTAGTCGTATCAATAAACACCCCAATCCGACGAATGTTTCCCATGAAAGTACAAAAAGGCCTACCCCTCGCGTTGAGGGATAGACCTTTCGCAAAATCAGGCGCTCGCGTTACGCCTGCTGCCCAAAGGATTCCGCATTACGGGCAGGCGTTCGGATCGTTGGCGTTGCGCGCCGGCTGTGCGGCGGGTGCCGGAATGTTCGAGTTGACATTCCGTTCATTATTGCTGTAGAAAAGGCGTCCCGGAATTGGCTGGCCCTGGTAAGTCTGTAGCCTCGGGAAGCAGTTGCGCTTGTAGTCGTGCCAGACTTCGATCTGCAAGAACAGACTGATGTACCTTTCCGTCAGAATCTCGTCCAGCAGGGCTTGACCGGAGAGTCCGGAGAGCGCTGGGTATGTGATGTTCCATTTCGCCGCCACCGCAGCGCGGACGTTGTTGAGGTTCTGCAATGCTGTGGCTTCATCACCCAGCTTGAAATTGCATTCCGCCTTGATCAGCTCATTCTCCTCATAGGTGATGAGCGGGAAAGGAGCTCCTGCGCCACGAAATGCTTCGCCGAGCAAAGACGTGCCCCCTGGGTTCTGTTCCGCAATGTCAGCGCCTATAACCTGGCCATCGGGTAGAGGTTCGTAATAGATGGTCAGGCGAGGGTCATTACGCGCCTTCAGCAAATCCACCATGAACTTACCGGCGCGGATATAGGAGTCGCGCTGATCATAGAATTGGTACCACATACTCCACTCATCCGCATCGGCCGCATTGTGTACGGAGTTCAGGTTGTTGGCGATGGAGCTGATACCCTGGTTGGCCTCGGCCAGGGCTTTCGCGTAGTTTGAAGGGTCAACTTCGGTCCAGTGCATGTAGAAGCGCGCTTTCAGCGTATGGGCCGCCGCTATCATTTTTTGCACATCGCCATTGTAGCCTAGCTCCAATTCGCCAGGGTTTCGTCCACTGCCACTACCCAAACCCGCTATGGCTTCATCGAGTAGCCTTTGCACCGCATTATAGGCGTCGGCTTGCCTATCCAATTTTGGGGTGGCGACATTGCTGACGGCCTCGGAATATGGAATATCGCCCCAAATGCTGGAGCACGTGCCGATGAACCAGGCTTCGTAAAACTTGCCGTAACCGGTATAGATCTGGTTATCCACCTCCGACGACTGCTCGATGATCGCGCGAATGTCGATGAGACCGCCGCCGGTATACCAGTTATCCATCTCATCATTATAATCGTCTTCGGTGAAAATATATTTGTCATACTCAACGAATTGCCGATCGGTGCCTGCCATTTGTTGGGTCCACATGGCCGCCGTACGAGACAACTGTCCACTGAGCTGTCGGTAAGAGTTGACTTGGACGCCAGTGAAAAGCTGATCTATTGTTACCTCAGTAGGGTTGTTCGGATCGACATCGTGCCCTTGGAGAAAGTCAGTGCTACAACCTTCCAGGCCAAACACCAACACGAGCCCGACGGCAAACAGCGGTAAGAGAAATATGGTCAATTGCTTTCGCATCGTTGATCCCTCGCCTAAATGAAAGGATTCAGTTGCGCTCAGCATGGTGAATTAAATATGTCATAAGGCTTGAGCCTATACGACAATCTTCGCAAGACGACATCGCTTTTCGAGAAGCGGCAAAAGCTTAGTAATTAAGTCGGAACGACAGAGCATAAGACCGGTAGAATGGATTGTTGAAGTACTCCAAGCCTCGGCCACCTGTAGTGCCAGTGAGATTCGTTTCCGGATCGATGCCGGTATAATCGGTCCAAGTCACGAGATTACGTCCGCTTAAGCGTACGTCAATATCACTCAGACCGAGGTTGCGGACAAAACCACCACGGAATTTATACGCGACCGAGATCTCGCGTAGCTTCACGTAACCGGCATCTTCGATAAACTGCGAAGATGGGCCATTAAACCCACTGCCCTTACCAGTGTACCAACTCTGGCCGATCACTACAGGCGTTCCAGCACCCGGTCCGTCGACTTTCTCGTTCGCGTAGTAGGTCTGCCCGAAAACCCGTGTTTCGCCACGAATTTCCGTATCTTTATGCGTTCCAAAGTTATAGAGCGCGCCTTTGGTGCCGTTCCACATGTCGCCGCCATGCTTGAAATCGAACAAACCTGAAATCCGCAGATCCTTGAACAGCTTGAAGGTGGTACCGATCGAGCCGGTCCAATCCGGATTCGGGTCGCCGATGACTCGAATCTCAGGGTCGGTTACAGGAAAGCCGTCTTCAGCAATATAAAGAGCGCCTTTCGGCGAATTGGGGTAGAGCGCATCAATACTTTGGCCGCCCACCGTGCTGCCGCGACCAAAGCGAATGAAATCCACGCCACGAATCGCACCATAGGGCTGCCCCTCAACGGCAAAGGACGCGGTGCCGGCAAAGCCGTTAAGAAAAACAAAATTCGCACCGGAAAGGTCGGTGACCAAGTTATTGTTTCTGGCCCACAAGAATTGCAAATCCCACTCCAGATCCCGTTGGCGAATGGGAAACACCTGCAAGGCCACCTCGAGTCCCTCGTTACGAAATTCCGCGGCGTTCTTCAGTTGGGTATCATAGCCGATTGAAGGGGCCACGGGCAAAGGCAGGATCGCATCAACGGTGCGTTTGTTGTAATAGGTCGTGTTCAAGAAAATGCGGGAATTCCAGAAAGCCACCTCTAAACCCGTCTCAAACTCCTTGGTGCGCTCCGGCTTGATATTTTCCTGTCCTCTCTGGCTGTCACTGACATAGCCGCCGAACCCGGCATAATTCGTCGCGAGAGCAGGACCCCAGCCCTCGCCGAGCGTTGTGGTAGCGTAAATTGAATTTGTCGTATAGGCCCCAGGCTGAACGCCGGCTTCGCCATAACCTACACGAATTTTGCCAAAGTTCAGATACGGGATTTTGTTGTTCAAGCCGCGGAATTTGGTAAATTCCCAGGCGAGGCTGGTGCCTGGATACCAATGCCGGCGGTCGCTTTGTCCGAACGTCGAGGAACCATCGTTGCGGAGTAGTCCGGTCAAAAATACCTGATCGTAAAGGTCCAACGTGAGCAAGCCGTAATAGGCTTGGTCGTGGACGACGCTTTCGAATTCATTGGGTGCATAAGAGATCGTCCCGTCAAGCTGATCGAAGTCGTTCACGGTAATTTGATCGCCTCTGACAATGAATTGGGATAATTCCCGACGGGAGAGTTCCTGTCCTAGTGAAATTGAATAAATGATCTCAGGATTGAGTTGGCGCGAGGCCCTCGCTGACAACTTGCTGTAAGTTTGTTGATTGAGATACTCCCTTCGGTCGACCGCTCCCGACGGCGAATCTGAGTTGCCCAGTGGAAATACCGTACGCCGTTTATCAGCGAAGAAATCGGTACCCAACTTCCAGTTCACGTTGAGCCAGGAAAAAGGGTCCCAATCGGTATCAAGATTGCCAAGGGTCCGGTCGACATTGGCATAAGCACTGTGCTCGAACAGGACAAAGAATGGATTGTCATAGCCCCGAGTGCCAGCAAGAGAGGTCGGAATTTGCAACCGGTACGACCGGTGGAAACCCTCCGAAGTCAAATACTGCGAATTGTCAAAATTTGGAGGCGTACGCAGTGCTCCCAACATCAAACCACTGACATTGGAGCCATGCTGGATGCGGTCCTGTTGCGAGTTGACATACGCGATATTACCGGTCACATTCAAGTTGTTCAGGATACGCTGAGTTGCGTTCAAGCGGATATTATTTCAGATGTAATCTGTCTCGCCAATGCTAACACCATCCTGAGCAAGGCGACCGGCGGAGAGATAAAACGTCGTGTTCTGATTTCCGCCGGAAAGCGTTACCACATTCTCCAAATTGTGCCCGGTCTCGTAGAGCTCATCATAGTGGTTGAAGACAGGATTATCAGCGGAGAGCGCCGGGCCCCAGGAGTTTCCGGTAGCAACAACCCCAGGTACAATATTGGGAGCAACACCATTGGTGCCATGACCAAATTTTTCCTGCAGCGGGATTCTCTTGTTCAGATGGTCAAAAGAGTACGAGAATTTGTAAGAGATGTTCACCTTGCCGGGCCGGCCGCGCTTGCTTGAAAACATGATCACGCCATTGCCAGCCCGCGAACCATAGACCGCCGAGGCCGCTGCCCCCTTCAAAATATCAACGGATTCGAAATCCTCGGCCAGGAGATCGATAGCACGGTTTTGCGTGCCGCCTGGGCCACCTACGAGAGCGTTGTTTTCAGCCGTGGTGTTCCCAACGGGAAAGCTCTGGTTGCTTATGGGAATCCCATCCACAACGAACAAAGGCTGAGTACCGCCAGTGATGGATTGCGCGCCGCGAATCCGGAGGTACGCGCTCGCTCCCGGGTCGCCGCTTGAAGCCGTGACTTCCACATTGGGGGCCTTTGCCGCCAGGGCTTCGACGATATTCACTGCATTGGCTTCGGTAATGAGTTGGGGCTCAATCTTATTGATCGTTACTCCGAGCTTTTCCTTGACCGTCGTTTCTCCCAAACCAGTAACGACGATCTCGCCCATGCGAAGGATGTCTTCGGGCAGGGCAAAGTTCTGCGTGAGGGTGCCGGGCGATAACGTGATCTTTGCGGATTTCGGCCGGTAGCCGATGAAAGTGGCCCTCAAGTTTACTGTCTGCCCTTCCACCTGATTTGCCGGTACAAGGAAAGTGTAGTTTCCCTCGGCGTCGGTGGCGGATCCAAGATCGTAGCCGACAAGTACAACGTTGGCTCCGATCATCACGTTGCCGACTTCGTCGGTCACTTTACCTGTGATTGTGGTACCTTCTTGAGCAACCGCCCAGAGAGGTATCAAAACCACCGCACAGATAAAAGGACGCAAAAAGAGTTTACTGATCATTGCGGCTCCTCTCGTGTGAGTGTAACCTAGACGAAACTCTAGCGCAAAGAAGAAAACAAAGCGCCAGCGACATCATTGAGTGGAATTTGAACAAACCAGAACGTTAAATCAGGAAAAATTTTTACCATAGGCACTCCTCTTGGATTTTGTGTTTTTGAATTTTGGGTTTCCGGGTTATGCCGTTAAAAACTTTCCCTCACATGCAACATTTCGCGCCTTCTAGCGTCTTAATGGTTGCGAAATAAGAAAGCCCAAGCTCGGCCCTTTTTCTTCCAAAAGAGATGGGCCATGCCCGACTCTCAAGCGAGGGCGAAGAGCAGAGGTTTCTTATATTCGCAACCTAAGGCTATCGACCCAAGACTGGCAGTCTGTCGATAGCCTTCTTTTTTGAGAATGAGAATAAATCTCATTCTCCTTGCTTCGAATTGAAATCGGCTAAGGGAGATTCAGAAAACTTCCCGCTCACTCAAAAATCGCCATAACGAACGATCCAACTCCATGTTACGTTAGTGACAAAATTTCATTCGCTCTAGCACTTCGAAAGCTAAAAGGATGAAGATGGCATTATGACGAGTAAATCGCAGATTTCGCCATAGCTGCTCCAGACTCCGACCTAAACGATGTCTCAGGCTCAAATTATGCCTTGAGAGGGCATTTTTTCATAACGACGAGAATATGGATGAGGATTGCTCGCCAACATTATCACTCACTCTTGGCCAGCAATGATCACGTTTAAAATAAAAAGCGAAATAGCCACGAAAACAACAGGATATATGTCCACCAATGTTCGAAATCGGTGTGCACAGATTTCCATGGCCTTTCCAGATGAAGGTAATATCGAAGAATCAATAAGGTGAGACCGCGAGATGTAAGTTATCGATTTAGCTCCGAAAACTGCTTCTGAACGCTCAAAGTAATCAAACTCGTTGTGCGCAAAAACAGATTTGGCGAAGCAGGCCGGATAACTGTACAGCGATACAGCGAGATTTTATAATTGAATATGCAAACTAACAATTATACCAACAGCCGTGCCAAGATGTCAAATGGCTTGTCGCTGCTTTAGATATCATTGATTTTAAAAGATAAAATGCAAGTGGAACTTAACCAGAAGTGAGAATCATTATGCAGAGAATTGCATACAAAAGTTACAAGAATTGCATATCTTTGTTCTGTGCCGTAATGGTCATATGGTTTGATGAAAGACTGAATCAGGAGCGAATAAATTTCTTAGAGACCTGCACAGGTGGGTGGGATCGTACAAATAGAACCTCAATGCACGCTTTCCACCACTTCAGCATAGGCGAAATTGGGTGAGTTCTTGTCGTCGTGACAGCGCAAGCAAATGGTTTCAGAAATTCTTACAAAATTCGAAATCCTCCCATTCATGCGTACATGAAATCCGCCGCGGCCGTGGCAGGATTCACAGCCCACCTGTACGAGGTGGGCTGTGGCAATACTTGCAGCATATCCGGTCTCTTCACGATAGCCGGTCGTGTGACATTCCAAACAGGCGGCATTTTTATCTTCGCTCTTCGCGGCCAGGGTTGCGAACGCATGTGCGTGCGCCGTGTTTTCCCAGCGCAGAAAAATCTCCTGATGGCAAGACTGGCACGTCGCGCTGCCCAGATATGGATTCAATCCCTTGACCTCCCCGACCTTTTGCGGAGGCGCCACGCCGTGCTGACCGGCCTGGCGAAAGCTCTCGATCCAGGGCTTGGCCTTGGGAGAGTCGGCAATGCGATCCGTCAGAATGATTTGATTGAAACTCGTCGCCGTGCGCGTGCCGGCTTTTTCCTTCTCAATCGTGATGAAAGCGATCTCGCGCCCGCGATCGCCGGCGCTGACGATCGGCGCGTCTTTGGCGGAGTCAATCAAATTCTGCGGGCGATGATTGCCGTGCGCCTGCAGCCACAAATCCACCTCTGGAAACTTCGTGCTCAGCGCCACGAGCTCGTGCGGCGGGCCCAAATACACCACCGCCAAAAAATCAGCGCTCTGATTTTTCAAAGCGCTCAATTGCTCGCTCAAAAATTTCTCCGCGTCGTAAGCCGGGCTGTTATCCTCCAAACGATTCAGGGAGGCCGAGATTACGTTCACCACGCCGATCTTGTAATCGGACTTTTTGATGACCTTGACGGCCGGATACTCGGCTTTGGCTTTGATCGCATGAAAACTGCTGAACAATAAATCGCGGCAGCGCCAATTCGCCGCCGAATCCGCGAGCGCCGGACAGAGATCGTTTTGCCCCAGCGCAACGGCGTCATAGCTCATCTTATGCAACAATCTGAGCTGCTCGTAGGTTTTCCAAACCGATGGGCCGGCAGGGGTTTCGCCGAAATTGCCGCCGTCGATTAACACCAGATCGGGATACCGCGACTTCAAACTGTCAATCATCGTTACGCGCTTGGCCAGACCGCCACGCCGGCTCCCGCTTCAGCCACAGGGATCGACGTAGCCAATCGTGTCGCTGGTATAAACCAGATGCAGGGTCAATTTGTCGTTCGCAGGCAATGGTGCCGGCGTTTGCCAACAGAACCACGTCAGCACGACCAACCATGATCGACCAAAACCGTGCATAGTCTCCTCTCAAATCAAACGTTATCAGGCGTCGGTGTGATGCTGATGCGGGGATTTTTGCTTGCTTCTCTAAAACCCTTGCTCTATATTTCAATTCTCATCCCGCGACGGCGGGATCGCTGTCGCGGCCATACGCATCGATCTCCGACAAATCTGCCATGTATTTCATCATAAACAAGCTTTTGGAAAAAAGCAATCGCATTTTCCTCCCGCTGCTCCGCACGCTGTGCTTCATGGCAGTTTTCGCGGCGGCGTGTGGCCACTCGGACTACGACCGGGCCGAAGTGCTTTATAAACATTCCCGCAACGGCAAACCGCCTGCACCGCAGGAGTATTCGGAGCCGATCAGTCAAGCGATTCAGTTGCTGGAGAGCTTTCTCGCGCGCAATCATGACGAGCCGCGCGGCACTTTGCTGCTGTGGCGCTGCTATTTGCGCGCCGGCAATCCGCGGGCGCAAGCTATGCATGAAAGCATACTGCGCAATGCGGAATCCATGCGCCAGGTGCTTCCCGATGAAATCGAAAAAGAAGACGACCCCTACATGCGCGAGCGCATGGTGCGTTTGCTCGGCGAAATCGCCACAGTGGAGGAAGTGAAAGCGTTGACTGGCATTCTGGCAGATGATCCCCATCCGCTGGTGCAGCAGGCAGTCGCTCAGATTCTCGCCCGGCTTCGGGATGACCGCGCTATTAAACCTCTACTCGCCAAGGCACGTGCTGGAGACGTGGTAACGCGCGCGGCGGCGTGCCGTGCCCTCGCCGCCTTTCCGCAGCCGCCGGTTTCTACCACGCTCTTGAGCATGGTCGTGGATTCCACCGAAGCAGCAGATGTGCGCGAAAGTGCGGCATTTTCGCTGGCGGAGATCGCAACGCTGCAATCAAACGTTCGTCGCGAATTGCTGCCCAAACTGGAAATCATCCTGACCCGGCCGCTTGCGCCCTTTGCCACGCAATTGCTGGCGGCGTTGATTCTGGCAATTCTTGGCGATGACAGCGGCTATCAAACCGCCTTCGCGCACGTTTCCTCGAACGACGTTTTTTTACGAGGCCTGGCCGTCACGACGTTGGGTCATATTGGCTCGGCGCAAACCGTTCATCTCATCGCCGCGGCGGTGGGAGATGATAATCCCAAACTGCGCCAGCAGGCAGCGGAGGCGCTCGGCAACATCGGCGACATGCGCGGATTACCGAGCTTGTATCGCGCCATGGACGATCCCGTCGAACCCGTACGGCTGGCGGCGCAAAAGGCTATTGATAAAATTCGCCGGGACACCTCGTCGAAATAAGAGCGATAAGATCAGCGCCCCTTGGCTGCAACCGAAGGTGCTATTTACGTTTCACACTACGCGTGTTAACTTGACTATGTCACTTTGTCCGCAGATTCACAGCATTGAAAGAGGAAGTGATTATGATCATTACTTCCACAATCCCAATTTCCACGAGAGGCTTCACCGACATCAAAGATTTGACCCCGCAAGTGCGAGAGCGTTTGCTGGCCTCCGGCTTGCAGCAAGGCACGGCCACGATATTTGTTTCCGGCTCGACCGCCGGTATCACGACGATTGAATATGAACCTGGCTTGTTGCAGGATTTGCCGGCTGCTTTCGAGAAAATCGCACCGGTGAAAATGCGCTATGCGCATGACGATACGTGGGGAGACGGCAACGGCTTCGCGCATGTGCGCGCCGCATTGCTCGGGCCTTCCCTGGTCGTACCATTTGCGCACGGCGAGCTGCTGCTGGGCACATGGCAGCAGATCGTATTGATGGATTTTGACAATCGCTCCCGCCGCCGGGAAATCGTGGTGCAGTTGCATGGCGAATAATCGCCGCAGATCGAGAACCGCGGCTTTACGACCTTTGCAAATGGACATGCATTCCCCTGGACACTCCCGCTCTTCTTCCTCGTCCATCGGCAAAATCGACATTCACACTCACATTCTGCCGCCGGCATGGCCGGATTGGGGAAAAAAATTTGGCTACGGCGGCTTCGTACAGCTCGAGCATAGCGGTCCCGGCTGTGCACGCATGATGATCGACGGCCGGCTGTTTCGAGAAATCGCTGAGAACACCTGGTCTGCTGAATCGCGCCTGGCCGATTGCGATCGCGCCAGCGTGGCCGTGCAAGTACTTTCTACCGTGCCGGTCATGTTCAGCTATTGGGCGAAACCGGAAGATGCCCTCGATCTTTCACGTTTCTTGAATGATCATATAGCAGGTGTGGTCGCAGCATTTCCCCGGCGCTTTGTGGGATTGGGCACCGTTCCATTGCAGGCACCGGAGCTGGCGATCAAAGAACTGGAGCGTTGTGTGCAGCAGCTCGGTCTGGCCGGCGTCGAAATCGGTTCCCACGTCAATGAATGGAATTTGGAGGACTCGCATCTTTTTCCTTTTTTTCATGCGGCGGAGCAGTTGGGTGTGCCGGTTTTCGTGCATCCCTGGGATACGCTAGGGCGAGAGAGAATGAAAAAGTACTGGCTGCCCTGGTTGGTAGGCATGCCCGCGGAAACCTGCCTCGCAATTTGCAGCATGATTTTTGGTGGCTTGTTCGAGCGGCTGCCCAAGCTGCGCGTGGCTTTCGCGCACGGCGGCGGCTCATTTCCCGGCACCATTGGGCGCATTGCACACGGATTTGAGGCACGCCCGGATCTATGCGCCACGGACAACCTGGCGAATCCAAAGGAATATCTGGGAAAATTCTATCTCGATTCGCTCGTGCATGATGCGCGCGCGCTGCGCTATCTGATCGACGTGGTTGGTGAAAATGCCATTGCACTGGGTTCGGATTATCCCTTTCCGCTGGGCGAAGCGGAACCGGGCAAATTAATTGAATCGCTAACAGATTTGAGCGCAACGACAAGAACACGACTATTGCAAGGATCGGCGCTGGAGTGGCTAGGATCAGCAACGCAAGCGGCTTTGTCGATTCAGAGCTGAATCTCCAGTTTTCGATTAAAAAGAAAACTCGACGAGATTTCGCTTCACCACTTGAAAAAAAATTCTTCCAACGGATGGATGAAGCCCAACGGATGTTGCATTATCCGTTGGGCTTCATCCATCCGTTGGAAAATTTCTTTGTTTTTTGCAGGATCCTTACTTTAGAGGCTGTTCGAAAACCCCATCGTGTCATGCTGAAAGCATCTTGGTAGGTTCGGCAGCCACGCCCGAAATCGATATTGTGCCCAAATCGACCAAGATCCCTGCGGGATGACATTTCGGGGTTTTCGGATAGGCTCTCAAATTCGCACAATATGTCTCAAACCCTCGAGCCCACTTTGGAATTCGCCCGTAACCTGGACGCTCTCGATCCCTTGGCCCAGTATCGCGATCGTTTTCACTACCCGCCGCCCAAGAACGGCCACGAATGCATCTATTTCTGTGGCAATTCTCTCGGCCTGCAGCCCCGCACCGTGCGCCCGTATGTGGAACAGGAGCTGAGAGATTGGGCCAGGCTCGGCGTGGAAGGGCATTTTCACGCGAAAAACCCGTGGCTACCCTACCATGAATTGTTGACCGAACAAACTGCACTGCTGGTCGGCGCGCAATCCATCGAAGTGGTGGTGATGAACTCGCTCACAGTAAATTTGCACCTCTTGATGGTTTCTTTCTATCGGCCTACGCCTTCACGCTACAAAATTCTCATCGAAGGCGGCGCTTTTCCTTCCGATCAATACGCGGTGAAATCGCAACTGCAATTTCACGGATTTGACCCGGCAGCCGGGTTGCTGGAATTGAAGCCACGCGACGGGGAGCATTTGATCCGGGTGGAGGACATTGAGCATGTACTGGCCCGTGAAGGCGAAAGAATCGCGCTGATATTGTTTGGCGGCGTGAATTATGCAACCGGCCAGGTGTTCGATATGAAAAACATTACGCGACTCGGCCACGATCACGGCTGCCTTGTCGGATTCGATCTGGCGCATGCGGCCGGCAACCTCGAATTACAGCTTCACGATTGGAACGTTGATTTTGCGGCCTGGTGTTCGTATAAATATTTGAACGCGGGGCCGGGCAGCGTCGCCGGCTGCTTCGTGCACGAACGCCATGCACATCGCCGCGACTTACCGCGCTTTGCCGGCTGGTGGGGGCATAACAAAAACAAGCGTTTTTTGATGGAGCCGGAATTTGAGCCGATTCCCGGCGCCGAGGGGTGGCAATTGAGCAACCCGCCGATTTTACAGCTCGCGGCTTTGCGCGCCGCACTGGAGATTTTCGACGAAGCCGGAATGAAGCAGGTGCGCGCGAAGAGCGTTTTGCTCACCCGGTATCTAGAGTATCTTCTCGAGCAAAATCAACTTGAAAACCTTCACCTCGTCACCCCGCGCGCAGAAAATCAACGCGGCGCGCAGCTTTCTTTGCAATTGCAGAAATTTGGAAAAAGAGTTTGTGACGGGTTGCTGGCGCGCCATGCCATCTGCGATTGGCGCGAGCCGGACCTCATTCGCGTCGCGCCCGTACCGTTATACAATACTTTCGAGGAAGTCTATCGCTTCGTCGACGTCTTCAAACAAGCACTCGGTGCCGGTCATTGACCAGGTGCAAACACGCTAGACCAAAATGGCACGCAAAAACAAGATCACGCTCGTCGGCGCCGGGCCAGCAGGCTCGCTGCTGGCCATTTATCTGGCACGCCGCGGCTTCGCCGTCGAAATTTTCGAGCGCCGGCCGGACATGCGTAAAGTGGACGTCAGTGCCGGCCGTTCCATCAATCTTGCACTCTCCACACGCGGCTTGCATGCCTTGCGGGAAGCCGGATTATTTGACCATATCATGAAAATCGCCGTGCCGATGAAGGGCCGTATGATGCATGCGGTCGACGGGGCGCTCACGTTTCAACGTTACGGCAAAGATGATTCTGAAGTCATCTATGCGGTATTGCGTGGAGAACTGAACAAGGCCCTGCTGGCGGCCGCGGAACGATATGAAAACGTCGAGATCCATTTCAACCGGCGCTGTACGGATATGGATTTCGACACCGGCGAAATCGAATTGTTGGATGAAACCAACGCGCATAAAACGAAAATCGCGGCGGAGGTCGTGATCGGCACGGACGGCTCGGCCTCGGCGATTCGCTTTGCGTTGCAAAAGGCCGGGCGTTTCAATTTTTCCCAGGAGTACTTGGAGCACGGCTACAAGGAGCTCACGATCCCCGCAGGCGCGCAGGGCGAATTCTTGCTCGAAAAAAACGCGCTGCACATATGGCCGCGCAGAACTTTCATGCTCATCGCTCTGCCCAATACCGACGGCAGTTTCGCGTGCATTTTCTTTTTTCCCCACACCGGTGAACCCAGCTTCGCAAGATTAAGTACGGCAGAGAAAGTGCTCCGTTTCTTTCAAGAGCAATTCTCAGACGCGGTGCAGGTGATGCCGAATTTGCTGCCGTCGTATTTCGCCAATCCCACCGGCGCCATGGTCACGATTCGTTGCGCGCCCTGGCATGTTGGCGGCAAAGTCTTGCTGCTCGGTGACGCGGCCCACGCGATCGTGCCGTTTTTCGGACAGGGCGTGAATTGCGCATTTGAGGACTGCACGGTTTTGGATGCTTGCATGGATGAGTTTCGCGGGGATTGGGAGGAGATTTTCTTGAAATTTGAAGCGCTACGCAAGGAAAACACGGACGCCATTGCCGATCTCGCCCTGGAGAATTTCATTGAGATGCGCGACCTGGTCGCCGATCCGCAGTTTCTGCTCAAGAAAAAAGTCGAGCAGGCCTTGCAACAAAGATTTCCAGATATTTTCATCCCCAAATACGCGATGGTGACGTTTCATCGCCTGCCCTATGCGCGCGCGCTCGCGAAAGGCGAGATTCAAGACAAAATTTTGGAAGAATTGTGCGCTGCCATTACCGGTGTGGAAGAACTGGACTGGGACAAAGCCGGGAAATTGGTTCGACAAGAATTGTCAACAAACATTGTTTGCTTGTAACTATCCAGATCACCGCCCGGACGCTACTGCTTTTTCTGGAATTGGAACAATGCGCTGAAAGAGTGAGCTCATCGCCTGGAAGATTTACAGTGCCCAGGCGGTAGTTTATGGTATTCATCATCGCTGACTTTAAGACATGGCTCATTTTACCATAAGATATTCTGCTGCTTGGGCCAGCCCGCAAAAAGCCTGGCCTCTGGTCAAGCGCTTTTGGCCGTTTATGCAGCCTTACAAAAGACTGGCACTCGCAGCGGCGGTGCTGATGTTGTTGAGCACACCGATCACCATGGCCACGCCGCTGCTGGTCAAACGCGTGATCGATCAGGTCGTTCCCAACAACGATCTGCAGCAGCTCATGTGGATTGGCGCCGCGCTGCTGGGCCTGACCGTGCTCGGCCAGGCCCTGGGCTATTGGCAAGCGCTCTTGAATCAACGATTTCACCTGCTGGTATTGTACAACTTGCGGCATCGACTCTATGCGCATTTGCTGCATTTGCCGATTGCCTTCTACGCGCAGCATGACACCGGCTACGTCATGAGCCGGCAACGCGACGACCTCCGCAATCTCAGTGGTATCATGGCGGATACCTTCTTGCGCGCGGCAATCAATCTGGTGCGCGCGCTCGCGTTCATCGGCTTGCTCTTTTATTTGGACGCCGGCCTTGCCGCCAGCGGCTTGACGCTCACGCTCGTTTTCTTCGGCGTAAACCTGCTTTTTTCCGGGCCGCTACGCCGGCGCAATCTCGCGGTGCAGGAAGCCGAAACGCAAACCTCGACCGCGTTGCATGAAGGCGTTATCGGCATGCGCTTGATCAAAGCCACGGCGCGCGAAAAATTCGAGCTGAAAAAATACGTACGCACCTTGAGCGCGCACGCACGCGCCGTAATCCGGCGCGACATTTTGGAAATTTTTTCGGATGAATTGATCGGCCTCGCCGCCACCATGGGCGTATATGGAATCGTGCTTGTAGGCGCGTATCGCATCATGTCCGGTGACACGACTTTCGGCAGTTTATTCGCATTTTTCATGTATCTTTCCAGCTTGTTTGGCGCCACCGGCGCCTTGCTGCGCCTCAACTCCAGCTTACAGCGCGCGCTGGGCTCGTTGCAGCGCATTTACGAAGTGTTGGACACGCCGCCCGAGTCGGTGGTGAGGGATACAAGCGCTCGGATCTCCCCGCCGTGTGAAATTCAATTTGAAAATGTAGGCTTCAATTATATCCCGGAAATCGCCGTGCTGCATGAGGTCTCGGCAAAAATTCAAGCGGGCGCGCAGGTGGCATTGATGGGACCGAGTGGCGCGGGCAAAACCACCTTCGCGCACCTGGTGCCGCGCTTCTATGAGCCCACGCAAGGCCGGATTTTGTTGAACGGCGTAGATCTCAAAAACATTCAGCTCTCGCAACTGCGGCGCTTGATCGGCATCGTGCCGCAGGATGTTTTCTTGTTCGATCGCACCATTCGAGAAAATATTGCCTACGGCAATCATGTCGCTGATCCGGAAATGATCGAGCGCGCAGCGCATGCCGCCAATGCTCATGATTTTATTGTCGAATTGCCGCAGAGCTACGACAGCAAAATCGGAGAGCGCGGCATTCGCCTCTCCGCCGGACAAAAGCAACGCCTCGCCATCGCGCGCGAGATTCTGCGCAACCCGCCTATTCTCATTCTCGACGAAGCCACCAGCTCGCTCGACTCCGCCTCCGAGGCGCTGATTCAAGAAGCGATTCAACGTTTCAAAAAGAACCGTACCTCGATCATCATCGCGCACCGGCTCTCCACCGTGATGGAAGCGGATTGGATTCTGGTATTCGACAAAGGCCGTATCGTCGAGCAGGGCCGGCATGAGCAGTTGCTGGCGCAAGGGGGGTTGTATGCGTTTTTGTTTGAGACGCAGTTTAAGCAGAATACGAGGTGATCAGTAGTCAGTGATCAGTAATCAGTGATCAGTAGTCAATGTCTCGTTCTGATATAGGTTGACAGATTTTGAACCCATATCAGGAGGTTTCGTTATGTCAGAGCCTGGGCCTCAAAAACGCTACAGCCTTGCTTTCAAGCAAAAGGTTGTGTCTGAGATTGAAGCGGGCAAATTTTGTATTTCACAAGC
>JBOHQX010000102.1:0-38295 GCA_050732395.1 bacterium
CAGCTCCTGTTTCTTGTAAGCGGATTGAACGGATAAAGCGGATTTCTAAAACTTGTTTTGCAGAATCACTATCCGTTCAATCTGCTTCATCCGTTTACTCTGCTTTTTTTGAGCTGAATAGTCACAGATCAAGTTGAGACTCGCATACGTTTTCCCATCATTTTTCCTGCCGCTCTCTCGCCTTGGCCTCAATCTGCTTCCCGATTTCAGGGTAATGCGCGAGCACGCGCTCGAACATCTCTTTGTCCAGTCGATACAAATCGCAATACGTCAACGCGCGGACGCTCGCCGTGCGGCGCTGATTGAGCACGAGTGCAATCTCACCGAAGAAATCGCCCGCGCCCAGTGTGGCGTAGATCATGGCGCCGTCTCTGGACAAAGCCTCCAGCGTACCGCGACTGATGAAGTACATGTCGCGGCCCGATTCGCCGGCTTTGTAAACGTAGTCGCCGGGCATGAAAACCAAGGGTTTCATGTGTAGCGCGATCTCTTTGATGAATTCCTCGCTCGCGTCTTGAAAAATCGGTACACGCTGAATGAAATCGCGCTTGAGGAAAAGTGAAATTTCCGTGCCCAGCGTCGGTGGCAACGCGGAAATCACTTCCGCTTCGTCAAAACTGAGGCGTTTGTTCCATAAATAAGAATAATAGTCACGGATGCGCTGTTGTATTGCCGGCGGGAGGTTGCGGTAGTTCATGAATGCGGTGAGCTTTTCCATGCGCTCCAAATGCTGAACTTTGGCGGGATCGATGTTCGCCAAAATGCTTGCGATATTGCCGATCATGTAACCATACATGGCCACGCCCAAAATCATCACAATGACGGCATACAATGTTTGCGCATCGTTCGTGGGTGGCTGGTCCCCGTAACCCACGGTCGCGAAGGTTTGAACCGTCCAATACAGGGCGCTCAGATAGGCGCTCGACGCTTTTTCGGGAGAAGGGAGGCCCCGCAACGCGAGCCAGCCGCAAGCGATCCAATGCATGGATAGCAAAATCCAATAGGAGAAAACTGCCAGGC
The DNA here is from genome assembly GCA_050732395.1 of bacterium. Classification (GTDB taxonomy): domain Bacteria; phylum Zhuqueibacterota; class Zhuqueibacteria; order Zhuqueibacterales; family Zhuqueibacteraceae; genus JBIOXB01. The sequence continues at coordinate 1,021 of JBOHQX010000102.1, forward strand.
GCAGCCAGGCGGAGTGTTTGAGGGCGCGCTGCCGCCATTCCCGCATAAGCTGCGCAACGCGTGCCAGCTTGACCAGCCGCACCGGTAGGAAAATGGGATTCCCGCTCAGCACTCCCCACGGCATGGCGGCGATCAAATCCAAACCGAGCCACACCAAGGAATAGCGGGCAAGGGTGCGCTGCTCGCTTTGCCACGGCTCTTCCACGCCCTCGTCCCGGCGGCAGCGTTGCCAGCGTATCATGATATCCAATGCCAATATCGCGGTCAGGAGATTGTCGAAGTAAATCAGGCCGGTGCCAGCCCGTAGCACGTGCACCAGCCGCAGCGGCATGATGATCGCTGCCATGGAGGTGACGAGGACGACAACGACGTCCCACCTCGGGAGCGGGAGTCTCCCAATTTTTTCTGGAAGAGTATTCAAATTCGCTTTATGCTTAGAGCTTAGGCACCTGAGCCGGAGTGCAATACCTCAGCATGTAACGGCCCTGATTCGGCTGGCATTGCCGAGCAACGCGCTTGCAGCCAGAGTACGCCTCCCGGCGCAAGAATTCACTTGCAAATCAAAATGAAGGTCGTATCTTCTTTGCCTTGGAGTACGCTCCGTAATTCGGCAGGAAGGATACAAAACTTTTCCCATTGATACCATTGCATTCTGGCGCTATGATGAATTCCACCGAATTGGACCTTGCGCGTTACGTTTCCCGCGAGCCTTTGCCGCTGGCGGCCGTGGTCCTGACCGGGCAGTACGTCCGGCTCGAGCCGCTCACGCGTGGGCATCACGCCGCGCTGTGCGCCGTTGGGCTGGACGAAGAGTTGTGGCGCTGGAACCCATTATCCGTTAAAACGGCAGAAGACATGGAGGCGTACGTCGACGCGGCATTGCAGGAACAGGCGGAAGGAAAATCACTGCCTTTCGTCACGGCTCTGAAGGAATCCGGACAAATCGTGGGTGGCACGCGCTTCGGAAACATCGACCGCCAAAACCGCCGCGTCGAAATCGGCTGGACGTGGATTGGGCGGCCATGGCAGAGAACGGCGGTCAACACCGAGGCCAAATATTTGATGCTGGCACATGCGTTCGAGAAGCTGGGTTGCCTGCGTGTGGAATTCAAAACCGATTTTTTGAACGAACGCTCGCGCCGCGCCATCTTGCGTCTGGGTGCGAAAGAGGAGGGCGTATTTCGCAATCACATGATCACGATGGCGGGCCGTGTGCGCCACTCCGTGTATTACAGTATCACGGACACCGAATGGCCGGCGATTAAAGCCGCGCTACAACAAAAACTCGAGGATGTCGCGCCAAAAACTGAAACGTTACGCGGAGCTGCCCCATCTCGGCAACGTGCGGATCAGGCCGTATGAGTTGAGAGACAAATGGCGGGCGGATTATTTCAAAAATGATCGCCCGATTACGCTGGAGCTGGCCTGCGGCAAAGGCGAATATACCGTGGCATTGGCACGTCGTTTTCCGGAACAAAATTTTGCCGGCCTCGACGCCAAAGGCGACCGCCTCTGGATAGGCGCAAAAACCGCATTGCAGGGGGGCTTGAGCAATGCCGTTTTTTTAAAAGGCCATGTAGAGGATCTACCCGGCTTTTTTGCGCCGCAGGAAGTGCACGAGATTTGGATTCCCTTTCCTGAACCGCATCCGAAACGCGCAAAGGCGAAAAGGCGTCTCACGGCCCCGCGCTTTCTGGACTGCTATCGCCAGGTGTTGCGACCAGGCGGGTGTGTTCATTTAAAAACTGATGATGATGCCCTGTTCGCATTCACTTTAGAGACCCTGCACACCGAGCGTTTGCCGATTCAAGAGCTGTACGATGACGTCCACGGCAAGACCCAACCGGACGACGTGCGCGCCATCCAAACGGCATATGAGAGGCGCTTTGTGAATGCGGGCCAAAAAATAAAGTACGTCTGTTTTAGCTTAGAGCCTATCCGATGAAAGCCATTCGCATTCATCAACACGGCGGGCCGGAGGTTTTGAAGCTTGAAGAATTGCCGGTGCCTGCTCCCGGGCCGGAGGAGGTGTTGGTACGGCTTCATGCCGTCGGCGTCAATTTCGTGGAGATTTATCATCGTCTCGGCTTGTACAAAGTGACGTTGCCCTGCACGCTAGGAACCGAAGCCGCGGGCGTTGTGGAAAAAATTGGCGCCAACGTCACGGAGGTGAAACCCGGTGATCGCGTCGCCTATGCCCTTGTACTCGGCGCGTATGCGGAATACGCGATCGTTCCCGCGCAGAAGCTCGTGCCATTGCCCGAGAACATTGCGTTACAGCAAGCCGGCGCGGTGATGGTCCAGGGCATGACCGCGCATTATCTCACCCATTCGACCTATCCGCTCAAAGCCGGTGAGACCTGCGTAGTGCATGCAGCCGCGGGCGGAGTGGGTTTGTTGATCATTCAAATGGCAAAACGCATGGGCGCGCGCGTCATTGGCACCGTTTCAACGGAAGTAAAGGCGGAGTTCGCCCGCGCCGCCGGTGCGGATGCGATCATTCTGTATACTCGGCAAGATTTTGAACGCGAGGTGAAAAACCTCACGAACAACCGCGGCGTCGACGTCGTCTACGATTCCGTCGGCAAAACAACGTATGAGAAAAGCATGAACTGTCTAAGACCCCGCGGTTTTCTGGTGTTGTTCGGGCAAGCCAGTGGCGCCGTGCCGCCCATTGACCCCCTGGTGCTGAGCGCGAAGGGCTCGATTTATCTCACCCGGGCTACTCTGGCGAATTACACGGCCACGCGCACGGAGTTGCTCGAGCGTGCTCATGAAGTGTTCAATGGGATCGCAATGGGTGCGTTGCGAGTACGAATCGATCGCACTTTGCCACTGGCAGAAGCCGCGCAGGCGCATCGCCTTTTGGAGAACCGGCAGACGGCAGGCAAGATAATGTTACAGCCTTGAGCCCGTATGATCTGTGCCCATCCTTTTATTTTGTTTGCGGCTCAGCCGCGACGTAGTATTGCGAGGTTGATTGGCTAATCACGTAAAGCATATGACAGAAGAAAGAATCGGCTCCATGCTTTGCCCGAATTGCGGCAAGCTCATTGGCATCAATACGGAAGCATGCTTTCATTGCGGCTATAAGAACCCCGGCATATGGAACTGGAGCTCGCGCGTGCGCAGGCTGTGGGAACAATACAACTTCGCGCAAATTGTGACGACTGTGTGCGTGGCGCTTTACGTGATCAGTATCTTGCTGGATCCGCGCGCCGCTTTTCAGCCGCGTGGATTCATGGGTTTTCTGGCGCCCAGCGGGGCGAGCTTGTATCTTCTGGGTGCAACCGGCAGCTTTGCCTTTCAGGAAGGGAGCTGGTGGACGTTGATTACCGCCATCTATTTGCACGGCGGCCTGCTGCACATCTTTTTCAACATGCTGTGGGTGCGACAGCTCGCGCCGGAAGTGGAGGAATTGTTCGGTGTGTCACGATTGATCGTGATCTACACTTTTTCCGGGGTGAGCGGGTTCGTATTGTCCAATTTTATGGGCATCGGCTTGACCATCGGCGCCTCGGGCGCGATCTTCGGCTTGCTGGGAGCGATTGTTTCATACGGCCTTATGCGCGGCGGCTCATTTGGCTCTGAAATCTATCGCCAAACGTTACAGTCGGCAATCGTGCTTTTTTTGTTTGGATTCTTCATGCCCGGCGTCAACAATTGGGCACACGGCGGGGGATTTATTGGAGGCTATCTCGCTGCGATGCTGGTCGGACACGCGGACGTGGCGACCGAAAGGCCCTGGCTGCAGGGCTTGACCCTGGCGACGCTGGCGGTGACAGTCTTATCTTTTGCACTGGTCATTTGGCGAAATTTATTCTAAGCACAATTGTGGTTTGGTGCCCGGCTGCAATAGCGGCTCGCGGCAATGCTGCTTTCGAACGCCGCCTCAACGATGAATCGGCGTGGCCTGATCGATAGCTCGCGGCTCAAGCGCATGCGCCCGCCAGCTTCGCGCAAATCTCATCACACAAAAACAAGCCTTCACGCGACAAGCACAGTCGATCTCGCGCACGCACGAGTAGCCCCACCTTTTCCAATTCTTTTGTCACGCCCTTAAAAGCTTCTTCAAATGGTTGATGAAACCTTTCGTTGAAGGCAGGCAAGTCGATGCCGTGCGACTGGCGCAAGCCGAGGAATGCGAACTCGAACATGTGCTGAGAGCGCGTCAATTCTTCTTCGCCCTCTTCCGCTAAGAGATTGTGACGCGAAGCCTCCAGATATTTGCGCAGATTTGCCACGTTCCAAAAACGCCGCCTGCCGTCGTAAGCATGAGCCGAAGCGCCGAGGCCGAGGTAAAAACTGCCGTCCCAATACTTGAGATTGTGCTTCGCCTCATGTCCCGGCTGGGCGAAGTTGGAAATCTCATAATGGTGATAGCCGTGGTTCCGCAGAAAATCAATGGTGAAGGCGTAAAACTCGCGCTCGGCCTCCTCGTCAAGCGGCGCGAGCTCGCCGTGGCGTATGGCAAAGTCCAAGGGCGTGCCTGCTTCGATGGTCAGGTTGTACGCGGAGAGGTGCGGGGGTGCCAATTTCATGGCCTGTTCCAGTGTCGCCTGCCACAAATCGCGCGTTTGATTCGGCAGCGCAAACATGAAATCCAAATTGAAATTTTCGAAGCCGGCGTGGCGCGCGGCTGCCGCCGCTGCTATCGCCTCCTCCGGCGAATGAATGCGCTCCAACATTTTGAGCTCGCCGGCGTCGAACGACTGCACCCCGAGACTCAAGCGGTTCACGCCGATGCTGCGATATTGTGCCAGCCTTTCCGCCGTGACTGTGCCGGGATTGGTTTCGAGCGTTATTTCGACTTCAGGTAAAAACTGAAAGTTTGCAAAGCAATGTCTTAGAATTTCGGAGATCTGGGCGGGTGAAAGAAGTGAAGGCGTGCCGCCGCCGAAGAAGATGGTTTCGAATCGCTGCTCGTGCCAGAACGCATCCGCGGCGCGCAACTGTACTTCTTTTTTCAGTGCAGCAATATAGTCCGGAATCCGGCCTTCCACGCCGGCAATGGTGTAAAAGTCGCAATACCGGCAGCGTTTTTCGCAGAAGGGAATATGAATGTAGAGCGCAGCGTCAGCCATCGGTCATCTCCGACGGGAGAGAAGGATTGATGGATTACTGGATTGATGGAGTGGTGGAGTAATGGAGTAGTATGCGCTAGTGATCCAGCACTCCATTACTCCACCAATCCAGTAATCCATCAATCCCATACTCCATCAATCCAACCTTCACTTGATGAGATTGCCAATTCTTTCCCAGCGAACTTTTGACAGTAATTTATGCAGAGGTTCATCGGCGTCCCAGGACCAGTAAATCACCATGGCTTCGCCGACCACGTTGCGTGCAGGTAGAAATCCCCACACCCGGCTATCGGCACTGTTGTCACGATTGTCGCCCATCATGAAGTATTCACCTTCAGGCACTTTCACCGGCCCGAAATTCTCGCTGGGCAAATGATGGTCGGCGTAATGCCGGATGGTATAGGTCTGACCTGTTTTCATGGTTATTTTGTAATAGAGCACGTAGTGGCCTTCTTGTGGATCGTATTCCTTACTGATGAACTCGCTTTGACCTTCTGCTTCGCCATCGACGTAAGCAATGCCCTCGCGCACCTCCACGGTCTGCCCTCCGGTCGCGATGCAGCGTTTGATGTAATCCAATTTCTCATCGCGTGGATATTTGAAAACGACGATTTCGCCGCGTTCGGGCTGCTTGAGAGCCGGCAGCCGCCAAAACTGCAGCATAATATTGGTAAAAGGAATGCCGTCCGGCGTGCGTGCGCCATACACAAATTTGTTGACCAGCAAAAAGTCGCCGATGAGCAGCGTATCTTTCATCGAGCCGGTGGGAATACGAAACGCCTGAACCACGAAGGTGCGCAACAACAAGGCGGCGATCAAAGCGACCAGCCCGGCTTCAGTGTATTCGCGTATCTGGCTTTTGGAGCGCGGAGTCGAAGTTTCTTTGCTCGTATTCGTTTTCACTGCGTATTCGGGCATTGCAGGAGGACCTTTCAAAGCGGATTGTTTAGCGTTGCATACGTCAGTTCAATATTCTTACACGTTACACATTACACGTGTAACGTGTAATGTGTAATGTGTAAAAAATGCTCTTCATCAGTGTTCAACCTTCAACACGGCCAAAAATGCTTCCTGTGGAATCTCGACGCGGCCAAGCTGTTTCATGCGCTTCTTGCCTTCTTTTTGGCGTTCGAGCAGCTTGCGTTTGCGTGTGATGTCGCCGCCGTAGCATTTGGCAGTGACGTTTTTGCGCATCGGTCTCACGCTTTCGCGTGCAATGATGCGCGAACCGATCGCGGCTTGAATCGCGACCTCGAACATTTGGCGTGGTATCAATTCACGCAATTTCTCACATATCTTGCGACCCCATTCATGGGCCCGCTCGCGGTGTACGATGTGCGAGAGGGCATCCACCGGGTCGCCGTTGATCAAGATGTCCAACTTGACCAAATCGCCTTTACGATATCCGAGGAATTCATAATCGAGCGACGCATAGCCCTTCGTTGAAGACTTTAGTTTGTCGTAAAAATCAAAGATGATTTCCGCGAGGGGAAATTCATAGGTCAAATCCACCCGCGTCGGGTCGATGTAGCTCGTGTTGATGTGGAGGCCGCGCCGGTCTTGCGCCAGCTTCATGATATTGCCGATAAACTCCGCCGGTGAGATAATCTGCGCGCGAATATAGGGCTCTTCGACTTTCTCAATATCGCCCGCGGGCGGCATCAAAGCAGGATTGTCGACCACCAATTTCCCGCCGCGATTGCTATAAACCCAATATTCGACGTTCGGCACCGTGGTGAGAATGTCGAGATTGTATTCGCGTTCCAACCTTTCCTGCACGATCTCAAGATGCAACAGGCCTAAAAACCCGCATCGAAAACCGAAGCCCATCGCCACGGAGCTTTCCGGCTCATACATCAAGGAAGAATCGTTCAGACGCAGCTTATCGAGCGCATTGCGCAACTCTTCGAATTGCTCCGAAACCGACGGAAAGATGCCGCTGAAGACCATGGGCTTGACTTCGCGATAGCCAGGTAGCGGCACGGCGGCGGGATGATCGGCGGAAGTCAGCGTGTCGCCGACCTTGGTGTCTCGCACCTCTTTGATGCCGGCGATACAATAGCCGACTTCGCCCACTGCGAGCGCATCCGCCGGATGTTTACGCACCTTCATCACGCCAACCTCGGAGACTGCAAACTCCTTGCCGGTCGAGAAGAAGCGGATACGCATGCCCGGCTGTAAGCTGCCGTCGACCACGCGCACATAAGCGACCGCACCGCGATAACTGTCGAATACGGAATCAAAAATCAACGCACGCAAAGGACCGGTGGGATTGCCCTGGGGCGGGGGAATGCGATCGACCACGGCAGTGATGATTTCTTCGATGCCGAGGCCCTGCTTCGCGCTGGCCAGAATGATCTCCCGTTCGTCTATTCCCAAAATCTCCGTAATTTGCTTCTTGACCAGCTCGATTTGCGCGCCTTGCAAATCGATTTTGTTGATGACGGGAATGATGGTGAGATTGTGTTCCAGGGCAAGATAAAGATTGGAGATGGTTTGCGCTTCCACGCCCTGGGAAGCGTCCACCACGAGAATGGCGCCTTCGCACGCGGCCAGACTGCGTGAGACTTCATAGGTGAAGTCGACGTGACCGGGGGTATCAATTAAGTTCAGGACAAATCTACGGCCGTCGGCGAAATCATAATTCATGGTGACGGCGTGCAGTTTGATGGTGATGCCGCGCTCGCGCTCGAGGTCCATGTTGTCCAAGGTTTGCGCGACGATTTCTTCTTTGCGCAGGGTATTGGTGAACTCGAGAAAGCGGTCAGCCAGCGTTGATTTGCCGTGATCGATATGGGCAATAATGCAAAAGTTGCGAATATGGTCTGGCATAAAAATTACGTCTATCGAATAAAAATAATCAAGTTCTAATGAGGCCAGCTTATCCCCCAAAGCAAGGCGCTCCAAATCAAATTAGCACTCAATGTACCAATTTTCGTGCAAATAGACAATGAAAAATTCCCGTGATTTCGGACAAATAAGCGGCAGGGGCGCTTGTTTCAGGCAAGAAATAACTCGGGATTGATAAAACTTGGTGCGGCGATTTATCGGGGGACGAGTACGCCCATCCCCCGACGATTCAGTCAGAATCTCACCAATTGAACCAGCGGCGTCGGCTTGCCAGGCTGGGTTTGTTGTAGCGCAGAAATATGATTGTGCCAACGCCCAAAAACAAACCCAGCGCCAGGCCCAACCCAACAAAAAATCCCATATTCTGGCGACGTCGCAATCCCTCCTCGCGGCGGGTGAATTCTTCGAAAAATTCTTCGCTGCCGTCTGAAAAGGGCTGCTTGGCATCGGGCGCGTGCCCGTTGTCGACGGCGGATTTTTTGTCCGCCGCGCGCACGGCAGGCTCGTGCCTTTTGCGGTATCCGAAAAAGCGGTGTGCCGACATTATACTTTCCTCCGCTGCTTGCGCGATTCTTTCTTGTCTTTATCAGGGGGCGTATGCTTCCGGTGCGGTGCTTTCACCAGCAAAAAGTCCAAGATACGTTCGTTGGGATCCGCTTTCACCACTTTCACGCGCACCGGATCGCCCAGGCGATAGATGTGCCCGCCGTTTTGGCCTTTGAGGCGGTAAAGCTTCTCCTCGAAAATATAGTAATCATCCTCAAGATCACTGATATGCACCAATCCCTCAACCAACAGTTGCGGTATTTCGACGAAAATGCCGAACGCGACCACGCCGGAGATGAGGCCGTCGAATTCTTCACCGAGATGGCGCATCATATATTCCGCTTGCTTCATTTTAACGGAAGCGCGCTCGGCTTCGAGCGCAATCAATTCACGCTCCGAGGCTTGCTGGGCCGCTCGCTCAAGCTTACGCTGATTCGATTCATGGAGTTCCGGCCGATAGCCGTTGGCATAAGCCTTGAGCGTACGGTGCAAGATCAAGTCGGGATAGCGGCGAATCGGCGAAGTAAAATGCGAGTAATGGCGAAACGCCAGGCCGAAATGCCCGGCATTCTCGGTCGAGTATTTTGCTTTCATCAACGAGCGCAGCATCACTTTTTCGACGATGACGGCTTCGGGTGTCCCGGCAATGCCTTTTAGAAAATCGCTCAGAAACTTGCTGGTGACGGTTTGTTGGTGATCAAATTTATAGCCCAGCGCCTTCACGAACAGCGCGAATTCCGCCATTTTGAGCTGATCCGGGCGTTCGTGAATGCGATAGATAAACGGTGGCATCTCTTTCTTTTTGGCGGCCAGCGTTTGCACGTGCTGTGCCACCATCTGATTCGCCAGCAGCATGAATTCTTCGATCAGGCGATTTGAATCCTGCCGCGGCTTGCGGCGAATGTCTATCGGAATGCCCTGCTCATCCAGGATCACTTTCACTTCCGGCGTGTCGAATTCCAGGCTGCCGTTGCGCAAGCGGCGCTTCGTCAGCACGTGTGCGAGGCGATTCATTTCAAGCAAAATTTGATCGAGCACCGGATCTACGGAACGTTCGCCGTTGAGGATTTCCTGCACCTCTTCATAGCTGAAGCGGCGCTTGCTGTTGATGATGCTTTCTCTGATGCTGTAGCTGGCCACTTTGCCCTTTGGCGTCACTTCCATGATGCAAGAATAGGTGAGGCGATCGAGGTTGGGCTTGAGGCTGCAGAGATCATTGCTCAATCTCTCCGGCAGCATGGGAATGACCCGATCGACGAGATATATCGAAGTGCTGCGCATCAGGGCTTCACGGTCCAGCAGCGAGCTCTCGTGCACGAAACTGCTGACGTCGGCGATGTGCACGCCGAGCTCGTAATTGCCGTGGTCAAGCTTGCGCAAACTGACGGCATCGTCGAAATCTTTGGCATCGGCCGGATCGATGGTAAAAGAGATGGCCTCGCGCAAATCGAGGCGCTGCGCCACCAGCTCCGGTGTAAGGTTGATCGCCAGTGCCGCTGCCTCCTGCTCTACCCCGTCTGAAAACGCGCCGGGCAGATCGAAGGCGAAAGCCACGGAAAGCACGTCGACGCCGGGATCTCCGGGAAAGCCGAGTACTTGCACCACGCGGCCTTCGGGCGGCTGGTATTCGTCTTCCCAGTTTTCGATCACGACTGCGACTTTTTGCCCGGGCTTGGCGCCGCTCAAGTTTTCCGCCGGAATCATGATGTCATGCAGCAGCTTGATGTCATCCGACTTGACGTGAAAATAATGCCTGCCTTGCCGCAACGTGCCGACGATATTCTTGCGGCCCCGCTTGAGAATTTCCACCACGCGGCCTTCGGCCTTGCGCCCGCTCGGCCGCGCAAAGAGCTGGACTTTGACCGTGTCCCCGTTCAGCGCCGTGCTCATGTTCTTTTGAGAAATGAACACGTCTTCCTTCCCCTCCCCGACAATCAGAAAAGCGTAGCCTTGGCTTTTGACGTGCAAAGCTCCGGTGACCGTCGAAGAGGGATGGGCAAAGCCGAATTGATTACGAGGAAACTTGGCGATCTTGCCGTCGCGCGCCAGCGTTTTGAGCAGATCACGAAATTCGCGATATTTTGTCGGCGGCACGTGCAACAGGCGGGCCAGTTCCTTGGCTTTGAAGTGGCGTTGATGCTCGCGGCCGAGGTGGTCGATCACACGGTCTATGAGGTTGTGCATGAAAATCTTCTATTCCTTATTTTGGCGAAACCGCGACAATTCTTCCCGCAAGCGAGCGACTTCCGACTCCGCCGCCCGGCGCGCTTGGGCCTCGCGTGCATATGCTTCAGCTTCGACCCGGCGTTGGTCTTCCAGCTCTTGATGAGTGAGGAGGAAGTCCCCGGCGCTGGCATTCCAAAAACGCAACCGCCCGCCTTCGGCGACCAGATCCAAATTCAAATACTCGCTGTGCAGTCTCAACTCTTCGCCCTGGCAGGTAATAGTGTTATACTTGCCGCCCAGCAAGCGAAAACCCATGAGCCGCGGCTTCAAATATTCGCCAAAAGGATCGAACAGGAAATATTCTTGGACGCCGAGCCAGGCATAGAGCCCTTTCTTGTTAACGAAGTCGGATTTCTTCGTTTTCTTGGAGGTGAATTCAATCACGAATTCAGGCGCCTTTCCTTCCCGCTCGACGGCGTAAACCCGGCGTTCTTCCTGCCCTACGCCGCGCACGGCGAAAATATCGGGCGCCAGGCGCTTGAGCACGCCGGCTGCATCCAAAAAATAGACGAAGAAGTTACCAATAATGAACATGTGCGGGTCGTCGCGAAAATACGCGCGCAAGGCGTCGAGCGTCTCGACGATCAACAGCACGTGCCGGGAAGTCTCCCCCATAGGCTTGCCATCACTATCTGGCAAATGGTCAACCGAATAAAAAGCAGCGGCAGTATCGCGGTCTGCAATTCTGGAACGCATGGCCGCCGCGGTGAACTGCATAAAAGTGCTTTCCTTTGAATTGACCCTCTTTATCATACAAAAGGCCCAAAAACCCTTGCGATAATCCTTTGGCTTGCCGGCATATTCTGCCCAATTTTGTTTGGCGAGATTCCCGCCTGGCCGCAAGGCCCGTGGAGGCTTTCGCAGCTTCAGAATGACAGGGTAAGAAGAAACTTGTTCTCAATTTACAACTTCATCACTATGAAATCAAGGCAAGAACCCAAAAATTTTCTTTTAAGAGAAGATGAAGGTGGCCAGTTCTTTGCACAACTTCTCCGCTGCGCCCGCCGTGGGAGCTTCCGCCATGATGCGCATGATCGGCTCCGTGTTGGAAGCGCGCACTTGCACCCAGGATTTGTCCCGTAGAATCTTCACGCCGTCGAGTGTATCAATTCTTTCACCAGCATACCTGGCCAGGATCTTTGGCAGAATCTTGTTGACTTGTCCGCGGTCTTCCAATTCGATCTTGTGCCGGCACATGACGTATTGCGGCAACGAGGCATGCAGCTCGCTCAGCGGGCCGCCAAAATTCGCAAGATGCTGCAGAACCAGCGCGCTTCCGGCCATCGCATCACGGCCGAGATGGACCTCCGGCAAAATCACGCCGCCGTTGCCCTCGCCCCCGATGACGGCGCCGGTCTCGCGCATGCGCTTGGCAACGTTGATTTCACCAACCTTCGTTCTTTCCACCGTGCAGCCGTATTTGGCTGCGATATCGTCGATCGCCAGCGAGGTGGAAACGTTCGTCGCAACTTTTCCTTTTTTGACGTTGAGCATGAAATCGACGGCCAGTGCCAGGGTGTATTCTTCACCGAGTGGAATGCCTCGCTCAGAAACCAGTGCCATCCGGTCGGCATCAGGATCGACGGCAAGCCCCAAATCGGCGTCCTGCGCTTTCACCGTTTCACACAGCAGCCCGAGGTTCTCCGGCAGCGGTTCAGGATTGCGTGGAAAGCGGCCATGAGGCTCGAGATTCAAGTAGGTCGCTACACAGCCCAGTTGTTCGAGCAATTTTGGAATGATCACGCCGCCGGCGCCGTGCACGCAGTCGGCAACGATTTTAAATTTCTTACGGCGGATTTTTTCAACGTCGAGAAAGGGCAAATTGATCACCGCCCGCAGGTGGTCATCAATCGCTTTTTCATACCTCGAAGCCTGGCCCAGCCCTTCCCAAGTCTTGCAGGCATATTTTTTCTGCTCGTGCAGACGAAGCACTTGCGCACCCTGCTCGCCATCGAGAAACAAGCCGTCGCCTGCGAGCAGTTTGAGGCCGTTCCACATGACGGGATTGTGGCTGGCGGTGAGAATGATCCCACCGGCGGCGTGCAAGTGTTCGGTGGCGAGCTGCGTGGTGGGAGTCGGTGCAATGCCAAGGTCGATCACCTCACAACCGGTCGCCAGTAAGCCGGCGGTGACAATGCTCTGCAGCATCGGACCGGACACGCGTGAATCGCGGCCGAGAACGACTCTGCCACTGTGACAATATGTGCCAAACGCCTGCGCAAAGGAGAGCACGACTTCGGGCGTCAGTCCTTCGCCCACGACTCCCCGGATGCCCGAGATGCTGACCATGAGTTGCGACATGAGTGCTCCTTAGCTCACGATTTCAAAATCCGAATCCGAAAATTTGACAGAGGGATATTCGCGCAGTTTCTTTTTGAAGATGGCGGCAATCTCGCGCAAACGATCGGCGGTTTTGGCTTCGAAGCGCATCACCAATACCGGCTGCGTGTTGGAGGCGCGCACCAGGCCCCAGCCGTCGCCGAACAAGACCCGCGCGCCATCAATATCGATGACCTGGTAACTTTCCTTGAAGTATGCGACCAGATCCGCAACGATCCGGAATTTGTCCTCGTCAGTCGTGTCGACGCGAATTTCCGGGGTAGAAACGAACGCCGGCACTTCGTCATGAAGCGCAGCCATCGTCTTGCCGGAGGCGGTGAGAATCTGCATCATGCGGCCGCTGCAAAAAATCGCGTCGTCGAAGCCGAAATAACCGTCGCCGATAAAAATGTGCCCGCTCATTTCCCCGGCCAACGGCGCGTGCTCTTCCTGCATTTTCGCTTTGAGCAAAGAATGGCCGGTCTTCCACATGATCGGTACGCCGCCGCTGGCTTCGATGAATTCGGGCAGCGCCTGGCTGCATTTTACGTCGAAGACAATTTTGGCGTTGGGATGGCGGCGCAAGGTGTCGCGTGCGAATAAGGCGACCAATTTGTCCGCGAAAACCGGACGGCCGAGATTGTCGATGATACCCAGACGATCCGCGTCACCGTCGTAGCCGATGCCGAGATCGGCCTTGACCGCCACAACTTTCTCGCGCAGGTCCTTGATATATTTCATGACCGTCGGATCGGGCAAATGATTCGGGAAGTTGCCGTCCGGCTCGCAGTACAAGCAGACTACCTCGCAACCCATCTCCTGCCATAGCTTCGGCGCAAACAACGCGCCACAGCCATTGCCGGGATCGATCACGATCTTGAGTTTTTTGCCGAGCTGCACGCGCTGTTTGATCGCTTGTATGTAATCCGGTACGATCTCGAGCGCTTCGACCGTGCCTTTGCCATTGGCAAACTTCCCCGTTTGGATAATCTCATAAAGCCGCTGAATATCCTTGCCGTAAATCGCCCCGACGCTGAAGTGGCCGTCGCTGTGCTTGAGGCCGGTGGACATTTTAAAGCCGTTGTATTCGCGCGGATTGTGGCTGCCGGTGATCATCACCCCGCCGGCGGCCTGGCAATGCACGATGGCGAAGTATTGCACCGGAGTTGGAACCACGCCAATATCGACGAGGTGGACGCCACAGCTCAACATTCCCTTGGCGAGCGCGTCGCGCAAACGATCGGATGAAAGCCGCAAATCGCGGCCCAGTATGAGGCGCTTCCGGCCTTGCGCCAGCATATAGGTTGCAAAGGCCTTGCCGATGAGCGTCACGTTCTCATCGGTCAAATCGGATTCGGCGATGCCGCGAATGTCGTATTCGCGAAAAATGTTGCTGCTAATCATCGGTGCCTCCGTAGGGGTTGACATTTCTTTCCGAAATAAAACTTCCTTCTGAAAACCGTATCCCTGAGGGCAGCTCCAACGGATACGTGAAGCCCAACGGATGAATGGACCAGGAGTTTTTCCGTTGGTCTTCACGTATCCGTTGGTGACAAAAAAGTTAGAATCTTATTCTAAATTTGCTTGACCAAGCGCTTAGCCACCCATGCGCCCAACGACGTGTCTGGGCAAACCCGCATAGTCTCGTATGATTTCTAAGTCCTCAAACGAAGATTGTCGCCACAAATTCTCGATAGCCGTGCTGCGTTGGCTCGCCATTTCACAAGCAACCCAGCCACCGGGCTTGAGATGAACTTTACTGAAGTCCACAATGCACCGGTAAAACTTCAAACCGTCACCTTCGACGTACAACGCTGTTTCCGGCTCGTGGTCGCGCACTTCGGCTTGCAGCGTTTCACGCTCGGCACTCAAAACATAAGGAGGATTTGAAACGACAAAGTCAAAACGCGGGAGGTGAGATGGTGACGCCATGGGTGCGCATACGTCACTTTCAAGAAAGACAATCCTGTGGGCAACGTGCAAACGCTGAGCATTTTCCCGTGCGATTTCCAGGGCCGCCGTTGAAATGTCCGTTGCCACCAGGCGCGCATTCGGCAATTCGAGCGCGAGCGTGACGGCGATGCAGCCCGAGTCGGTGCCCAGGTCTACAATACCGGGGGCCGGCCAGTTGCGCGCCAGTGCGACCACTTTTTCAACCAAGAGCTCGGTTTCCGGACGGGGAATGAGCACGGCCGGGCTCACATGGAAGTCCCGGCCGTAAAATTCGCAATGTTCCAAAATATACTGTAAGGGCTCGCGGTGCAGACGCCGGCGGTAAAAAAATTCAAGGAGCTGTCGCTGCTTTTGTGAAGGTACGCGTTGCGGATCGAGATAAAGCTCGCTGCGTTTGATCTTCAGAATCGAAGCGAGCATCCATTCTGCATCCGCATGAGGGGAAGGGATTCCAGCCTGCGCGAAATGCGCCGTGAGCGCACGAATCAGCTCGGGCACAGTCATATCAACTGGCAAGCCGTCCTCACGATTCTCAGCCAAGGGCTGCAACCTTCATGGTTCAGTATGAATTCTACGAACGCGGGCGATGCGGTTGCCGGACCTGGGCGCAGGGTTGCGAGGAACCGTCATGAAATTTCCTCTTTGAGCTTTTCCGTACGCTCGGCCAGTGCCAGTTGTTCGACAAACTCCTCGAGATCGCCGTCCATCACCTCTTGCAGGCGATACACCGTCAAGCCGATACGATGGTCCGTGACGCGATTTTGTGGAAAATTGTAGGTGCGAATTTTGTCGCTGCGATCGCCCGAGCCGACCATCTGGCGCCGCGCTTGCGTGATTTTTGCATTTTCTTCCGCTTGTTTTCTTTCCAACAAGCGCGCGCGCAGCACACGCAGCGCCTTCGTTTTGTTTTTGAGCTGTGATTTTTCGTCCTGGCATTGTACCACCAGCCCGGAAGGAATGTGTGTCACGCGCACGGCGGAATCCGTGGTATTCACACTCTGGCCGCCGGGGCCAGAGGAACGAAAGACGTCGAAGCGAATATCGTTGGGGTTGATCTCGATGTCAACTTCTTCCGCTTCGGGCAGCACGGCGACGCTGGCGGCGGAAGTGTGAATGCGCCCGCTTTGTTCGGTGGCCGGGACGCGCTGCACGCGATGCACGCCGCCTTCGTACTTCAACTTGCCGAACGCACCCGGCGTAGTGATCTGAAAAATAATCTCTTTGAAACCACCAATGCCTTGCTGGTGGCTTGAAATCACCTCCAGGGGCCAGCGATGGCGCTCGGCATAACGCATGTACATGCGGAACAATTCGCCCGCGAACAAGCCGGCCTCGTCTCCGCCCGTGCCCGCGCGAATTTCCATGATCACGTTACGATCATCATTCGGATCGCGCGGTGCGAGCAGCAACTTTAGTTCTTCTTCAAGATTCGCCAGGCGGATTTGCAACTCGGCAACTTCGGCCGCGGCCAGCTCGCGCAATTCACGATCGTCGCCGTCGCGCGCCAGAAGCTGAGCGCCCTCGAAATTTTTCTGAAGGGAGCGGTAGGTGCGGTATTTGTTGACCACTTCCTGCAGCTCGCGATGCTCTTTGGAGAGCTCGCGCAAACGCTTGGGACTGGCCGCGACTTCCGTGCTGGCGAGCAGCGCGTTGATTTCTTCGAACCGGCTTTCGAGCTGATCTAGTTTGGCAAACATCGTTTATCTTTTACGTTATAGTCAAAGTGGCCATTGATTCGGTTTGCTGTCCACAAGAATCACCCCCACTCCTTCTGGAATAACATTGCCCGTATAAAAGTAAAATAGCTTACTGCCGGGATGCGTTCGCGATATTTTTGGGCAAATTTCTGCGATGTGAAGATCATCACGCCTAGCGCGATCTCCTTTTGCTATCAAACGGCTTGCGCTGCTGCAATTTTCTTTTCGTCTACAACAACATTGGGCAACGATTCAACCGCTTCTCCCAAAGCTGCTTTCAGCGCCACGATGGCGACTTCGAGCTGTGCATGATCCGGCTCGCGCGTGGTCAAACGTTGCAACCATAACCCTGGGGCGATGAGAACGTTCCAGACCGGATGGCCGTAGCCCTTACCCGACAGGCGAATGAACTCATACGAAATCCCGCCGATCAAAGGAATGAACGCCAGGCGCAACAAGCGATCGCCGACTGTTTCCGGCCGGCCGAGCATCATGAAGACGAAGATGCTCACGATCATAACGATCAACAAGAAGCTGGTGCCGCAACGAGGATGAAAGCGCGAGAACCTGGCGGAATTTTCCGGCGTCAGCACGGTTTGGGCTTCGTAATTGAAAATACTCTTGTGCTCCGCGCCGTGATATTCGAACACGCGGCGGATGTCGCGCATTTGCGCGATCAACGCGATATAGGTCAAAAAGAAAATGAGGCGAATGATGCCATCGATCAAATTGAACCAGAATCCCGTGCGCGCGCCGAGCCAGTCTGTGAGCAGCAGCGGCACGTAAAAAAAAATACCGAGCCCGAGGGCAAAGGCAAAAACAACGGAAAACACCATACGAAATTTCTGGCCGGCGGTGCGCTCGCCGGGCGGCTTACCATTTTCCCGCGCTTGGCCGTCATTTTTTGCAGTAAGATCGCGCTCGACGAGATCGCTGGAATACGTCAAAGCATGAATGCCCAGCACCAGCGCCTCCACCAGCACCACGGCGCCACGGAAAATGGGCAGAGACAGGAAGCGATAGCGCGACAGCCACGAGCGAAACGGCTTTTTCCAGACGGAGATAGTGCCGTCGGCGCGACGGCAAGCGACGGTGACCATCTCCGGCGTGCGCATCATCACGCCTTCGATCACGGCCTGGCCACCGACCATGAGTTTGCTTTCGGACATGAGAGAAGATTCTTTACGTGAACGTGTGAGGTGGATCTATATCTCCATACAAACAAAAAAACGGAACGTGCCTTCGCTGGGGCTCATTCCGTTTTTGCTCGCGTATGCGGATTCTAAGCGCGGGCCGCCGCCGTTTTGGTGCCGGTACTTTGGTATTTCCTCATGAACTTTTCCACGCGGCCGGCGGAATCAACCAATTTTTGTTTGCCGGTGAAGAACGGGTGGCAATTCGAACAAATTTCGACGCGCTGATCGCCGAGCGAGCTACGCACCTGAAAAATGTTGCCGCAGGCGCAGGTCACGGTGCCCAAGATGTATTTGGGATGAATGTCTGCCTTCACAATACCTCCTAGTCAACTCTATTTATTTTATGGACAGATAATATAGGATAGCGCGCCGCGAAAAGCAAGCACGAAAATCAGGAATTCATGCGCGTCAAGAAATCCTCGTTGGATTTGGTGCCCTTCATTCTTTCCAGCAAGAACTCCATCGCTTCCACCGAAGACAATTCGCTCAGGAATTTGCGCAGAATCCATACACGATTGATTTCGAATTCCGTTAGCAGCAATTCTTCTTTGCGCGTGCTGGATTTGTTGATGTCAATGGAGGGAAAAATGCGGCGGTCGGAAAGGCGGCGGTCGAGCACGAGCTCCATATTGCCCGTGCCCTTGAATTCTTCGAAGATGACTTCGTCCATGCGGCTGCCGGTATCGATCAATGCGGACGCGATAATGGTCAGGCTGCCGCCCTCCTCAATATTTCGCGCCGCGCCGAAGAACCGTTTGGGCCGTTCGAGCGCCGTCGCATCCAAACCGCCGGAGAGAATCTTGCCGGAATGCGGCACGATGGCGTTGTGTGCGCGCGCCAGTCGCGTAATCGAATCCAAAAGGATGACGACGTCCTGGCTGTATTCTACCAAACGTTTCGCCTTTTCCAGCACCATGTCCGCCACTTGCACGTGGCGCTCGGGCGGCTCGTCAAAAGTCGAGCTGATGACTTCGGCATCCACCGAGCGCTCCATGTCCGTCACCTCTTCCGGCCGCTCGTCGATGAGCAGCACGATCATTTTGATTTCAGGATGATTGACGGTGATGGCATTGGCGATCTTCTGCAGGATGGTGGTTTTGCCGGTTTTGGGCTGGGCCACGATCAAGCCGCGCTGGCCTTTGCCCAGCGGCGAGAGCAGGTTCATGATCCTGGAAGTGTAATCCCGGGCTTCGTGTTCCAATTTGATGCGCTTGAGCGGGTACAGCGGGGTGAGATTGTCAAACAAGATCTTGCTTTTGGCAACATCCGGGTTCTCGAAGTTCACCGCTTCGACTTTGAGCAGGGCGAAGAAACGCTCGTTTTCTTTCGGCGGCCGAATCTGGCCGGAAACCGTATCGCCCGTGCGCAAACCGAAGCGCTTGATCTGGCTGGGTGACACGTAAATATCGTCCGGGCCGGGCAAATAATTGTAGTCCGGCGAACGCAAGAAGCCATAACCGTCGGGCAAAACTTCGAGCACGCCGTCGGCGAAAATCAGGCCTTCTTTTTTGGTTTGCTCTTCCAGGATTTTGAAAATGAGATCCGATTTTTTCAAACCGGCTGCGCCTTGCACGTTGAGCTCTTGAGCCACTTTGTTGAGCTCAGCGATTTTCATGGTTTTTAATTCGGCAATGTCCATAGATAACCCTTTGCGTTTAGACATTCAGCGTGCTTGGCGACGGCGTCGGTTTCTCCCGGGTTCGAGGTGGAATATGCCCAGGCCCGAAGCACGATTCGTCAATTGAAAAATTTTATAAAACCAAACTGAACAGGTGATTTTTCGAAAAGAAAATGGTGTGTCTGTAGACAGCGTGCGGTCATGAACGAGGCTTCATCAAAACACACGACTTCTCTGGTGCTCTCGCGGCTGCGCACCGCGGATCCGCCTCCACTTTTTATATGAACAACGAGCGATTCGCGCAAGAAATTGACGACTAGGTCGCAGGACTCAAACTTTCTTCGGTTTGAGCGCTAAAAAAGTGGGACTTGCTCATATCAAATACACACGCCAAACGGCTGCCCACCGCAGGTTCGGTACGCGCATGCACGCGGGCAACCAGATTGTTGCTGCCAGTATTCAGGTACAAGTAGATTTCATTCCCCATGGGCTCGACGACTTCTACTGTAGCGGACACCGGCGACTTTTGCGGCAAGCCCTCCGAGAATTCTGCCAGATGAATATCCTCCGGCCGGATACCGAAGATCACGGGCTGACCAATGAGAGTCGACAACACTTTTTCATGAGGCGGCGAGACCTGCGCCTGAAAGGTTTCTTCGGCGAACTGCAGGCCGCCATTTCGAACGATCTGCCCGGCGACAAAATTCATGGCGGGTGAACCGATGAAACCGGCCACGAACTTATTTTTCGGATGATGATACAAATTCAACGGTGTGTCGATTTGCTGGACGAGGCCGTCCTTCATCACCACGATGCGGTCGCCCATGGTCATGGCTTCCACTTGATCGTGGGTGACGTAAATCATCGTCGTTTCCAGGCGATCGTGCAGCTTGGAAATCTCGATACGCATTTGCACGCGCAATTTTGCATCGAGGTTGGACAGGGGCTCGTCAAAAAGAAATACTTGCGGCTTGCGCACAATCGCGCGGCCCACGGCCACACGCTGCCTCTGGCCGCCCGAGAGCGCCTTGGGTTTACGATCCAGAAAGTTTTCGATGCTGAGGATTTTGGCGGCGTCGCGCACGCGCCGGTCGATTTCATTTTTCGGAAACTTACGCAGCTTCAATCCGAACGCCATGTTTTCGTACACCGTCATGTGCGGATAGAGCGCATAATTCTGGAAGACCATCGCGATGTCGCGATCTTTGGGTGGTACCTCGTTGACAACCCGGTCGCCGATGTAAATTTCCCCGCTGGATATCTCCTCCAGTCCTGCCACCATGCGCAAAGTAGTCGACTTGCCGCATCCTGACGGCCCTACCAGAACCACGAATTCCTTATCCGCAATGTCAATATTGGCGTGGTTGACGGCTACTACACCTTTGTCGTAGACTTTGCTAACCTCACGCAGCAGAACACGCGCCATAAGGTTGGGTTGACCAGTGGTTCAAAGAGAATGAAAGGCAAATTTCGGATTGGGTACGTGTCGCAGGATTTGAAATTGCTGTAAAATGTATAAATTCCGATTCTATTTGTCAAGTGTTTTCTCCAACGTGAAGATTTTTTAAACTCTGGTTGCAGCCTCTGTGGCTCCTGCCACAGAGGCCGCCTCAAAGTTGCGAGAGATACGGATACGGCAGCAGGCCTTCCGCCATCAGCTCCCCCAACAAGTAATGCGAGCCGGTGACGACGAGCAAGTCACGCTTGCCAGCTCTTTGGCGGGCCGCTCTGAAGCCCGCGCGCGCTGAGGCGTGAAGCTCACTCCGGCAGCCGAACCTGCCAGCGGCTTCGGCGAGATGCGACGGAGGCCTCGTACGATCGGCCGCGACCGGCACAAAAAAGAATTGTGGCCGCAGATTGCGCCAGGCTCGCATCACCTGCACCGGTGACTTGTCCTGCAACAGGCCCATCACCACATGCGGCTTCCGGCGCGGAAACAATTCCTGAATGCCACGCACCAGCATGCGCATGCCCTCAGGATTGTGTGCCGCGTCGATGAGGATCGGCGGGAAAGTCCTCAGCACTTGCATGCGTCCCGGCCAGTGCACTTCTGCCAGCCCCTGTCGTATCGCCGCCTCGGAAATATTGATGCTGCGTGCGCGCAACAGATGCGCAGCGATCACCGCCAGCGCCGCGTTGTCAAGTTGATGCCTGCCCGGCAGGTTAAGCACCAGGGACGAATAATCAAAACCTAATTCTTGGGAAGACAACCGAAAGGTCGAAGCGGTCGCAGCCAATTTGATCGCCGAGATTCTGGCGCACGCCTGAGCCCGCAGAACCATCGCACCAAGTTTGCGGCCTTGCGCGACGATCACGTCCTGCGCGCGTTTCGATTTCACGCCACTCACGCATGGCCGTCCAGCTTTAATGATACCCGCCTTCTCGTGCGCTATTTCAGCCAGGGTCTTGCCGAGATAGCGCTGATGCTCTAATCCAATAGAAGTGATGATTGTGACTTCCGGCGTGATGACATTCGTCGCATCCAGTTTCCCGCCCAAGCCGGTTTCAATCACCGCCCAGTCGACTTTTTGTTCGGCAAAATAAGCGAAGGCCAGTGCTGTTAACGCCTCAAAATACGTCGCACGAAGTTTATCGATGGCCGAACGGGACTCTTGCAGCAGGCGATCAAAATCTTTGCTCCGGATGGGTTGGCCGTTGATTTGAACCCGCTCGCGCACGTGCACCAGGTGTGGTGAAGTGTACAATCCAGTGCGCAAGCCCGCGGCTCGCCCAATCGCAGCAAGCATGGCCGCAGTCGAGCCCTTGCCATTGGTGCCGGCCAGATGCACGCACGGAAGTCCGTTCTGTGGATTTCCGAATGCAGCGCAGAGTGCATGGATGCGTTCCAAACCCAATTGCCAGCCGAAAAAACCCAACGAATCGAGATAGTGCCCCGAGGCCGCACTCATGCCTTGCAAAGGATCGACTTTCGGCCAATGCGTCATGGATATAATGAGAGCGTTGTGAGTATCTCAGATCAAAAAGGCTTGTTTTTTGAGGAGAACAAGCGACTTCAAATGAGACCTTTTATAGTCGCTTTGCTCAGATCATTTTCTCCCTTTCTGGAGCAAGCCTCCTACTTGGATCAGAGAGGTGCTAACCGTGCCGAACCCAATGGCCTGGAACAAATTCATCCCATAGAACAATTTACCGCCATGCTGTGCAATTCTCGTCCATCGGCTGGAAGCAGTTTGCACACTTCAGAATATTTTTTCAAAAAATTCAGTCAATATAGAATACGATGGTTTAGAAGAGTTTGAGGCTAATCTAACTAACTCTTTTCATTTTAATAGGATATCATGCAGGTGCTGAAATTGATCTCGCCCGTCAGATGTGCAAGCATCTTGGAAGGAACAAACGCCCGCGCTGGCACAAGCCTTGCCTAAACTGTCAAAAATATGAATGTGCTTAGGTTAAAAATCGCTCTCGCCGCTCTTGGTTGGACAATGATGCTGCTGCCCGCCGTGCTCTTTGCTGGTGCCTCGGGCACGATTTCGGGCTATGTGATTGACAAAGAAACCGGCAAAAAACTCCCTGGCGCGTCGCTGGTGGTCGAAGGCACGAATTTTGGTGCGATGGCGGATAAGTATGGTTTCTTTGTGATCTACAACGTGCCGGTAGGCGTGCACACGATCCGCGCGAGCATGATCGGCTACGTGCCGATGAAGATCAAAGATGTGGAGGTGAAAACAGATCTCAACACGGTTGCCGATTTCGAATTGCAGAGCCGTGTGCTCGAATTGGGCGAGGAGATTGTAGTCACCGCGCCGCGCGTGCAAATCCTCCGCGACGTGCTTGCCAGCACCCAATACGTGGGGCAAGAAACGATCAATTCCTCTTTTCCCGCACAAAGTTTTTATGATTTGCTGCCTTTGAGCCCGGGCTACGTCAATGGTTATTTTCGTGCAAGCCGGAGCTCGGGCGTGCAATATTTGGTCGACGGCTTGCCCGCAAGTGACGCATGGACGCGTGCAATGGCATTCTCTCTACCGGTCCTGGCGATCACCGAGATGGTCGTGCAAACCGGAGGCTTTAGTGCGGAGTACGGTAATCTGACGTCCGGCCTGGTCAACCTCATCACCAAAGATGGACGCAACAATCTAGGCTTGTCCCTAAAAATAGCAAGCGATTTTCTCAGCCGCTACGACGAAGTGTATGAAAACGCGCAGCGCGCTGAGCTGGCGCTCGGCGGACCTTTGAAGCTGGGTTTCGGCGGCCCGATGTTCGATGCCAACTACTTCATTTCGGGCAAAGCAGAATTCACGGACACGCCCTATCGCAACGAGTTGCGTCGCTCGTTGCACGCACCCATTTTGCAGAACTACGATTGGAACGCCAAACTCATGTTCCGCTTGTCGCAGAAACTTTTTCTGCGCGGACAAATACTCTCCTCGCGGTGGGATTTCCACCAGTACGATCCGGTCTGGGAAGACCGCACTGCCGCTTTGCCCGAGCACGTGAATGACAACGATCGCGTGAGCTTATCGCTCACGCATACGCTCAGCGCAAAGATGTATTATCAACTCGAAGCGAGCCGCAGCAATTTCCAGCGCCGCGTTTCGGGCTATGTTCCGGCGGGAGTGGAAGACAACTTTGTGGTTCGCGCTCCTGAGGATCTGGGGACAAGCTGGCCTGGGCCGGTGGAACCATGGCGGGAAGACATCCAGGAGCGACAATGGTTGGGCCGGGCGAATCTGGTACGACAATTCAATCCCATGCATCAGCTCAAAGTCGGCATGGAGGGGAGCTATTGGGACCTCACCTGGCACCGCGACCGCTATATGTTGTGGCCGAACGATGATGCACGGGAAGGCGGCTATGTTTACAGCCGATACACCGACATGTTTCAAGAAAATCCCTTTTCTTTTGCCGTATATGGGCATCATAAGATCGAGTTGAAGGATTTCTTGGCGACGTTCGGTTTGCGCTACGAGCTTTTCTCACCCAACCGCGCCGCAACGGATTTGACTGAGCCGATTCAAGGTGGCGACCCGGCGGTGATGGCGCGCGCCCCCGCGGTCTTGCAGAATATTCCAACGCCGGAAAGACGTACGCCGCCGTCTCAAGCAGGCGATTCTTCGGCCGTGTTGCAGCCGCAAGTTTTTCACCATACTTTTGCGCCCCGGGTGAGCATTGCCATTCCAATTGGCAATATCGAGCACCTTGCGGTCAGTTACGGCCACTTCTACGAACTACCGCCATTTTACTACCTTTACGTGAATGAAGATGGCGCGCGCTCGGCGCATTGGGCGATTTATGGCAATACTGCACTCAAACCTGTCCAAGCCAAAGCTTGGGAAGCCACTTATCGCCGCGCGATTACCGAGCAGACGGTTTTTTCCCTGACGGGATTTTGGCGGAAATATTCCAACCTGGTTGGCATGAAGCGTTACACTGTCGTACCGCCGGGATACCCCGCCAGCGCTTTTCAGTATGACAGCAACGTCGACGCTACTGCCGGTGGTTTGGAAATGTCTTATCGGCGGCAGTTCTCGCAGGCGCTCTCCGGGGCCATGACATACACCTACCTGCACGGATCGGGCACGGCTTCCTGGCCGGAAAGCAAATTCTTGCGCCATTCGCGAGGCGATCCGGAGCTCAATGACAACTATTTATCTCCTCTGGCCTGGGATCAGCGCCATACTTTGGGCTTGTTTCTTAGCTGGCAGAGTAGAAAGGGGCATCTGCTCAGTTTGTTTTCGCAAATTTACGGCCCGGCCGAGGCGGAGGATTGGTTTACTGGCGAGCAGATTGAGTTAGGCTGGCGACAGTTTCTCTCCATAAAAGCCGCCGTCGCATTGCCTCTGGCTGGCCTGCGCTGGCAGCCTTTTCTCGAAGGTCGGAATCTACTGAATGTGAAGTATGCCTACCCCGAACAGAACGGACTGGACTTCAGCCAGCCTTCCGCGCCGTTGGAAGACAATTTGGGCAGGCGCATTATCGTGGGGATTTCGTTCAATTGATAAGATTCCGTCCCCGTCATTCAGAAGGATTTCACAAAATTTTGAAAGCGTCGCCAAAATACAACATTGCAGGCGAGTATGAAAACGCCGAAGCGTTTCTCGAAGAGATTACCGAAATCTACCCCGACGTATTTTTGAAAAGATTCGACCTCCCTCATTTGGAGTAACGTACCCCTTGTTTCTGCCTGCCACCTGAATTCTTCATGGTCCATTTGTTCTAATTTGATCCATTCCTCGCAACTGCCCGCACTTGCTCACGTTGATGTCACGAGCAATGCCGGCGGAATCGGCCTTACGGACGCATCAAAAGCATCGACACTTGTGGGATGGACAACAACGAAGCAGCTCGATTTCGCGAAATCGGTTGTTTAGGAAGCGTTGTTGGTACAAATGTTCTTGCAAATCCACGGAAGAATTGGTTATTTCCTCAACTGTTTCGGCACGATCCCTCTCAGCATGAAAGTCAAAATTCCATGCTCCTCCGGCTCGCTGCACAAGCTCTTGTGTCTGTCCTGGCGACGACCAGCGCGCTCGCCTTGACCAACGATCAGGCCGCACCACAATTGGGTGCGCATCGCATTCATACGCATATCGAGCTCGACGGTGTTTTGTCCGAAGCGGAATGGCAACAAGCAACTGCTGCCTCGGATTTTCTCCAGTATCAACCGGCCGAAGGCCAGCCCGCGACCGAAAAAACCGAGGTATACATTCTCTACAATGAAGCCAATCTTTATGTGGGGGTGCGGTGTTTCGACTCCGAGCCGCAAAGAATCGTCGCACAAAAATTACAACGTGACAGCGGCCTCGGCGATGATGATATGTTTGCATTGGCAGTGGACACCTACCACGATCGTCGCAACGCTTATTTCTTTGCCACCAATCCCAATGGCGTCGAAGAAGACGGCCAGTTCGTGGACGGCGCGTTCGACATCGATTTGGACTGGGACGGCGTATGGCAAGTCCGCGCCAAAATTCACGATCAAGGCTGGTCCGCGGAATTCAGAATCCCATTTTGGAATTTGAAATTCAATTCGCTGCCTTTGCAAAGCTGGGGCGTCAATTTCACGCGCACGATTAAGCGCAAAACCGAGCAAGTGAATTGGGCCTCGTGGTCGCGAGATAATGGCGGCGGCTTCTTGCGTATTTCGCGCGCCGGCGATTTGCTGGATCTGCGAGATCTAAAACCGGGGCGCAATTTGCAGATCAAGCCTTACGCCTTGGACAAATCGCAAAGGGACGATTTGCTCACGGCTACGCCCAAACATGATGAAACGTTCGATGCCGGACTCGACGCCAAATATGGTCTCACTTCGAATCTCACGCTCGACCTGACCGTGAACACGGATTTTGCGCAAGTTGAAGCGGACGTAGCGCAGATCAACTTGACGCGCTTTCCGCTGTTCTTCCCGGAAAAACGCGAATTCTTTCTGGAGAACGCTAGTGTCTATCAATTCGGCGAGCCGGGCTTCTTCGGTCCACCGCCGTTTCTTCTTTTTTATAGCCGCCGCATCGGGATCGAAGGGAACGATCAGATCGTGCCCATCATCGCCGGCGGCCGTTTAACCGGCAAGGTGGGCGATTTCGAGGTCGGCCTGTTGAATATCTTGACGGATGAAAAAAGTGATTTCTCGAAATCAAACTTTTCGGTCCTGCGCGTGAATCGCGACGTCTTTCAGCGCTCGAAGGTCGGCGTAATGCTCACGAATCGCGCGAATATTGGCCAAAACAGCCAGCAGGCCTACGGCGTGGACGCTAACCTGTGGCTGAGCAACCCGCTGGCCTTTCAACCTTTTTTTGCGCAGACGCACGATTCGAAAAACGGCCAGGATCGGCGCGCTTGGAAACTGGGGCTGGATTTCACCAAAGACCACTGGGGTTGGTTTGCGTCACATATGCGCATCGACAAAGAGTTCGATCCCGCCATTGGATTCGTCCTGCGCCCGGACGTGCGGCGTACCGTACTGACGTTCCGCGTGAGCCCGCAGCCCAATGGTCGCGTGTTGCGGCGCACCAACGTTTTCCAGACCTTCACGCATATCGACAATCGTGAGGGCCGGCTGCAGGATTGGAATTATCAATTGACCTTCTTCAATGAGCTGTCGAGCGGTGACAATCTCAATTTTGGCGCCGGCCGGATATTCGAGCGATTGGATCAGCCATTTCATTTCCGGCCCGACCTGCTTATTTTGCCCGGCGATTACAGAAACAATTCGCTGCAGGTGGATTTCGCGAGCAGCACCAAACGCAAGCTGGTCGCCTCCGGCATCGTCTTTTGGCGGGAATTTTATGATGGGGAATTGTTCAACTGGGGCGGCGGCTTGGGCTACGGCCCGAACGCGCATTTGTCTTTCCGCCTGAGTTACGATCGCAACAATATCGATCTGCCGCAAGGAAAATTGAACACCGATTTGTTCGCGTTTCGTCTGAACATGGCCCTGAACACACGGCTCTTTCTCAACACGCTGCTACAATATAATAGCGAAACCAATGAACTCAGCACCAACGCGCGGCTGAATTTCATTCACAGTCCGGGCAGCGATTTGTTCTTGGTGTACAACGAGAGTCGCAGCCACGAAGGCGGCAATTTTTTAGACAACCTGCCCGCACGCAACCGGGAGCTCATTCTCAAATTCACGCGGTTATTTCGGTTCTGATTGTGTTGGAGGAATTAGAAGGCCGGAATGACTCGGTTTATGCGCGGTTGAGCAATACTGCCCACAGAATCACCATAGCAGGCACGAAGCATTACAATTTCAGCGATTGCTCGCTGCAGCCTCCTCGCGGAAAAACTCCGCATTCCAACCCTTTACCCGCATGAGGGCTACCCCATGCAGGGCGAACAGAGAACGTATCTCCTCACAAAACAACTTATCGAACTATATGATGTTTCTGGTATGACCGTTGCAAGAAGAAAGCCGAATGATAACTCTCTAGATGTGGCTCAGCTGGATATGAATAATTGTCCTCAGCGTATGTAAGGTACCACTTTGAGCATCTGTCAAAGGTATCAAACTTCCAGCGAATCAAGCATTTAACAATACCGAAGCTTCACGAGACTAGGGCATAGCGTTCTGCAGGTATTGCGCCCTTCGCGCGCATTCTACGTAGAATTGGAAGTGAATGGGAAGTACTATTATTGCAGATTGCAACAGGCCAGTGTGGTATAAATGCCACAAGCGTTTTATTTCACTTATAAACTGATGGGTGTTTGCAACGGAGAGAAACATGTTCAAGAGACTCTTTTTGATGTTTCTTGTCTTAATGATGCGCACAGCTTTTGGCGAACAGCCCGCAGGCAGCCTGAGCGGATTTGTGTATGATGCCAGCAATGGCGAAGCCTTAATTGGCGCAACGGTCTATTTGAAGAAAACCGGCCATGGCAGTAGTACCAATCTCAGCGGTTATTTCGTACTGCCGCGCGTTCCCGCAGGAGAATACGTCCTGGAGGCTCGTTTGCTCGGATACAAAACACATTCACAAGAAATAAGCCTGAGCGCCGATGAGCAGAAAACCATACAGCTCAGGCTAGTGCCCGAGGCTTTGGAGCTGCAGGCCGTGGTTGTTTCCGCCGAGAAACAGGAAGTAAGCGAACAGTTGTATGACAAGCAGATTTCCGGAATCGAGCTATCAGCACGGCAAATCAACGCGATTCCGCAGGTAGCGGAAGCGGATCTGTTGCGCTCGCTGCAGACACTGCCCGGGATCGTGCCATTGTCTGATTTTTCCTCGGCGTTGTACGTGCGCGGCGGCACGCCGGATCAAAATCTCTATCAGATTGACGGCGCAGATGTTTATAATCCACAGCATGCCTTCGGAATATTCTCGACGTTCAATACCGATGCCATCAAACACGTCGAGCTTTCCAAAGGCGGCTTTGGCGCAGAGTACGGCGACCGGTTGTCTTCCGTCCTGCACGTCACTCATCTCGATGGTAACCGCGAAGAGTTTGAAGGCTCGGCCTCTCTAAGTTTGCTTTCTGCGAAAACGACTCTGCAGATGCCTCTCGGCCGCTCTGGTTCGCTCTCTGGTTCAATTCGAAGAACTTACTTCGACCAGACCATCGCAAAAGCCATTGACGACGTTCCGGACTATTACTTTTATGACGGCAATTTCAAAGCGTTCTTCGATCTGAATGCCAACAATAAGCTCATGTTCAGCGCCTATGGTGGTCAGGACTTTCTCGATCTAACCTTCAATCAAAAGGCTACGGATCAGGCGGGCATTCAATATGATTGGGGCAATAAAACCGGCAGCGTGCGCTGGACCCGTATTTTTTCACCCGCATTATTCGCCAATTTTTGGGTGACGGGCAGCCGCTTCACTTCCAACTTCTTGCTGGCTGACGCCGACGTCACTGAAGAAAACGATATTTACGATTTGACATTGAAAGGGAGCCTGCAATTCCATCATTCTCACCAGTTCATCACCGCCTTCGGTTTTGAGCAGAAAAATTTGCAGGTAATTTACAAACAAATCTTCCCCAGCGGGGAAGTGGACGTCGAGAGCAAGCCACGGCAGTACTCTGCCTATTGGCAAACCACGTGGCTGCCGTCCTCGGAATGGGAAGTTGAAGCCGGCCTGCGCTATAATTTTTTCAAGTCCGACAGTACTTACCAAAACCTGGCGCCGCGCCTGGCGCTGAAATACCGGCTGAATGACAACAGTAGCCTCAAAGCGGCCGGCGGCATTTACAAACAGTATCTCCAAAGAATTCCGCGTTTTTTTGTAGCGGATATCTGGACGATCGCGGACAAATACAACGGGGAGTCGACCGCGCAACACGCGATTCTGGGCTATCAGCGCGAGATCCGGAATGATTTTCAATTCGAGCTGGAACTGTTTTACAAGAACTATCAGGATATTCTGACATATAATTATAACCTGCTCACCGAGCTGAAGCCCAGCCGCTACAACGAAGATCAGGAGCCGGTTTATACCGAAACCAATGGTATCTTCAATCGCGGAGATGGAAACACGCTGGGCTTGGAGCTGCTGGTCCGCAAAGACGTGGGCATGATCAACGGCTGGCTAGGTTATTCTTTCTCACGGACCAGGTATGAGTTCGATGAAATCAATAAAGGGGAGGTTTTCTCGCCACGGCACGATCGCAGCCATACGATCAATTTGGTGAGCAACATTGATCTGAAAAGCGCATTGAAAAAGCTTTTCCATCGCCCGGCGAGCCAGGCGCGGGGCAATCTGAGCCTAGGTGTGAATTTCGTATATTCCACGGGCCAGCCGATTACCGAGCCCGGCTCCGGCTATTTCATCGCCTCCGATCCGGCAGCTCCCGGGCGCTCACTTGAATTCGCGCCAACCCGCATCAATCATGTTCACTTGCCTTACTATGGCCGCCTGGATTTGAGCTTGACGTGGCACAAGCATTATAAATCATGGTCAATGTCGCCCTATATTCAAGTATTCAACGTCGGCAATCGCAAAAACGTTTGGTTTGTCGATTACCAGTCCACCAACGGCCTCATGGAAGTGGATGAAGTCAATATGTTTCCGTTGTTGCCGACGATTGGGGTGAATTTCAAATTCTAGAAGTGGCAAACTGCCCAACAGCCTGTCATCCAGAAGAAATCTTCCCCAGTACTGGCTTGAGGGCTCATTTTAGAATTGCACCCAGTACGCAGGAAGATTTTTCCAGAATGACCTCCTGAGAATATACATTCGAATTCATGCAAGGAGTAAATTGTGTACAGATCAACAATAGCCATAATCCTGTTGCTGTCCATGTCAATCTTTTCCTGCGGCAAAGGCAGCGTTGAAGTGACCAATGCGAGCTACCAGCCGCAGATCGTGGTCGAAGGCTATTTGATCGCAGGCAGAAACGTTGACAACATTCATATTACTCAAAACTTCCGGCTTGACGCGAACCTGAGAAATACTATTTTGGTTATCGATCATGCGGAAGTGACCATTACCGACGAAAACACGGGCCAGAGCTATCCCTTGACGTTTCAAGATTCGCCTTTTCCGCCCTCCGATCCGAAATATAACCGGTTGAATCAAGCCCATTATCGCTACACCGGCAACGATTTGATCGTCGGATATGGCAAGAGCTACACACTCGACGTGCGCGCCGTTGTTGAAGGAAAGCCGCTGCACACGCGGGCGAGGACGACCGTGCCGAATGCCGGATTCCGCATTGCCGCCGTCAATCATGACAGTCTGCAATACCGGCAACAAGGTTTCAATGGTGAGGTTTTGCAATTCCAGCTCACGCTCGAGCGTTCCTCCGGAAGCGATTTTTACGTCGCCGCCTTGCGGCCCAAAACCGCTTCGACGGAGAATTTCATTTATGACAATCCGTACAGCGAGGAGGACCCTGAAAGCGTCGAGGAAAATTTTGGGGATTTTACCAATTCGGTATTATGGATTCAGGATACTCCGTTAACCGCCGGACAATCTCTGTTTGATATATTTTGGTGGGAGCTCTGGTTTTACAGCGAATACGAATTGGTGGCCTATGCCGCCGATAAGAACTACCGGGATTTCTTGCAGACCTATCAAGACGTCCAGGAGGAAGACGGGAACTTTCATGAGGCCAAATTCCACTTGGAAGGAGACGGTATCGGTGTGTTTGGAGCGGTGGTTGCGGATACGGTGAGGGTTAAAGTGCTCAAGTAACGCCGGAAAAACAGAGAG
Organism: bacterium; assembly: GCA_050732395.1. Lineage (GTDB taxonomy): Bacteria > Zhuqueibacterota > Zhuqueibacteria > Zhuqueibacterales > Zhuqueibacteraceae > JBIOXB01. Next base: position 33,127 of record JBOHQX010000102.1, read on the forward strand.
GAAAGAATTGCAAAGGCAGGCGAAGCTCATTTTCTTCGCGAGCAACAAATTACGATGCGAATGCAGCACCCTGCTCTTGCAATTTCTCCTGCACCCACAAATTCAACAAGGTCTCCGGTGAGACCCCACGTTGTGTTGCGATTTCGGCTACTCGTTGTGACAACGCAAAGTCCAAGGCATAAAGCTGGGTTTCGGATTGAATATCGACATCGAATTCGGCCGGCAAAGCATGCTCCTGGAAATCGCCTAAGTCGTGAGTATCCCAATACTCGCCAATTGCGGCATAAGAATCTGTTTTCGAAATCGAGCTCTTATTTTCTTTCATAATTCCTCCGTTCGGCTCTTGTCATATCACGCGCTGACACAATCAAAGCGCGTGCATCTTTCTTGTATACGAAGATGACAGTCAACAATCTTCCAGCTTCGGTTCTCCCAAGGGCGGCATACACGTCTTCACCTTCGCGGTGCCCTTTCTCGACAAACTGGAATCGTGGCCGGCTTGTGAGAATTTCTTTGACCTCCGCTCTTTCGACATGGTGCTTTTGGGCTAGCTTCTCAACAATTTCGTCAAGCCATATCAACCCGTTGATTTTCAATATGCCCTCCTCACCGTCATTGTAAGATATGAAAGCCCCTTGCGGAAATCAACTGATTTTATGAATATGTACGTCATCATGAGAACCTTCATTACTTTAACCGTGTGCCACGCGATTGTCTGCCTTGGGCAACCCCAAGGCAACGGCAGTGGCCAATATTGGAGACAGGAAGTCCACTATCAAATCGAAGCGTTTCTGGATACGACCACACACAGCCTGCACGGCGAGCTCACGTTGACTTACAAAAACCACTCACCTGATACCCTCAAGCGCATGTATTTGCAAGTGCCGGCCAATGCCTTCCTTGATGAGGAGAACACGGCGGTTAAAGAAATGCAACGCTTCCGCGGCGGAACGGTCGAAGTGCGGGAACGCGAGGGATTGCCGCTCACTATTCAGAGCTTGCAGTTTCAAGTCTTTGCAGGTGATGCGGAGGCCCCGGTACAAGCGTTCGATTTTCACGATACGATTCTAGATTTGCCCCTGCCCCGACCCTTGGTTCCCGGCGACTCGCTGGTGCTGAATTTGATTTACACGCAGAATTACAAAAGCGCTTTCGCCCAGCCAGATTCGCAAACGCGCTCGCGCCGGCGCGGTACCCCTTCGCCGCGGATAGCGCAAGATCTTCAAATCGATTTCGTGGATTGGTATCCGCGCGTCGCGGTCTATGACCTTAAGGGCTGGCATGTTGAGCCGTTTCATTTTTTGATGCGCTCCCAAAGCGTCTTTAGCGAATTCGCCGATCTTGAGGTGACGTTGACCGTTCCGGGAAACTTTGTGATTGTGGCTTCGGGCGCAGTGAGCCAGGGCGATCCCGGGTGGAATTTGATTCGTGGAGATTCGGCGGCAAGTGCTTCGGCTCAATCTCCAAATCCGGATTCTGCCAGCACAACTCCTCGCCAACTCGAACCGCGCCGCGTACATTTCCGCGCACAGCGTGCGCAAAACTTCATTTGGAGTGCTTCGCCCAAGTTCGCGCGCCGGACCGTGCGCGCGTTGGATCAAGAGATAAATGTTTTCTACCCGGAGGCGAAACAACAGCAGTGGGGCAGGAACATCGTGCGCGAAACGGATCGCGTCTTGCGTTATTTGCATGACTACATTGGCGAATATCCATACCCGCAGCTCAACATTGTCGCCGCAGCCGGGCGCCAGACGGCACAACCGTCCATGCTGTTGCTCGAAGATGAGGACACCTTCAGTCTCGTCTATGCCCTTGCCCGGCTTTATTTCCCCGGCATCGTCGGCAGCAACGGCGTGCGCGAAGGCTGGATGGCCGACGGGCTGGCGTTTTATTTTGCCAAACACTTCGCCGAGCAACGCCATGGCAAACTGGGCTACGACGCCGATAGTGCGCGCAAAGACCTGGGCGTGTTTGCGAAGTTCTATCCCTTGCCTTCGATCGACAATCTGCTGCGCGATTTTACGCGCATGTACATGAACTCGGGGCAGAACGAGCCGATTGCCAATGCCGTGCATCAATACAAAGACCCGGTAGGCATGTTTGCGAATTCTTTTATGAAAGCCGAGCTTTTGTACGAGATGCTGCGTTACGTGGTCGGCGATTCCGCTTTCAAAAATATCTTGCAGCGTTACTATCGCGAATGGGCATTCAAGCATGCCGGTGAGGAAGCCTTCATAGCGATTTGCGAAGAAACCAGCGGCCAGGAATTGGACTGGTTTTTCAACCAATGGCTGCATGCCACGCCCACCGTCGATTATCAAAAAAGCGGGACAGTACAACGTCAGCGCGAGGACGGTTCGTGGGTGACGGAAGTCGAAATCAAACGCAAAGGCGACGGCATCATGCCGGTGGAGGTGGAGCTGAAACAAGGCGATGGCAGCACATTGGTGCAGCGTTGGGATGGCAAAGATGCGACCGGCAAGCTGGTCTTCGAAACTGCGGAGAAACCCAAGAGCGTGGCCGTCGATCCCAACGATCAAATCATGGACAACAATTTGCTCAACAACGGCCGCCGGCGCTTGATCTTCAAACCTGATTTGCCGTTCATGCGTTTTGTTTACATGCCTGGCGATGCTTATCTCGTGCGCTGGCGTCCAAATGTCGGGTACAATCGCCAAGACGGTTTGCGCCTTGGCCTGCGCACGCAGACCAGTTATCGCGCATTCTATCACAATCTCACGTTACAAGCGGATTACGGTTTCCTCTCTCATGAAATCGACGGCACAGTTGCTTACAACCACCCGTGGCAACAAAAGAACGTTGGCAATCGCTACGGCTTGCTCGCGCGCAAGGTCGAAGGCCGCTTTGAGGCGGATGCGCATCTGCAAATTCAGGCTGCCTCCGGCTTGATTTCGGAAAGCGGCACAAAATGGCAAGTGGGTGTGAATTATTCGCGCTTGCTCGACGGCGACTATACCTATCGCGAGCTGGCCAGTGATACCGGTACGGTGAGATTGGAGGAATGGGAGGAGGCCACGATGACGTTTGCTTATGTGGCCGCGCGCGGGCATTTCGGCAGGGAATCCTTCGGCGGAGAAACGAAATGGCGCGCGGAAATCGCCTTACCGCAAAGCCACCGGCGTTTCTCAAAAATCGCCGGATACGCCCAGGGACATTATAGGCGATTTGGTCTGGAGAGCCGGGTGCGCCTCAATGCCGCCACTTCTTTCGGTCCAGATGCTCTCCCGCTGCAAGATATTTTTCATGGCGAGGGCGCGGACGCACGCACGCGCTTCCGCAACGACAAAGTCAAAACCGGGGGCGACTGGCTGGCTTTCAAGCACCGCCTGGTCGAGGGTGGCGGCAATTTGCGCGGCTATACCGGCACCCCGTTGTTGGTGGAAAAGTTTGCTACTTTCAACCTCGAATTGGGTCCCACTCATACCTTTATCGGTGGATTGAAGCTATTTGGCTTTTACGACCGCGGCTTGCTCTGGCAAACGCGTCATTCCTCTTCTTTCTGGCGCGCTAATGCCGGCGCAGCGCTCAGCTTCGGCGACAGCCAGGCGCGCCTTTTCGGCAGCGAGGTGTTGGCGAACCTTTCTTTTCGCGTTTATTTTCCGTTTTGGGTGAGCCATCCCCTGCCGGGAGAGAGGAAGGAGCAGATGCGGTGGTATGTGGCGTTGGGGAAAAGCCTGTAGAGCATCAGTGAGAAACAATGATTACTATTCTTTAAGATTCCAATTCAAGAAGGACTACAAAAGAGCGCAGAAGCAAACCAAGGATCTAAGCAAGCTCAAAGAAGTAGTCGAAAAACTGGCTGCCCAAGAGCAATTGGACGTAAAATATCGAGATCATCCTCTCTTGGGCGAGTGGAAAGGATTTCGCGATTGCCACATTGAGCCGGATTGTATTTTGATTTACAAAGCGACAAAATACGAATTAATTCTGGCAAGAACCGGTACCCACGCCGAGTTATTCAAATAGTAGAATCTCCCCATTTGCTTTCGCAATATTCTTTGAAACCTTCCAAAGCCGCCTTCATCTTTTGCAGCAACCCCGCAATCATCTCCGTAGGCAACTGAGTTTGTTGCCAATTGATGTTCATGTTGAGGTGAGTAGCCTTGTCACCTAGGGCATTCATCTCGAATACTTGCACCACCTCCAAATTCATCTCTTTATTGGCGGTTCGTTCTGCAGAAAGTGTAAAACCCGAATCATTCGAGCGCACGATCAGATCCAGGAGCTCATTGATGATGTGAGAGCTGTGATCCAGCTCGGTCTTGCCGGTGAACTCCGTAAAGCCGCTGATATCCGGGATAAGAATAGTTGCTTACTCTGCCAGTGGTATTCTGTCTCCAAATATAGCAAGAATCGGGTTGAGATCGCGTCCACTCCGGCTTACATTGTCATCATGAAATAACGAAGAGCCTGTCCGAAAACCTCAACTTGTCATGCTGAAAGCATCCCGCAAGGGCCTTACGGCTTGGTAGATTCGGCACCCACGTCTGATATCGATATTGTGCTCGACTCAACCAAGACCCCTGCGGGATGACATTTCGGGGTTTTCGGACAGGCTCTAGGCATCAAGGCCCTGATAAGCGAAACCATTGTGAACCACAAAAAAACGGATGAAGACCATGTTCATGCAAATCGCTCCACTTCCCATGGCATTCTTGAATCGTGTTCGTAAGCTCGGTCTTGACGATCAAAATCAGCCCGTGCGGCGGTTCCATTCTGTGCAAGGTGGCGAGCCTTGTCGCGACGTGCTGCGGCGAGCGCGGGCGGGCGAAGAAGTGATCCTCGCGAGCTTTTGCCCTTTTACCAAATCGGGGCCATTCAAAGAGTTCGGCCCGATCTATATTCTGGCCAATCCTGCTGCCGAGCAGGTGGTCCGCGATGCGCTGCCGCTGCCCAAAGGACATCCTGAAGATTACTTTGGCCAGCAATTCGTCTTGCGCGCCTACAATCAAAATGAGGACATCATTGACGGCGCGCTCGTGGCTGCAGAAGACGCAAAGGCAAAGTTGGAGCATTTCCTGCAAACACCAGAAGTCACTTTTGTGCAGGCGCGCTTTCCGGTTTATGGGTGCTTTAGTTGCCGGATTGAACGCGTCGTCTGACAGCACCTGAATGGATTCGTTTAGACAAAAGTTCTCGGAATACTAC
>JBOHQX010000103.1:0-13672 GCA_050732395.1 bacterium
TGGCCTGCGGGTAATGCGCTCGTGAAAACGATCGGCTGCGTCGAGGTGCCATCGGCAATAATCCTTCCGCCCTGTTCGATGATCAAGGCGCCTTTGCTGTCTTTGTCGCCATAGATGATCGTGCCCGGTTGAATCGTGAGCGTGGCGCCGCTTTTGACGTACACAAAGCCCTGCAGCAAGTATGTGTTGTCATTCGTGAAAGTTGTGTTCACCGTGATATTTCCAGAGACGACAATGTTCCCCGCAAAAGCCAAAACGCTCTGGAGTAATGCTGTCAGCAGGATCGTACCGATGCGACGATACATGTTTCCTCCATGCATTGAGTGAAAGTGCATTCAAACAAGATTTTGTAAGCTCCGCGTATACCACAGGCAGGATATTTTGGCCCGAACGACATTAACAAGCCGGCTTTAAACGGCAATGAAGCAAGCATTAAATAATTGTTAAGACCACTTGCAGGTATTGCCCCAAGTTTTTCTTGCGCCTACCTATCAATCCGTCCACGCGAAGGCGTTCACCGCCTTGAGGTCTTGCAGCGTCGTATAAACGTTACGGTGTACGCCCACCACCTCGAGCCGGTAACCACGCGCACGCAAGATCTGAGCGAATTGTACGAGATGCTGAATGCCCTGCATGCTCAGTATGCTCAAATCCTTCATTTGTAGCGTCCACCGCGTCCCAACGAACAGCGAAACTGCTTTCAGGAATTCGAAGAACGTAACGGCATTTTCGCCGGCAATCGCGCCTTTGAGTTGAATGTTCACGAATTTATCATTGCCTCGAACGTCGATTTCCACGGCGGCCACCGGGTCGATGCCGGCCTTTTCGTTCCTTTTATCATCGATTGAGGTGGAGAGTGGCATCGTGATGTGTAGCATGGTTGATCTCCTTTGGTTTATTGATAGGCCATCTCAGCAAGGGCTTGTACCCTTGTTCTTTGCCGGTAAAGATAAGGATTCGTGATCAAAGCAAAATAAAACTCGAATGAAGAATATGTGAAGATGCCGGAGATTACGAGAAGATTACAAAATCGTCTATTTCACATTAAGTTTGTGTTAAGTGAGATGGACGCCGTTGGAGTGGCACGCAAGCCGAGGGAGCGCCGTGCAGAAAGCCAGGCTTCGCCCTCGATAGGGAACAAGGAAATATTTCTCGAGCACTTCGTATTTCCCGTAAATTTGTCTTGTATATGTTGAGGCGAGTTGTTTATTTGTACGTTGGCTGGAAAGGTGCATTGCACAAGCACGAATTTCGCGAAGTGCGCGACCAAATCGTCGCGAAGGTCACGGCACCGTTGCTGAATTTATTTAAGTTTCAGGGTGGTTCGTATTCATACTGCTACTCTTACTCGTACTCATACTCATACTCTTACTCTTACTCATACTCGCTTCCAACCATTAAAAAGCAAAAAGGAGTAAGAGTATGAGTAAGAGTAAGAGTAAGAGTAAGAGCAGGAGTATGAGCAGGAGCATGAATATGAATCCGAGCACAGGCATTCGCGCCAACAGTGGCGGTAAGGAGACGACATGGCAAGACGCATCTTGATTGTTGATGATGAGCAGGACATCCTCGACTTGCTCAAGTATAATTTGGAAGCTGAAGGCTACGAAACCATGCTGGCCAGTGACGGCCTGGAGGCACTCGATCGCGCCAAGAACAATCCGGATTTGATTATCTTGGACGTCATGCTGCCCGGCAAGGACGGTTGGGAGGTGATGCGCCAGTTACGGCAAAATCCCGGCACGCAAAGAATTCCGGTCATTTTTCTCACCGCCAAAGGCAGCGAGATTGACGAAGTCGTGGGCTTGGAATTGGGGGCGGACGATTATATTTCCAAGCCCATCAGCATGCGCAAGCTGCTGGCACGCGTCAAGATGGTGTTGCGCAAAGCACGCAGCGTCGAGCAAGACCAGGAAGAGATTCTGCAATTCGGCGAAGTGGAAATCAACACTTCGAAGTATTCCGTGAGCGTCGCGGGTGCACTGGTGTCGTTCACCAAGAAAGAATTCGAGCTGCTCGTCTTTCTGGCGCGGCGGCCCGGCCGCGTGGTCACGCGCGACACTTTATTGAATGAGATCTGGGGGGACAACGTCGTCGTCATCGATCGCACGATCGACGTGCACATTCGCAAAATTCGCGAGAAGCTGGGCGACGACAACATGCCATTCATCGAAACCATCAAAGGCGTGGGCTACCGGCTCAAGGACGAAGATTGATCTCGCATGAAGATTTCACTCCGCCATCGTTTGACGCTTACCCACCTTTTCCTCATCACCGTTGTCGCACTGGCCGCTAGTCTGATCGCTTCCTACGAGCTGCAGAAGTATTACAAATCGCGCTTGTTCCAGCAGCTCAAAACGCAGCTCGAAGAGATTGAATACCTTCTGATCACTCACAAATTCGGCACCAATCCCTCCGATTTGCAATATCAAGCGTTGATGGACTTCAGCCACGCGGCGCGCGCACGCTTGACGCTGATCGACTCGACCGGCGTGGTGCTGTTCGAGTCGGACGTACCCGAAGCCGCACTCGCATACTTAGAGAATCACTTGATGCGGCCGGAAGTGCAACAGGCTTTACGGGACGGGCTCGGCGGCCACGAGCGCTTGAGCAAGACGGTGCAACGCCGGCTGTTTTATGTCGCCAAGCAAGTATCACCGGCACTGGCGGCCTCGGGATTGTTGCCCAGGCTGCGCTTCATTCGCCTGGCCATTCCGCTGGTGGAAGTGGAGAAGGTGCTGAGCGATCTGAGTTGGAAAATTTTTGCCGCCGGCGGTTTGGCAATATTGCTGATTGGCGCGATGAGCTATCTGATCTCGCTGCGCATGACCAAGCCGGTGCGGCAGCTCGCCCACGTGGCCGACTCGGTGCGCAAAGGCGATTGGGAAGCCCATTTCGAGCGCGCCACCAACGACGAGATCGGCGATCTGGCGGATTTACTCAACGAAATGCTGGCGAAGCTGCGCGATGACCTGAAGCAGATGCGCAAGCTGCAAACCATGCGCAGCCAGTTTTTGGGCAACGTCTCGCACGAGCTGAGCACGCCGATCTTCGCTGTGCAGGGCTATCTTGAAACGCTGCTCTACGGCAAGGTCGAGAGCGAGCACGTCCGCCGCGAGTTCATCGAGAAAGCGTATCGCCAGGCCGGCCGGCTCAACAATTTGCTCACGGATTTAATCGATATTTCTCGCATCGAGTCCGGCGAGATGAAAATGAGCTTCCGCTATTTCGATCTGCACGAATGGCTCGTGAAACAATTGGCGGACATGCAAGCGAAGGCCGCGGAGCAAAATGTAAAATTGCACCTGGCCACTCCCAGGCCCATTGCGCCGGTGGCCGTGCTCGGTGATCGCGAACGCCTGGGCCAGGTGGTCAGCAATCTCGTGGACAACGCCATTAAGTACAACTACTCCGAGGGTAAGGTGGAAGTGGGGTACCTTGATAAGAGAAACAACGAAATCGAAATCTTCGTGACGGACACCGGGCGCGGCATTCCGGAAGAGCACCACAGCCGTATTTTCGAGCGTTTTTACCGCGTGGACAAAGAGCGCTCGCGCGCCGTCGGTGGCACAGGTTTAGGCCTGGCCATTGTCAAACACATCGTCGAAGCGCACGGCAGCCGCGTGCACGTGCGCAGCGTGGTCGGCAAGGGCTCGCGTTTTAGTTTTGTGTTGAAAAGTAAGATCGGTAACCTCTAGTGCACTGAAAGCAAAAATTTTCCAACAGATAGAAACAACCCAACGGATTTTATATCCGTTGGGTTGTTTCTATCTGTTGGAGATTCTTGGCGGCCTAGGTTGCGCCTCGTCTGCAATGGGTATGCACCTGCTGTGCTTGAACTTCCCGCTGGCGTATCAAACCCATGAATAGTATATTTCCCCTCACGCGCCGGCCCTGGCTAGGGTGATCACTCTGGTGGAAGGGTTTTTAAGTGAGGCAAACCAGTTGCGAATTCTCTTCATCAACTCCATTCAAATGTGGGGCGGGGCCGAGGTTTGGCTCATGGACGTCATGCACGGTTTGCAAGCCCGCGGCCACCAGGTGACGCTGGTGTGCCGGCCGGGAACGATATTGGAAAAAAACGCCACATCTGAAGGTTTTGAAGTATTCGCCCTGCACATGCGCAGCGACTTCGACCCGGTGGTGATTTGGAAGATCATGCGGGTGTTGCACCGGAAGCAGATTCAAGTGATCTGCACCAACATGGACAAGGAACTGCGCTGCGGCGGCGTCGCCGCAAAGCTGGCCGGCAACGTTGCCGTCATCCCCTCGCGCGAAGTGGATTATCCGCTCAAGAATAAGCTGCGCTATCGTTTTACTTATAATTTTTTGTCTGATTACATTCTGGCAAATTCACATTCCACCCGCAAGACGCTTTTGCAGAATGCCCCGTGGTTGGATCCGAACAAGATCGCCGTGGTGTACAAGGGCATCGACCCCAGGCCCTATTTGGATGAGCTCGAGCAGGGCGCGGGCCTGCGCCGGGAGCTGAACCTTACGCCGGCAACGCCGCTGGTGGGATTTGTCGGACAAATCATCGAACGCAAGGGCATCCGGGACATCGTGCAGTGTATCCCGATCGTGGCGCAACAACTGCCGCAGGTCAAGTTCCTGTTTGTGGGCGAAGGCGCTCTCCAGGATTTTTTGGCGGCCAAAACGCGTGAATTGGGCGTCACCACGCAAACGATTTTCACCGGTTTTCGCAAGGACATTCCGGCGGTGATGAAAGCCATCGAGGTTCTGCTTTTGCCCTCGAGCGTGGAAGGATTCGGTTACGTGTTGATCGAGGCCATGGCCGCGGCCAGGCCCGTGGTGGCAACGAATGTGAGCAGCATTCCCGAGATCGTGCAACACGGCGCAACCGGCCTGTTGGTGGAGGTGCACCGCCCGCAACAACTGGCGCAGGCCATCTTGAGGATATTGCAGGATGAGAATCTCAAGCGGTCGATGGGGCAAAAGGGACGAGCGCTCATGCTCGAGAAGTTCACGCTGGCGAGAATGGTTTCGCAAATCGAAGCGATTTTTTTAGCAAATGCGAGGGCAAAGAGTCACTCCGCGAATAATGAATGAAGATGGCAACTTTTCAGGTTCAAAATGAAAGGCAAAACTATTTCGGGCAAAACAATTGCTATAAATCGAGATTGGACGACAAGAGTCTGCAAAGAGCTTTGAGCGAATTTTTTTGCAAAATAATTTCATGGCAAGATGATTCCAAATTCTTTTGCCATTAGCTCATCTTGCCGAAGGCTTTTCAAACTGGGTGGTCAAGAGAGCACTGTGAAACGTCGAGGGAGGCCGGGCGCTTGAGCAAGCTTTCGGTGGTCATGATCGTCAGGAACGAAGCAAGGCGTATCGAACGCAGCTTGCGTAGCGCGCGTTGGGCCGACGAGATCGTCGTCATCGATGCGTTCAGCACGGATGAGACGATGGCAATCTGCCGCCGATTTACCGATCGCATTTTTCAATACGCCTGGGAAGGTTTTGCCAAACAGCGCGAGCGCTCCCTCGCCCATGCCACGCATGCCTGGATATTCAGCCTCGACGCTGACGAAGTGGTCTCGGAAGAATTGCAGCAGGAGATCAAACGTGTGCTGCAAGAAGGAGCGGCCAAAGAAGGGTACTGGATGTCGCGCAAAACCCACTATCTGGGCCGCTGGATCGAGCATTCCGGCTGGTTTCCCGACTATCAATTGCGCTTGTTCAGAAAGGATAAAGTGGTGGTCGAGCCGAAGGCAGTACATGAAGGCTTTTCCGTCCATGGTGCCACCGGCCGGCTGGCAGGACTGCTCTATCACTATTCCTATGATTCAATTTTTGAACACCTCGAAAAGATCAACCGCTATACCACGCTGGAGGTGCCGTACAAACTTGAAAGATTGCAGGGTAAGCCGGTGCGCTGGTATCAGCTCGTTTTCAATGCTTGGGCGCTTTTCGTCAAAATGTTTGTGTTCAAAAAAGGCTACAAGGATGGAATGCCAGGGTTCATTCTCGCCTTGCTGTCGGCCTTTTATACCCAGTTGCTCTACGCGAAGGCCTGGGAGAACTTGAATCAGAAAGGTCGTGAGCACTCAGTTTCACATGAATAATGACTCTTGCGCAGTTTTTCATTGGCCAAAGTGCTACACCGGTTTTCAACCAGTTGAAAGCTAAAGCCCTTCGGGCAGCAAAAGAATACAAATGCTTTTCAACTCAGTGGCACGGAGTGCACGGAGAGCCACACAGCGCGGCGTAGCCGCAACCAAACGAAAAGCGTGGCCACAGAATTACACGGAAGCACACTGAATTGTGAAATGCGTATAACGACAAAATGCTCTTTTCTTTCCGTGTGTTTCTGTGGCTAAAAACTTTGCATTTTCAGCAAAGTTTTTGGTTGCGACTCTGCTAGCCGGAAGTCTCTGCGAATCTTTGCGAGGCTCTGCGTGAGGTTTTTTTGTTGTGGCTACACCGCGCTATGAAGCTCCGTGTGCTCTGTGTTGAAAGAGACGTTATAAGAGATGTGAAGAATTTTCAGAATCTTATTCGAACTATTGCAATCTTAGGGCTTGATTTGACGCTGCTACAAAAGATTCCCCCATTCGCTCGGAAAGGCCCCTAGGCGGCTGGCCCGGAAATTTAAGATAGCGCCTGATGAAGATACTCATTCTTGCAGAAGGACAGCTCGGTGACTTGCTCATTCTCACACCGGCATTGCGTGCGATGAGAGCTTCGTTTCCCTCCGCGTTTCTGACCGTCATGGTCGTACAGCGACGCCGCTACACGAAGGTTGAGGCCGGGACGAGAAACGTCATTTGGCATGATTTTCACGGAGGCACCACCGCGGTATTGAGGGACAGCCACTATGTTGATGAGATCGTGGAAGTCGACCGCGGCGCCCTCCGGACGCTGACGGGCGTGGCACGAATCATGGCCGAAATCAGAATCATCCGGCATTTGAGGACAAGGAAGTTTGACGTGGCGATCAGCACGTTCCCGCAGGACCGTTTCGCGCTGTGGGCTTTCGCCTGCGGCGCCCGCCTCAGAGTGGGACAGCGCCGGCAAAAACTTTCGTTTCTATTCACGCATGCTTGCGATATCAGCAAAGAAAAAAACGGCGTGCTGAGGTATTATTGTGATCTGGTTACGGCCGCCGGCGCCTCGATCGCATCCTACTCAACCGAGTATCGCATTCCCACGTCGGCACAGCAATGGGCAACAGACTTTTTACGTTCACGCCAGCTCGATCGTTTTCCACGCCTGGTGGCTGTGCATCCCGGCGCCAGCGGCCCCTATCGCATCTGGCCGCCGCACCGTTTTGCGGCACTTATTGACGCCCTGCAATCCAGCGGCGCGACAAAGGTGCTGCTTTGTGGCTCGAACTATGACCGCGCACCTACAGCGGAGCTGCGGAAGCATTTGCGTACGGCTGTCATCGAAGTTACGACAGACGAACTTCCGGAAAGTGTCGCGTGCTTGGCTGCAATTCTCCAGCGCTGCCAATGTTGCATATCGAATGACTCCGGTCCACGTCACCTCGCCGTCGCGGTCGGTGCGCCCTCACTGGCTTTCATGCCGCGCTTTCATGATCGCGCATGGAAGATTTATGAAGATGAGAATAAGAGTGTCGTGCTGCAAGGCGAGCAAGCTTGCCCGGTCTGTCCGGAAGGCACATGCCTCGACACCATCCCTGCAGGAGAAGTGTATGGGTCATTTTGTATGAGAATGATAACGCTGGAGCGCGTCCTTACGACGGCAAAGCACATCCTCTCGGTAGACGCATGATACGAGCGACGATCATCATCGCATTTTATCGCAAAACACATTTCCTGCGCCTCGTTTTGGCAGGCTTTGCCCGCCAGTCCTTTCAGGACTTCGAGATCCTGATTGCGGACGACGGTTCCGACGACGCCGTGGTCGAGGAGGTCCATGCGCTGATCGCCGCCAGCCCTCATCACATTCGCCACATTTGGCATGAGGATCGAGGTTTTCGGAAGAACCGGATACTCAACCGGGCCATTGTGGCCGCCCAATCGGATTATCTCATTTTTGTCGACGGCGATTGCGTGCCACATCGGGAGTTTGTGCGGGATCATTTTGAGAAGGGACAACCCAAAACTTGTCTGGCCGGAAGGAGAGTCGATTTGTCCAAGAGGATAACTGGAAAACTGTCGGAGGAGAAAATACGGGCAGGGTATCTCGAAAAACAACTGGGGCAAATGCTGCTCGATAGCTTGCTCTTGGGATCCAAAAACGTGGAGAAAGGTATTTATATCAGGTCGAAGTACCTGGGAGGCTTGATGAGCAGAAAAAAACGCGGGTTGTTGGGGAGCAACTTTTCCCTGCACAAGGCCGATCTGTTGAGCATCAATGGATTCGATGAAAGATACGAGGAGCCCGGCATCGGCGAGGATCGGGATATTGAATTCCGGCTCGAACAAAACAATATTGCCGTGAAATCGTTGGGCAACGTCGCCATACAGTACCATCTTCATCATCAGAAACAGATGATGGGTGAAATCAATGTCAGGTTGTTCGAAGAAGTGCAAATGTCAGGCATTTTCTTTACGCCTTATGGTATCGTAAAAAAAAGAGCGGAGGCCATCAAGCCGTAACCGCCGCATGACAAGCACAGATCAGAAGTTGTCGCAAAATTGCTTCAAGGTGGGCCAATTCCCCCGTTCAGAGTGAGACATTGCCGCAGGCATTCCATGTCTTAAACGTATGGAATCGTTATTTCCACCAGAATTGTCTTGCATTTCTTGAGCCTCCCCATTAATTTATTATCTGTTTGTAACTTCAATGCGCTTTTTGGTTTTAGCAGGCTTTGGGTTAGGTGTTTGATCGCATGATCACCACCGAAAGTGACGCGAAACACATGGATTTCAGGCGTGTGAGTATCGACCAGCATGCTTTTTGCAGTTTTGCAAAAAATCGCTCAGTGGTGGCGGCCTGTGCGAGAAGAATGTTATCGCGCTCGTACGACCCGAACATCCAAAGACAACCCATAGCACTTGGCCTTGTGAAGGAGGAGCACCCATGCCTGCTGATCGTGGCATGCAAGCAATTTGCTACCAGCGTTCTATATTCATGTTCCTTTGCGCATCCCTCATCCTTTTTTCCCCGTTTCGCTCTTTTTCCCAAGCAATCCCTGCGCTGCAATACGGTGCATTCGAAACGGCGCCGCCGGCTTTAGATAAAGCAAGCGTGCAAGCCTCCGTGCGCATCACCCCGTCGCCCATTCAGCGCGATGCCGCTGCCGGCCACGCACTTTATTATGTGATGACGGTTTCAAATCTCGGCGCAACCACGGAGACTTATGAAATGTTTGTGCGCGGCAACGCCTGGCCGGTCACTCTTCTTTCGGCGGATTCCTCGCACAAGGTGACGGCGACTGCGCCCATCCCGGCGGGCGGGCAATTCACGCTCGTTCTGCAACTCGAGGTGCCCGGTGACGCCGGCCGCGGGGTGCGCGACAGCATGTTTGTCCACGTGATTTCGGCTGCAAATGCCGCACTGCGCGATTCTGCATTGATCGCGACTACTTCGCTGGGCCCGGCGGCTGAGCTGCCATTCGTCGAGACTTTTCCAGCCAACACGCTGAGTGTGGTCCGCTGGCTGGACAATTTCGGTCCGGCAACGGTCACCACCGAAGCGCTGAACGAGCCTTCTGCGCCCAGTGCACTTAAGCTGGATGGCGCCAACAATGGCGGCGACGTGCTGCAATCGCAGCCTGTCAATCTCGGCCGTAGAAACGACGTAGTGTTGCAATTCGCTTATCAACGCGGCGGCAACGGCAACACGCCGGAGCCGTCGGACGATTTTTTCATCGAGTATTACAACGTCGACGGCGAGTGGCTGCCGTTGTTGCGGCTGCCCGGCGGCGGCCCGAGCATGTCGGGCTTTGCCTTCGAATCCAGAATCTTGCCCCTGGATGCCTATCACAGCAGCTTTCGCCTGCGCCTCGGTAATTTTGCCACGCCCGGGCCTTTCGACGACTGGTATGTGGATGACATTCGCCTGCTTGACATTGAACCGGGCCGCATCCCCTTTGCAGAGGATTTTTCCGATCCGATGCTTGATCCCAACCAATGGCCGCAAAACGCCGGCGGCGAGATCAACTCGCGCGCGTCGAATATTCCCAGTCTGCCGTACGCATTGAATTTGCCCGGTGGCGGCGAGGTGCAATCCGCGCCGTTCGATCTGTCCGCTGAAAATGCGGTGGCGCTGACCTATTCCTTCGAGCAAACCGGTCCAGGCGAGGAACCGGACGCGGGCGATGACCTGGTGTTTGAATTCCGGGATGTGCAAAACAATTGGGTCGAGCTGGCGCGCCAGCTCGGCAGCGAGGGCGGTCTACCCTTTTTCACGCGCAAAGAAGTCGTGCTGCCGCCGGCTGCGTATCATCGCAATTTTCGCTTGCGTATTCGCAACATCGGCGCCGAAGATCGCGATGATTGGTTTGTCGATGATATTGCCCTCGAGGTTTTCGCGCCTTCAGACGTGGAGGTAGCACCCACGGCAATTACGCTTAAACTTTTCGAAGGCGATTCCGCTTCGCGCAGCTTCTCCCTGCAGAACCTCGGCGTGGGCGATTTGTTCTATCGCATCCGGCTCGTGCCGGCGGAGTTTCAAAACACACGCGGAAGCACGCTTGCGACCGCCAGCGGGATTGCTTATCCCAAGTCTTATTATGGCGTGCACTTTGCCAAGGGGCAGGAGGATTGGCGACAAGGCATGCCGCAGCAACAAAGCCGGGGAGGCGCGGACAACTTTGGCTATACCTGGCGTGACAGCAACGATCCGCAGGGCCCGGTCTTCGCCTGGGAAGACATATCGGCAACCGGCACGCGCGTTCCGGACCTCGGCGATGACGACAACGTCGGGCCGTTCAATATCGGCTTCGCGTTTCCGTTTTATGATTCGGTTTTCACCCGGTTTCGCGTCTGCAGCAACGGTTTCATTTCCTTCACCAGTCGGGCCGGCGCCTTTAGCAACAATCCCATCCCGAGTCCCGGCATTTCGGACCTCATCGCGGCGTTTTGGGATGATCTCGATGCGCGTGGCGGCGCAGTGTACTACTTCGCCGACGCACAGAAGCTGATTTTGCAGTGGCAAAACGTGGCACGGCCGGGCGGTAACGCGCCCTTCACTTTTCAAATCAAGCTCACGCCGGACGGCAATATTCTATTTCAATACTTGCAAGTCGGCGCACCGAGCAACTTCGGCACCATCGGCATGCAAAACCATGACGGCTCCGACGGCATCGAGATTGCTTTCAACACGAATTACGTGCAGAATAATCTGGCGGTGAAGATTCAACGACCGGCCAGTTGGATGAGCTACGCGCCGAAAGCGGGTGTCGTCAAAAGTGGCGGCAATGCTGAGGTCGCGGTGCACCTTAACGCCACTGGTCTGCGGCCGGATACAACTTATGTGGCAGAACTGCGCGTCGAGAGCAATGATCTCGATGAACCCAGCGTCCCCGTGCAGGTGTTGTTGGAAGTGTTGACCGTGAGCGATTCGACCAGCCATTATCCGCCCGTAGAAACTACGGCGGTGAAATACGCGATGCGTATCGATCATGCCACCATCAACCATGAGGCGTTATCCAGCGGCGACGAGATCGGTGTGTTCACGCCCGCAGGCAGGCTCGCAGGCTCCGTGGTATGGAATCGCCAGGCGCCGGCGCGCCTGATGGCGTATGGCGACGATCCCGACACCCCTCAAATCGACGGCTTCGTCGCGGGTGAGAGCATGTACTTCCGGGTGTGGGATAGTGGCCGCAAAGATCGTGATTACCCGGCCACGGCCTCGTTCATTCGCGGCGACGGCAGATTCGGAACGGCGGATTCGGCACATATTTCGACGCTTTCGGCGCAAACGAATTTCACGCGCAAGCAGCAGCTCGCAGCCAATTGGAGCTGGATTGGCTTTAACGTGCAGCCGGCGGATCCGCGCATGGAAACAGTATTTGAAAATACGCAACACTTGCAAATCGTCAAGAATGACTCGGGCCAGGCCTATATTCCAGGGTTGATCAACACCATCGGCGGCGTGGATGCGCTGGAAGGCTACAGCATTTATCTCGCGGCCCCGGATTCGGTGAGCACCAGCGGCGAGGAAATCCCACCCTTCACGCCGATTCCGCTGCTGTCCGGATGGAATTTCGTGAGCTATTTGCCGGCAACGAATATTCCCGCGGAGCTGGCTTTGAAAACCATTTTTGATCACTTGGTGATCGCAAAGAACGACGCCGGGCAATATTTCATTCCCTCCGTGGGCGATCTCAATACCATTGGCAACTTGAAGCCTGGCGCCGGTTACAAGCTCTATTTGAATGCGGCGGACACGCTGGTCTATCCGCTTGGCGCGAGTGTTTCCGTTTTGGGCAAACACCGTCCAGAGGCTTTTGCTGCGGCGCCGAAGCATTTCACCGGCGTGGAGCGCGCTAGCGACAGCTACATCGTGGTGGTGCAAGGCGCAAGTGTGAATAACGTCCGGCTCGAGTCCGGCGATGAAATCGGAATTTTTACTACTACGGGCAATCTCGTCGGTGCGGGTGTATGGCCTGAGCAGGGCGCGCTCGGCCTCGCGACCTGGCGCGCTCAGGGTAAAATCTCCGGTGCCGCTCCGGCGAGCGCAGGCTATGAGCCTGGCGCACCGATGCGCTTCAAAATCTGGCGGCACGAAGAAGCAATCGCATACGAAGCTGAAGCCGAGTTCTCGCGCGGCGACGGTACGTTCGAAGGCGGTGCATTCGCCTTGGTGGAGCTGAATGCAGGCGAGGTTCCGCGCAATTATGCTTTGGAACAAAGTTATCCCAATCCTTTTGCCGCGCGCGAGGGCGCGCCTGCCGCCGGTGTCCAGGCCACAATTGGTTACGCTCTGCCGGAAGCCACTCACCTCACGATTCGCATTTACAACTTGCTCGGCCAGCTCGTGCAAACCCTGCGCGACGAACGCCAGGAGCCCGGCATCCATGCGGTAAAATGGAACGGTTTCGATCAGCACGGCCGCCGCGTTGCCCCCGGCGTGTATTTCTATCGCATGAACGCCGGAAAGTTCCAGGCGGTGAGGAAGTTGGTGGTGATGTAAGTGGAGTGGTGGAGTGATGGATTGATGGAGTGATGGATTGTTGGATTGTTGGGGTACTGGAGTAGTGGAGTAGTGGATTGATGGAGTGTTGGAGTAATGGAGTAATGGAGTTCCTTTTGTCCAACAATCCAACAATCCAATACTCCAGGACTCCAATACTCCAGCAATCCCGTACTCCGTTCGGACCCTATTCGAGATGCGCTTAGCGACGAAGACAATTGTGATCGACACTTCGCGGGCCGGTTTGCATGAATTTGCCGATACCGTTCGTGAGTTCGTGCAAGCTGCCGAAATCAAAACCGGTTTGCTCACCCTGTTCGTACAGCACACTTCGGCCTCGCTTCTGATTCAGGAAAACGCCGACCCAGAAGTGTGTCGCGATTTGGAAAGATTTTTTCAACGCCTCGTACCCTATGGCGACCCGCTCTTTCGCCACACCAGCGAAGGCCCGGACGACATGCCGGCGCACGTTCGCGCCGCACTCACTGCGACTTCGCTTACCATTCCGATTCAAAACGGAAAACCAACGCTGGGCATCTGGCAAGGCATTTACTTGTACGAGCATCGCACTTCTCCGCATCGCCGGCAGGTGGTGCTGCAG
>JBOHQX010000104.1:0-20560 GCA_050732395.1 bacterium
CAAATCCTGGAGAAATATCGCCCGCACCTCATCGTCGACTGCGTGAATTCGGCCACGGCGCTGGCCTATCAAGACGTATTCGCGAGCTACTATCGCGTCAAGTCGCGTCTCAGCCGCTTCAAGGCCCAGCAACAGTACGATGCCGCCTTCATTTCCGAACTGGAGAAACTGCTGTGTACGCTGTATATTCCACAGTTGATCCGGCACGTACAGATTTTGTACGAGAGCATGCGCCGCTTTCGCACGGAGGTCTATTGCAAGGTCGGCACCAGCGGTACCGGCGGCATGGGCTTGAATATTCCGTACACGCATTCGGAAGAAAAGCCTTCGCGTGTGTTGTTGAGCAAATCCGCCATCGCCGGCGCACATTCGATGCTGCTTTTTTTGATGGCACGCACGCCCGACGCGCCCATCATAAAAGAAATCAAGCCGACTGCTGCGATTGCGTGGAAGAAAATCGCTTACGGCCCGATTCATCGCCAGGGCCAGCCCATTCAGTTGTTCGATTGCCCGCCGGAGCGCCCGACCGTGCTCGAGAATGTTCTGGCGTTGAAAAACGAAGGCGCCGAGCAGAACTGGCACGTGCTCCCCGGCGAGGTGCTGCAATCGGTGTTCATCGACACCGGTGAGAATGGTATCTTTTCACACGGCGAATTCACGGCGATCTCCGATTCGGGCCAAATGGAGTTGGTCACGCCGGAAGAAATCGCGAAAAACGTCATCTACGAGATCAAAGGCGGGAACACCGGCCATGACGTCATCAACGCCCTCGACAACGCCGTGATGGGGCCGACGTACCGCGCCGGCTTGATGCGAAACGCCGTGCTCGCGCGCATGAAAGAATTGGTCAAACAGCACGGATGCGACAGCGTGGCGTTCGAGCTGCTGGGCCCGCCACGACTCTCCAAATTGCTCTACGAGGCGCACCTGCTGCGCCTGGCATTCAGCACCTTGGACAATGTACGCAACACCCCAGCCGAAACGATGGCGCAACAACTGCAGAACTTGATTTTGTCGAATCGCAAGCTGCGCGCAGAAATCATCTCGATTGGGATTCCCATTCTCCTGCAGGATGGCACAAGCTTGCTGCGTGGCCCGGAAATCAAAATTCCGACTTTTAAAGGCGACGAGCGCATACCGGTCACGGCGGAAAATCTCGAGCACTGGGCACACGACGGTTGGGTCGATGTGCGCGTCAAAAACATGCGCACCTGGCAGCGCCGCGCGGAAAAAATCCATGAGGAGATTCAAGCCATTCCCGAAGATGACACCAGCTCACAGTTCGATCGCGACCGGCGTTACTGGCTCGAAGACGAAGCGCTCGACATCGGCAAAATCGTGGGATGGATTTTCTCGAACGAAGAAAAAGGCTTGCGCATGAAGAATTAATTCTCAATCTTGTTTATTCTCCGTGACACGCCGAGCTTCGCCGCGAAAAATGGCCGTCACGAACGTAAGTTGTTCGATCGCAGAGCGCCATCGTAGACGTTCCCCATACCGATGCGGGAATGATAAAGAACGAAATGAATGAGTAGTGACCACGGCAGCAAGTTTTGGCCATGGAGGTCGCGCGTGCCGTGCAGAGTTCGATGGGATAGGGAAGTCGTTCTTTTCAATATGAACTGGATGACATATGATGGAGCAAGGTAGCCAGCAGGATGTGTCCCTTTTGGAACAGGAAGCGCCGAATGAGCGGCGGCCGATTATTGCCATAGACGGCCCGGCAGGGTCGGGCAAAAGCACGACCGCGCGTATGGTCTCCAAAAGATTGGGTTTCACTTACCTCGACACCGGCGCTTTTTATCGCGCGTTGACCTTGAAAGTTTTGGAAGCGAACGTTCCTCCGGAAAATCACGAGGCCGTGCTCCGGCATGCTGAACAAATGTGCCTGAGCATCAAACCCGATGCGGCGGGCGATCGTTTTTACCTGGATGGGCAGGAGGTCACCGCCAAAATCCGCGCGCCCCACGTGACCAATGCCATTGCCCCGATTTCCGCCAATCCCAGGGTCCGCGCGATCATGGTGAAACGGCAGCGCGAGATCGGCAATCGCGGCGGCGTGGTGATGGAAGGCCGGGACATTGGCACCGTGGTCTTCCCGAATGCGGATCTCAAAATTTTCATGTCGGCTTCGCTGGATGAGCGCACGCGCCGGCGGCAGGACGAATTGGCATTGCAGGGCATTCGCAAGGAGTTTGAAACCCTCCGCCGCGAAATCGAAATGCGCGACGAAAAGGACGCCAAGCGTGACGTCGCCCCGTTGCGCCCGGCAACAGACGCGATTCTGCTCGACACCACGAGCCTGACCATTGAGCAGCAAGTGGATTTCATTGTCCAGGCGTTGAGGAAGAAAATGCAAGCGGTGTGAACCGCTAGCCGCGCAGATGATTCTGGCATCGTGCCTTTGCGCTTGGAGTAATGGATTGATGGAGTATTGGATGACTGGATCAATGGCTAGTTGGATGAACGGATGGTAGGGTTGCGGAAGGAGCAATACTCCCTCAATCCAATACTCCATTCATCCAACAATCCACCGCTCCCGCTTGAGTTGTTGAAGCTTTGTCGCGATGACGCAGTTTGATGTACCCAACTTGCTTTGTTGCCGTGAAACGGGCGGTGTTCAGAGTCTTGCAGTGGCTGGTACGCCTTTATTTTCGGCTGCTGTTTCGAGTGGAAGTGCGCGGCGTGGAAAATATTCCTCGTCGCGGCCGCGTATTGATCGCCTCCAATCATGTTTCCGGCTATGATCCGCCTTTGGTTGGTTGCGTCATTCCACGGGTGGTTTATTTTTTGGGGAAGAAGGAATTGTTCGAAATTCCCGGCCTGGCGCAATTGATTCGTTTCTGCAATTGCATTCCGGTCGATCGTACGGATTTTGCCGCAGCGACGTTGAAGCAAATCGAGGGTGTCCTGAAAAACGACGAAGCGTTGATGCTTTTTCCGGAGGGCACGCGCACGCTTACGGGCCGCCCGCTGCGCTGGAAAGCAGGTCTCGGCATGATCGCCGCGCGCACGGGCGCCGACATCGTGCCCGCGTGCATTGAAAATTTATTTGGGGTGCGCGGCTCGATCCTGACCAGACCGCACGTGCGCATCACTTTCGGCGCAGCTCTTCCGGTCGCGCCGTTTTTGGCAAACCAGGCGCAGGGCAAAGAACTGTATGCGCAAATCGCTACCGCCGCGCACGCCCGGCTGATGGAATTAATTCAGCAGCCTGAACTCCCGGCCTAACAGTTTCGCGGTGCGCTGGTCCACGCGCCGCACTCAATTTGACGATTCTTTTCTTTCCGTGGCGGAGCTCATGTCCGCGGCAGAAGGAAAATCGTGCTCCGGTCATTGACCGGGGCTCATATACTAAATCCCATGGAGGCTTTTTAACATGTTCAACCCCCAACCCAGTAACTCCGCTCCCGCGGAGGCGAACACCGGTAGCTTGCCAACCGGTACGCTCACGCCGGACGCGCAAGTTTCTCACCCAACCGCTGTGCAGAACGGCAAGAAAACGTCACGCTACGGCAGTGATATCAAAGTCGTCTCAAAAGACGAGCTCATAGACGAGCGTGACTATTCCGAGGAAGAATACGGAAATTTCAGGCGCCTGTACGAGGATACCCTCTCGGAGTTCGTCGAAGGCCAGCTGCTGATCGGCAAGGTGTTGGCGATCTCCAGCAAGGAAGTGGCCGTCGACATTGGCTTCAAGAGCGAGGGAGTGATCCCGATCGACGAGTTTACCAATCCCGACGAATTGCGGATCGGCGACGACATCGAGGTGTTTCTCGACAACGTCGAGGATCAAGACGGGCAGCTCGTGCTTTCGAAGAAGAAAGCAGATTTCATGCGCGTTTGGGAGAAGGTTTTGGACGCCTATCAGCGCGGCGAAATTCTCCGCGGCCGGTGCGTGCGCCGCATCAAGGGCGGCATCGTGGTCGACCTCATGGGCATCGAAGCTTTTCTGCCGGGCTCCCAAATCGATTTGAAGCCCATTCGTGATTTTGACGCTTACATCGGCCAGAAAATGGATTTCCGCGTCGTCAAAGTCAACGAGCTGCGTAAGAACATCGTCGTGTCGCATCGCGTGCTGGTTGAAGAAGCGATGTCCGAGCAACGCGGGCGAATTCTCACCAATCTCGCCAAAGGCCAGGTGCTGGAGGGCATGGTCAAGAACATCACCGATTTTGGCGTGTTCATCGACCTCGGCGGCGTGGACGGCCTGCTGCACATCAACGATTTGTCCTGGGGCCGCGTCGGCCATCCCTCCGAAATCGTTTCGCTCGATCAGAAAATCAAGGTGCAGGTGCTCGATTTCAACGAAGCGAAAGACCGCATCTCGCTCGGCCTCAAGCAACTGCTGCCGCATCCCTGGATCGACGTCGACAAGAAATATCCCGTCAGCTCCGTGATTCGCGGCAAAGTGGTGAGCATTTCCGACTACGGCGCTTTCGTGGAATTGGAAAAAGGCGTCGAGGGGCTGATTCACATCTCCGAGATGAGCTGGACGCAACACATTCGCCATCCGAGCAAGCTGGTCTCCGTCGGCGAAATGGTCGATGCCAAGGTTTTGAACATCGATCTCGAGGAGCGCAAAATCTCCCTCGGCCTCAAGCAGCTCGAGCCCGATCCTTGGCAGGACATCGAAAGGAAATATCCGATCGGTTCCCATCAAAGGGGCGTTGTGCGCAATCTCACGAATTTTGGCGCTTTTGTGGAATTGGAAGAGGGCATCGACGGTCTGGTGCACATCTCCGACCTTTCGTGGACCAAAAAGATTCGCCATCCCGGCGAAGTGGTCAAGAAGGGCGACGAGATCGACGTCGTAGTCTTGAACGTCGACAAAAACAATCGCCGCATCTCTTTGGGCTACAAACAGACCAAAGAAAACCCTTGGGACGTTTTCGAGAACGAATACAAAGTTCACACGAAGAGTTCTGGCAAGATCGTGCGTATGATCGACAAAGGCGTGATCATCGAGCTGCCTTCCGAGGTCGACGGCTTTGTGCCGATCTCGCACCTCGCCAAACCCAATCTCACCAAGCCGGCGGACGGTTACGCCGTGGGCGACACGCTGGAGCTGGTGGTCATCGAATTCAATAAGGACAACAAGAAAATCATTCTTTCTGAAAAGCTGACCAAAGAGCAGCTCGCAGAAGGTGAAGGCGGCAAGAAAAAGAAGAAGGGCAAAAAAGGCCCCGACGCCGAAGTTGCCGCTCCGGCGGAGGGCGTGGTGACGGGCTATGAAGACTTTGATATCGAGGACAGCTATCCCATCGAAGGAACGCCGTCCGCGGAATCTTCTAGCGCAACGCCTCCAACGCCGGCCGCGCCGCAGAGTAACTGATGGCAGTGCAGTAGACGTGTTGAGGATCTTGACGGTTGGCCGCAAGATCCTCAACTTTTATGTAGGTGGATCTCCAGTCTCAGCGGCATGACGCCGCAAATGGCGTGCGGGCAGAAACTGACGTCTGCTGTTCTAGCGAGGGTAGATCGATGCGATCGCATAGCTGTATTTCCTACCTCCTTGGCATCGCCGCCGCACTTTTTTCGTCTCCGGAAATCGTGAACAGTCAGATTTCCGAATCTGAAATCCTTTCATTATTGTGGGAAAACCAAATCGCGGTCGCGCAGGAACGCGTGCGTTCGGCATATCAGAAGAATCCCAATTCTCCGCTGGCCGCCTACTATCACGGCTTGTTCGAAGAAAACGCCGAGGCGGCCTCCTCCTCCTTTCTGGACGTTACCAAGCGTTTTAAGAACTCGGAATACGCGGAGCGCGCGTTGTATCGCCTGGGCCAGTATCATTTTGCGCGCGGGAGCTATATGCGCGCGCGGCAATTCCTTCAGGAATTGGCTGCGAGCTACCCGGGTTCAGCCTGCGCAGGGCCGGCACAGTATTTTGCGGCAAAGGCGCTCATGATATCCGGCCAACCGGCGCAAGCGCAGAAAGAATTGCAAGCCGTCGCGCACGATCATGCCAGTACGTGGATGGGAGAATTTGCGCGTGAAGATCTGGCCAGGCTGCCTGAAATCATTCCGCCGGCGGAGGCAGAACCGCAAGCTCAGTCTGACAAAAAATCGGCAGAGACAGCCAAGGCAGGTACGGCGCAAAACAGAGAATCGCGGTATGCGGTGCAGGTGGGCGCTTTCACGGATAAACAAAAGGCCCAAAGCGTGGAAAAACGCTTCAAAGGCTCGGGCTACAAGAGCGAAGTCCACGAGCGCAAGGAAGGCGCGCGCAGCTATTTCCTGGTTTGGGTGGGGGCATTTCTCCACCGCGACGAAGCCCGGAAATGCGCCGATGATTTGAAGCAGAGATACAACGTGAAATCCCACGTGGTGCGGCGCGATGATTAGCCTGCGTGAAGCATATGAGATCGTCGTGCGGCAGACGCCGCGATTGCAGGCGGCGCCCGTGCCCTTGCTGGCCGCGCCGGGCCGCGTTTTGGCTGAGCAGGTGAACGCGGACATCAATATGCCGCCGTTTCCGCGCAGCAGTATGGATGGCTACGCCGTACGCACGGCAGATCTCGCGCAGATTCCGTCGGAATTGCACGTCATCGCGACCATTGCCGCCGGCTCTTTTCCGGATTTTACCTTGCAACCAGGACAAGCAGCGAAAATCATGACCGGAGCGCCGGTGCCGCCCGGCGCGGATGCCGTGCAAATGATCGAAAAGACGCGGGCTGTTGGGCACGGGCATGCGGTCGAAATTTTGGAGCCGGTCAGCGCGGGCGCAAACATTACCCCCAAGGGCAGCGAAGCCCAAGAGGGTGAGATCGTTCTGCCCGCCGGTAGCTTTATTTCACCGGCAGTGATAGGGCTGCTGGCGGCGGTGGGCAAAAGCGACGTTGCCGTTTATCGTGCCCCCGTCACCGGCATATTGACCACGGGCGATGAATTGATTGAAATCACGGCTCGACCCGCACGCGCTCAAATTCGCAATTCCAACGCCTATGCCTTGTGCGCGCTGGTGCAGCAAGCCGGCGGCATACCCAGATTGCTGGGCACTGCGCGCGATCAAATATCCGACATTCGGGAAAAAATAGCGCCGGGACTGCAGCACGATTTGTTGCTGCTCACCGGGGGCGTGTCGATGGGCGACCTCGACCTGGTTGAAGAGGCTTTCGCGCAAAGCGGATTCGAGATTTTCTTCGACAAAGTCGCCGTGAAGCCGGGAAAACCCGTGGTGTTTGCGCGCTCGGGTGCCACGCTGATTTTCGGCCTGCCCGGCAACCCCGTGTCGGCAAACACCATTTTCGAACTATTGGTACGGCCGGCGATGCGCAAAATGATGGGTTTTACCTCGCATTCCAATCCGGTGGTGCGCGCACGACTAACCGAACGTTTTGTGAATCGTTCGGGGCGCGAATTTTACGCGCCGGCGCGGGTGGTATATGAAAACGGCGTTTTTTTTGTTCATCCGCTGAAATCCAAAGGCAGCGGCGACGTCGTGTCCTATGCCGCGAGCAATGCTTATTTGATTTGCCCGATAACGCGCACGGAATTCAAGGCGGATGAAGAGGTGGAGGTCATGCTGCGCACGGAGTTTTTTTACCATTAACGACCTTATTTCTCCTTACGGTCACTGGCACAAATCATTCCTTGAAAACGCAAAAAGATGGTTTGGAACTTGTGATTCAAATCTTGGAGAAGTATCAATGAAATATCGCGTGCTCATCGAACAAGACGAAGACGGCATGTATGTAGCCGAGGTACCCGCACTGCCGGGTTGCATATCGCAGGGCCAGACTCGTAGTGAAGCATTGACCAATATTCAAGAGGCGATCCAAGCATACATGGAAAGCTTGCTGAAACACGGCGAGCCTGTTCCTCCTTCGATCACGGAAGAAATTGTGGAGGTATGAGTAAGCTTCCCACAGTTTCAGGCCAGGAAATCGTGAGAGCACTGGCGAAAATCGGCTATCAATTTGATCATCAACGCGGCAGCCATATTGTGCTCAGACAGAGTTTCGCACCATATCGTCGATTGACAGTGCCTAATCATAAAACGGTTGCGAAGGGCACGTTGCGGGCGATCATTCGAGAAGTTGGTCTGACAGTCGACGATTTCGTCGCTTTGATTTCTTGATTATTTGAACAAACCATGCCTCTGCGCACCGGCACCAAAGTTTTGCATAACCCTTCGTTTTGGCGCTTGCTGCTGCATTTGCCAAAGACGGCACGATTGGTCATCCGTTTGCTCAAGGATCCCCGCGTTTCCTTCAGCGGCAAACTCATGTTTGGACTGGCGCTCGCGTATTTGATCTCGCCGCTGGATTTGATTCCCGATTTCGTGTTTCCGATTGTCGGGCACATGGACGATCTTGGGGTATTACTGGCCGGCGTACGGTATTTGATGCGCCAGACTCCGCCCCCCATTCTTGAGGAGCATCTTGCACAGCTTGAATAGGTGTGTTCCCGTTCGATGCACAATTATCTTTTATGCTTTGCGGTTCTCACTGGCACATGCGCAAGAAGACTTGAGAGTCGAGATCATCTATCCTCGCGAAGCATTGATCATTACCGCGCATGACTCGACTTTTGTTTTCGGGAATTATTCGCCCCGTGCGGCGCAATTGACCGTAAATGGCCTGAGGCCGCGGCAGTATGCCAACGGCACCTTCCTGGGCATGGTGCCGGTGCACCCGGGGCAATTTGTATTTCGTGCGGTTGTGCGCCGCGATTCCACGGCGGACTCCGATTCCGCCGTTGTTTTACGCAACGTTAGCGTTCCACCTTTCTTGCTCACCTCCGTGCAGATGCCGTTGACGATCGATACCAGTTATATCTTCCCGCGAAACGATTTGGAGCTTCTGCCCGGCGATTTGCTGGGCGTTGCGGTTAAAGGCTCACCGGGCAGTACTGCCACGTTTGCCATCGACGGCGTCGCGCAAAATCTGCCCATGGCCGAACAGCCGGCGCGCAAGCAGTTTTATTGGGGCGAAGCCGTGTTTGGACGCGCCAAGCCGCCGAGCACACCGGAAGTGCGAGGCATTTACTCCGGCGTCTATCGAATTCGCGAGGCCGACACGGTGGTGTCCGCCGCGATTCGCTTCAAAATAACGAACGCTCGCGGGGAAGCCTTGCCGGTGGCCGCGCCCGGAAAACTCACTGTCCGCTCGCAGCGTGTACCGCGGGCCGCGCGCTTGACCAGCGAGCTCACCATTGGCCGTACCGCCCCGGGCAAAGCCTATCAATTTTTTCTACCTGCGGGGGTGAAGCTGAGCATCGACGGCCGCGACGGTGAATACTATCGCGCGCCTCTCGTGCATGATGAAACCATTTGGATTCCGGTCGCCAATTGTGAATGGCTTCCCTTAGGCACGACGCCGGCGAACAGCGTGGCCCAGATTTCCCGCACGACGAGTTTCTTGGATCGCGCGCGCGTTACCATTTTCTTGCAAGAACGGGTGCCCTTCAAAATTGAACAAAGCACAAAACCGAATCGACTTGACCTCATTCTTTACGGCGTGACCGCTGATACGGATTGGATTCGCCACGATTACGGCGATTCGTTGCTTGGCGAAATTCGCTGGTCGCAAGAGCGCGATCAAAAGTATCGCTTGAGTATCGAGCTGAATCAAAAGCAGCAATGGGGCTATCGCGCGTTTTTTGAGGATACGAATCTCATTCTCGACGTCAAAAAGACGCCGAAACTGCCCGGGTGGCCGCAGCGACCTTTGAAGGATTTGTTGATTTGCATCGATCCCGGCCACGGCCCGGAAGAGGGCGCGATCGGCCCGTCAGGCTTGTACGAAAAAGACGCCACGTTGATGTGGGCCGGCCTGCTCAAGAAAAAACTGGAAGGCCGCGGTGCGTACGTGCTCATGACCCGATCCGGGCAGGAGGGCATTACGCTGGGCGCACGCGTGAAATATGCGGACGTCGGCAATGCCGATCTTTTGGTGAGTATGCACTTCAACGCGCTGCCCGACGGCATCAATCCCTTTCTCAATCACGGCACCAGTGTTTATTACTTTCATCCCCAAAGTTATGCGCTGGCCGACCGGATATTGAAAAGGTTGCTAGTCAGCTTGAAACTTCCTAATTTCGGCTTGTATTACGATAATCTGGCGGTATGCCGCATCACCAGCATGCCGTCGGTGCTGATCGAGCCGGCGTTCATCATGCACCCGGCTGAAGAGGATGTGATTCTCGCTCCCGATATGCAAGAAAAAGGCGTCAACGCCATCGTGCGCGGCCTCGAGGATTTTGTCCGCGCCGCAAAGGACTAATGAGGCGAGAGCGCAGATGAAACCGCAGTGCGCGAAGCCAAAGAAAGAAACTTGAGCCTGGAATGAAAATGTCTTGGCAGTCACGGATTTTAGCCGTTGGCTTTTTAGCCTGCTTGGGCTGCAAATCCGCTCACAAATCGCAGCCAGCCTCGGTGCCTGAAAAGCAAACTGAAAGATCTCTCATGAAAACAGAGAACCTGCAAAAAGTCTATCTCGATGAAATGCCAAATGTTTTTACGTTGGCCACACAGCAAAAGACCACACTACCCGTCACCGGCAACCTGCCCAGCGGCGCGTACAAGTTTGATCACACCCAGATAGAAGTGAAAGGGCGGGTGATAGAGGTTACGCCATGGGCGCAGTACGATCCCAACGTGATGGCGATTCAGATGCTCATACCTTTTACCGACAGCGTTGAAGTCGGTCCGTTACCGCCTGGAGAATACGAGATCCGCTTCAGCGCACGCTCGGGCGTGCAGAAGGCAAGGCTTGAAGTGAAGTGAGGGCTTTCAGATTACACGTTACACATTACACCTTACACGCGTGTAAGGTGTAATGTGTAACGTGTCAAAATACTAGCTTCGCAGGTAGAAGACTCGTGACCGGCTTTTATTATCATCCAACTTTCTTGCTTCACGACACTGGCCCTGGGCATCCGGAGCGGCCGGCGCGCCTGGCCACAGTGCGGGAGCATCTCGCAGCAACCGGGCTGCTGCAAAAGGTGGACGCTTGCGAGCCGCCGCTATTGTCCCGCGAGATTCTGCAGCTGGTGCATCCTCCGGCTTACGTTGACTATATCATGAAAAGCTGCGGGGCTAAATTTTCTTCATTGGATTCGGATACGGTGGTTTCACAAAATTCTTTTGACGCCGCCGCGTTGGCAGCCAGCGCCGCCGTGGCAGCCGTGGACCAAGTGAGCTCGGGAAATTGGCGGAACGCCTTCTGTGCGGTTAGGCCACCGGGACATCATGCCGAAGTGAACCGTGCTATGGGGTTTTGTTTGTTCAACAATGTCGCAATTGCCGCCGAATGGCTGCGCCGCAACCAGCGCGCCGAACGGGTGTTGATTATTGACTGGGACGTGCACCACGGCAATGGCACACAGAATATTTTTTACCGCCGCGGCGACGTGTTTTATTTCAGCGCACATGAATGGCCATTGTATCCCGGCACGGGCAGCAAAGATGAAACCGGCGCTGGCGAGGGCAAAGGGGCAACGCGCAATCTGCCGGTTGCTCCGCATACTTCCGCTGCAGAATACGAGCAGCACTTTACCGAGGCGGTTCAGGAGATTTTTACGTCCTTCCAACCGGATTTCACCATTGTTTCCGCCGGTTTCGACGCGCACCGGGACGACCCCCTGGCGCATCTGCAATTAACCGAAGGGCATTTCGCGAGCATGACGGCTCTGGTGCTGAAGCTGGCGCATGAATATTGCGACGACCGTCTGGTTTCGGTTTTGGAAGGAGGATATCATTTAAACGCGCTGGCGCATAGCGTTGCCGCGCACGTGGAGTGCATGATAGACGGATTTGCTCAAACATGAATACGCCTTGGTGGGAAGAAAATGACTTCAGCGAGGAGGAATTGGCCGGGAAACGCCGGCGTATGGTCGAGCATCAAATCGAGCGCCGGGGCATACGCGATCAACGCCTGCTCGAAGCCATACGCCATGTGCCGCGGCATTTGTTCGTGCCCGAGCGTTTGCAAGAAACGGCATACGAGGACAGCCCCGTCCCGATCGGTTTCGATCAAACCGTATCGCAGCCTTACATCGTCGCTTTCATGCTCGAGTCTTTGCAATTGACCGGTATTGAAAGAGTCCTTGAAATCGGCACGGGCTCGGGATATCAAGCGGCATTGTTGTCTTTTCTGTGCCATGAAGTTTATTCGATCGAGATCATTCCCGAGCTCTCCCTGCGGGCGTCGCGGTTCATCAAAGAATTGGATTATGCCAACGTGCGTCTGCGTAACGGCGATGGTTACGTCGGCTGGCCGGAGGCGGCGCCGTTCGATCGCGTCATTCTGGCCGCCGCGCCCAACCATATTCCCGAAATGCTGGTGGAGCAATTGGCACCAGGCGGACGCATGATTCTGCCTCTCGGTGACAGGGATCAAAAGCTGTTGATCGTGAGCAAGGATGCCGCAGGCAGAATCAGCCGGACGGAATCGGTAGGCGTCAAATTCGTGCCGATGACGGGGCTGGCGGGATCGATCAACTAATGCTACAACATCAAGTCCACGCAACCAACCAGGGATGTCATGCTGAAAGCATCTTCCCAAGCTCTGGGGACAAGCAGGTTTGGGAAACAGTTTCCAAACGGATAGAAAAACCCAACGGATTCCGTTGGTCGCTTCCTAATCCGTTGGCAACATCAAACTTTTGGATTTTTTAATGCCTTTTGCGGCCTTGTGCCCTAACAGGTTGCTAAAACAGTTCAATACCTCTTGCAACGCAATGCCTTCGCCCCGCACCCCAAAGCCCAAAAAAGTTTTGACCGAGCGCGACGTCATTCAAGCCTGGCAGAAAGGCCAGAGGCAAATGGCGATTGCTGCCGGCATGATCGTGACGCCAGCCGCAAGAGATGCGGCAAAAGCGCGAAAAATAGAGCTGACGGATGAAAAGGCGAAACCGGTGGCTCCACCTTCGGCAATAACTTCCACAACGGCAACGGCATCTACCTCCACCGGCGTTCTCGTCATTGGCTCGGATCACGGCGGCTACACGCTCAAAGAGCAGTTGAAAGATTTCCTGCGCAGCCTGGGCGTTCGTTACGAAGACGTGGGAACATTCAATGAGACCCCGGTCGACTATCCGGATATCGCAGAGCTCATCGCGCAGAAAGTGGCTGCCGGCGCAGCGCAACGCGGAATTGTTATCGACGGTGCCGGCGTAGGCTCGGCCATTGCAGCCAATAAAATTCCAGGTGTCCGCGCCGCCGCATGCTACGACGCATACACTGCGCGCAACAGCCGCGAGCATAATAACGCGAACGTATTGTCGTTGGGCAGCAGAAATCTGGGTATTGATATCGCCAAAGAGATCGTGAAGACCTGGCTGGAGACCGGCTTCGGCGGCGGCCGCCATTTGAAACGCCTTGAAAAAATACTCGCACTTGAACAAAAGTATTCACGCCCGGTTTGAAACTTGTCTGCCATTTTTTCGTTAAAAGTGCAATGAAAACTATTGAACTGCCAAATTGTGATCCTATGCAAACAAAGAGATGACGGAACAGAGTACTCAAGGCACCTTCAATCCTGGAGCAGCCGCACCACCGCGACGATTGTATCGCTCGGTGAGTGACCGCAAGCTTGCCGGTGTGTGCGGCGGCGTCGCCGAATATTTCGGCATCGACACCATACTCGTGCGCGTGCTGTGGGTCATGAGTTGCTTCTTTGGATTGTTTGGCGTGATGGCATACATCGTTGCCTGGGCGGTTGTGCCGGACAATCCTCTGAGCGTGGCCGCAGCTCCACCACGGCCATCTTCAAACACCGGCCGTTATATTTTAGGAACGATTCTCATTGTATTGGGCGTGGTATGGCTGGCCGAACGGCATGGGTTCAATTTATTGGTGCCCTGGCATTGGGATGATTACTTCATTCCGCATTGGATGAGCTGGGGGCTCGTCTTTGCCGTTGTGTTGATTCTGTTAGGTGTCACGCTGGTATTGCGCGGCACGGGCCGCAACGATTCCCGCGCCACCATGATAGACCCACTGGAAGCACCTGCTGCCGGTTTCACTGCAACGGGAGAAACTCGCATGAAACAAAAAACTTTGCTGCGTTCGCTCAACGATCGTATGATCGGCGGCGTCTGCGGCGGCATGGCCGAGTATTTCAACATCGACCCTTCGCTCGTACGCGTGGGCTGGGTCATGCTCACCTTTTTCAGCGGCTTCTTTCTCGGCATCATCGCCTACATCGTGCTGATGGTGGTCGTGCCGGAGCAAAAACCGGATACCAACCACACGGCACCATCCACCGGCGCAAATTAGCGAGATCAGCTTTTCAGAAACCGGCAAAGCCTATCACCAGGCAAAATTTTCGCCGAAGGGCAAAGGCTTGCTTACGGATTACGCATTATGCTTTGCAGCGAGGTAGCCATGTCACGAGGAGGGCGTTCTTTCGTCGCCGGTACGATCATGATCGTACTGGGCATGTTTTTGCTCGCCGATCGTTTGGATTGGCCGTTTCCGCCTTTCGACTACGTCTATCCTTTCGTCTTCTTGTTATTTGCTGGAGTATCAGCCACCCGCATCCGCGGCTGGGGCCGGCGTGACGGTGTGTTCGGAACGTTTTTCTTCCTAACGCTGGCCGTGTTTTTCTCCTTGCGCAATTTTGATTTCCTCCCGTACGTCTACAGCGCCTGGCCGATCTGGTTGATCGCCGCCGGCGTGGGCTGTGTCGCCGTGTTCGTCTTCATGCCGAAAGAATGGGGTATTCTCATTCCCGGTGGCGCGCTGCTGCTCTTCGGCGGCGCCGCGTTTTTGCATGAATTCGATTTTTTCTACGACATGAGCCGATACTGGCCGATCCTTTTGATCGCGATCGGTTTGGGGATGCTGGTGAAGGGATTTCGCAAGCAGGCGTGAAGAAATATCATAGAATGAAGGAACGAGAGTAAGCCTCAAGCCAAAAATCTGACCGTAAAGACACAAAGAGCGCGAAGAAGGGCATGTAAAATTCTTCGCGCTCTTTGTGTCTTTACGGTTTAAATCTTTGCGCTTTTTGCAAAGATTCAAAGTAATATTGCAGCGGTTTTAGTTCAATTCTTCCGGCGCACCATTGGTAGTGTGCGTCGAAAAGAGACTTCTTCCCGAATTGTCGCGAATCCCGCCTGACCAGGGCTTTCAAATAGTCTCTCAATCCTTCGCGGAATCTTTCTTGTCCAAAAACATCTTTACCAAATCAATCGGCACCGGAAAGATCGTCGTGGAATTGTGCTCTGACGCGATTTCGGTCAGCGTTTGTAAGTAGCGCAATTGAACGGAGACCGGATCCTTGCTCATGACCCGCGCGGCTGCGGCGAGCTTTTCCGAGGCTTGCAATTCGCCTTCGGCATGAATGATCTTGGCGCGGCGCTCGCGCTCGGCCTCGGCCTGGCGCGCCATGGCCCGTTGCATTTCCGGCGGCAGATCCACGTGCTTCACTTCGACCAATGCGACTTTGATGCCCCACGGATCGGTGTGCGTGTCGATGATGTTCTGCAGTTCATCGTTGATCTTGTCGCGCTTGGCCAGCAAATCGTCCAGCTCGAATTGCCCGAGAATGCTGCGCAAAGTCGTTTGCGCCAATTGCGAGGTGGCGAAGAGATAATCCTCGACCTCCAACACCGCCTTGCTGGGATTGATCACGCGAAAATAGAGCACGGCGTTCACTTTGATGGAGACGTTGTCGCGCGTGATCACGTCCTGCGGCGGAATATCCATGGCAATCGTGCGCGTGCTCATTCTTTGAAAACGCTCGACAAAAGGAATGATGAGCACCAACCCCGGACCGCGCGAGCCGACGTGCTTGCCCAGGCGAAATACCACCAGGCGATCGTACTCCTTCACCACCTGAATCGCCATGCCGAGAATCATCAATCCGAAAAACACGATAAACAACAGCGACAGCGGCAAGCCGAACATGATCCACTCCTCCTTCACGGTTTTTCTGGCTTTCGTTGCCAGGTCTGCCAACTTATCAATTGTTTTGTCTCAAATAGTCATGCCCTCCCGCGGGGATCCTGGTTGGCCCAAGCACAGCAGCCATTTCAGGCCCGGGTGCCAAATCCACCAGGATGCTTTCAGCATGACAGAATGAAGTCTTCGCGGGTAGGCTCTATAAGTCGCCCGCGTTGGCGGAATAACCGCTAGACCTTTTCTACTGTCACTTCCAAATCTTTCACCGACACCACGCGCACTTCCGCGCCTGCTTCAATTGGCGCACCGCTCTTGGCCTTCCAAATCTCGCCGTGCACGCGCACCTTGCCTTGCGGGGCAATAGCGGTGAGGGCCTGGCCCGTTTCTCCGATCATACCTTCCGCGCCCGTGACGGCGGGACGGCGCTGCCCTTTCACCACCATGCCCACCGTCATGACAAAGAATGCCGCGGTGACCAGGGTCGCAGCGATCACGAGCTGTTTCGACAAGCGCACCACGGGCTCGAAATCGGTTTGCGGCTCTTTGAACAGCATCATCGAGCCGAGAAACATCGCGGCAATCCCGCCGATCGTCAAAATGCCGAAGCTGGTGACTTTGATTTCAAGAATGAACAATATGATCGCGAACAGGATCAGCAGCGCGCCTGCCCAATTCACCGGCAATGTTTGCAGCGAGTACAAGGCGAGAATGAGAAAGATGCCTCCCAGCACGCCGGGCAAAATGGCGCCGGGATTCGAAAGCTCGAAGAACATGCCGTAAATGCCCAGCAACAAGAGAATGTAGGCGATATTGGGATCGGAGATGCGATCCAACAACTTGTGGCGCCAATTCATTTCCTTGACAAGGACCTTGGCGCCGGCCGTCGCCAGCCTGGCTTTGCGATTCACCATTTCCACTTCACGGCCATCTATGAGCTGCAACAAGCTGTCCAAACTGGGTGCAATGAATTCGACCACGTTCCGGGCCAGCGCCTCCTTCTCGGTAATGGAAACGCTCTTGCGTACGGCCTCTTCCGCCCAGGCGACGTTGCGGCCGCGCTTCTCGGCCACCGCTTTGATTTGCGCCACAGCGTCATTCGTGGCTTTCTCGATCATGGTGTTGGCAGAATCTGCACCGCCGCCAATGTTCACCGGATGCGCGGCGCCGATATTTGTGCTCGGCGCCATCGCGGCCACATGCGAAGCATATGTGATGAACACGCCGGCTGAGGCGGCGCGCGCACCCGTGGGAGAAACATAAACCACTACCGGCACTTCGCTCGCGAGCATGGCCTTGGTAATCAGGCGGGTGGACTCCATTAAGCCGCCAGGTGTATCCATCTCGATCACGAGGCACGCGTAATCTTTCCCGGCCGCTTCCTCGATCGCGGTAACGATGTATTCCGCAGTGAGTGGATTGATGGCACCGTTGATGCGAATCACCATCACGCTGGCCGCGCCTGCATCCGTTTGCGGTAGAACCGGCCGGGCCTGAAGGGCCGGCGCGGTAATCGCAACGAGTCCACCGGCGAGCAACGAGAGCAATCGAGCTTTCATGACGAGCTTCATTTCTTGTTGAAAAAAATCTTCAATTTATTGCTTGACTTTTGCGGCGAATGTGCTAGATTACCGTCGGCAAAAATTCAAAAAAGATCATCCCTGCGTTCCGTGGTGTGGGAAAATTAAAGACCAACACCTTCCAAAAGGGAGCCTAGCTCTGTTCGTGTATTACACGCCCTATCTCGCTGCGGCGGGATACAGGGGACGTAAAAAACGTGCAGGCGGTACCCACCGTGTGAGAAGCGGCTCTTTGAAGACCCATAAATCGGAAGCAGGGATTTTCATTTCGCCCGGCTCCGCAAATACTCCAACCCTTCCGGCTGCGTTTTCCTCACCGCAATAACGGTCTCCAATTTCATACGCGAAAAAATATCCTGCATCAGCGGCTGCAAATTGGTGATGACAAACGGCCGATCCTGCTTGCCGAGCTGATCGTGTGCAGCGATCAGCACCCCGAGCCCCACGCTGTTCATCACGCTCACTTTTTCCAAATTGAGCAGCACCGCTCCCGCGGTTGATTGCAGCACCTGTTGCAGCTCCTCCCGGAAGGTGTCCACGATCTGAAGGTAAACACGCCGCGATAAGACCGCGATGATGGTGGCGCCATCCTCGGTCTGGACGCTGATGGTCGAATAATTCGGCATGGCTGGGCTCTTTTCAGTTTCAAAATCAAATGTCCGCGATATGCGGATCAAATTCAAATTTCTCGCAATAATCATCCAGCTTAATGCGTAGCTGGCTCAAGCCGCAACGGTAGACGAACACCTGTTTGCCCGAGGGGTCCAAGAACGTTTGGCGATGGCGGCAGATTTGGCAGGTATGCCGGAATGTGCCTACCTCCATTTTTTCCGTATGGCGTACGAGAGACGGTTTTGATAGCTTACCATAAAGCCCCTGTACCTCTCGCATCATCCGCTTGATTTTGACAATGCCCCAAAACTGCAACAGAAAGAGTACGGCAACCAGGAAAATCAGAACGTAATAATGTAGATTGGCAGACATTCTCCCGCCCGATCCTATTCATTGAGCAAAAATAAATGAAATTCTTACAGAACAAACATGACCTGGTTTCGGATTACGCATTACGGATGACGAGTCACCTGATTCGTAATGCGTAAATGACTTGCCTGGTGGCCAGATGCCGGAATTGGGAAATCATGCGATCGCGCTCAATTGGCGATCCAGAGAGCGATATTGAATCGCTTCGCCGAGAAATTCCGGCTGAATCTCCGCGCTGCCTTCCAGGTCGGCGATGGTACGCGCGACTTTGAGGATGCGATCGTAAGCGCGCGCCGACAGGCCGAGTTTGGTGATGGCCGTTTTCAATAACGCCTCACCTTTGGCGTCAATGCGGCAGAATTTGCGTATGTCGCGCGACTCCATGCGCGCGTTGCAATACAGATGCGGCCGGCCCTTGAAGCGCTCACGCAGGCGTTGTCGTGCTTGCGTCACGCGCTGCCGGATGACTTCCGAGCTTTCGCCGGTGGTGCCGCCCGCGAGCTCGGCGAATTTCACCGCCGGCACCTCGACGTGGATGTCAATGCGATCCAACAGTGGCCCGGAAACTTTCGCGAGATATTTTTGCACCTGTAGCGAATTGCACGAACAGGCGTTGTTCGGATCAGTCGCATAGCCACAAGGACATGGATTCATCGCTGCGATCAGCATGAATTCCGCCGGATACGTCAGCGACAATAGCGCGCGGGAAATGGTGACTTTACCGTCTTCCACGGGCTGGCGCAACACTTCCAGCACCGCGCGATCGAATTCCGGCAATTCATCGAGAAAGAGTACACCATGATGGGCCACGCTCACTTCGCCGGGACGTGGAATATGGCCGCCGCCGATGAGGCCGGCGTAACTCGCCGTGTGATGCGGTGCGCGAAAGGGCCGCGTCGCTACTAGCGCGGAATCGGGCGGCAGCAGGCCAGCCACCGAATGAATCTTGGTCGTTTCCAGCGCCTCTTCCAAGGTCAAATCCGGCAGTATCGTGGCAAAACGTTTGGCGAGCATGGTCTTGCCCGACCCCGGTGGGCCGATCATGATCAAATTGTGTCCACCGGCCGCCGCCACTTCCATGGCTCGCTTGACGTGCTCTTGCCCGCGCACGTCGTTCAGATCGAATCCATACTGGCGATGCCGTGAAAATACCTCCTTCATGTCCAGACGGCAGCGCGGTAGCTCAGCTTTGTGGTTGAGAAAGGCAATCGTCTCTTCCAGGCTACCCGCGGCATAAACCTCCAGGTCTTCGACCATCGCCGCTTCTTTTGCATTTTGCTTGGGAAGAATCAAACCGCGCTTATTCTGCTTGCGCGCGGTCAAGGCGATGGATAGAGCGCCCCGGATCGGCTGAATCGAGCCGTCGAGCGAAAGCTCCCCGAGAAGGACGAAATCTTCCAACCTGCCGGGTAGTACCAATCCTGCTGCCGCAAGAATACCGACGGCCATGGGTAGATCAAAGCTCGAACCTTCCTTTTTTACGTCTGCCGGCGCGAGGTTGATGGTCACGCGCTTTTGCGGAAAAGCAAAGCCGGAGTTTTTGATGGCGGCGGTGATTCTTTCTTTGGATTCCCGCACCGCACCATCCGGCAGTCCCACCGTTGCAATCGCCGGGAGTCCACCTTCTAAATGGGATTCCACCGTGACGACATAGGCGTCGATACCCAGGACCGCTGCGCTGCAAACTTTTGAAAGCATAACACCCCCTTTCCCCGGAATGATTGATTTACGCAGGAAGCCGGTTTTATATACGAAATCGCGGCTTAATTGTCAACGGCTTTGGTTCAGCGGGCTGGTCGGGCTGCCCGAGAACGAGGGACCGTCTTCCGCGATCGATGCTTATTGGGCAGACTCTCCTTGCTCAAATCTTACGAATTGACTACTATGCCGTGGTACGGCACAATGAAACCGGCGAAAGCTCGGAGCAATCCCCCAAAAAAGCCTCGTGCAGAGACGCGCAAAGATTCGCAGAGAGTAACTATTCAGCTCCTGTTTCTTGTAAGCGGATTGAACGGATAAAGCGGATTTCTAAAACTTGTTTTGCAGAATCACTATCCGTTCAATCTGCTTCATCCGTTTACTCTGCTTTTTTGAGCTTCCAAGCAACATGTCATGCAGGAGGCATCTTTTTCAGCACAAGCACCGT
>JBOHQX010000105.1:0-11441 GCA_050732395.1 bacterium
ACGGTGCTTGTGCTGAAAAAGATGCCTCCTGCATGACATGTTGCTTGGAAGCTCAAAAAAGCAGAGTAAACGGATGAAGCAGATTGAACGGATAGTGATTCTGCAAAACAAGTTTTAGAAATCCGCTCTATCCGTTCAATCCGATTACAAGAAACAGGAGCTGAATAGTTACGAATTTTGATTCCAAAATTCCCAGCTGATTCCCGATTTTCGATTGTCGATCTGCGATCGTAAATCGAAAATCTGGAATCGGGAATTGCCATGTTTTTTGGTTGATAGGCGAGAGCTGAACAGTTACGAACGTTCACACTAATTCTCCGCGAGGAATTGTCTTGCCTGCACCAGGGGCAATGTTTCAGCGTCTGCTTCTGAGGAAACCTCCACAAGCTTTGTATAGTAGGTGATTGCCCTTTCCTTAGCACCCGCCAATTCAGCCGCACGGCCTGCGCCAGACAGACTGCTGAAACGGTTGGGCGAAATTCTGAGACAGGCTTCGAACGCCCTTTCTGCTTCTGCTGTTTTCCCAAGCGTTAGGAGCATGTTGCCGTGAAGCTCTCGCGCCGGCAAAACGGAGCTCGGCGTCACCGGGTGTTTGTCCACCGAGTACTCGAGCGCTGCAGCTTCTTTCATAAGCTTGAGAGCCTGTGCATTGTCGCCATCTTATAAGGCCAGCCATGCCGCTACCGACTTGCGCTGGGCCTCGATTAGAATCGCCCAGTAGTGCTCTCCGGATTGCTCCATCTGCGCGTGTAGCTTCTCCAAGGCTTTGAGAGCTTGACGAGCACTCTGGCCGTCACCAGACCGCACGGCGCCGAGGCCGCGGGCAAAGTAGGTGATCGCTTCCGCGCTGGGATACTGATCCCATGGGAAGGAGGCCGGAGTGCGTAGTGGAAGCTTGGCTGCCTCCGGCCATTTTCCAAGTTCGAGGGGATAACGCGCCGGCACGGCGGCTAATGCATAAGCGGATGTGAAAGAGGGTTGGAGATTCGTGACTGCTTGCATCTTTTCCACCACCTCCTGGGCTTTGGTATTTTGACCCCGTTGCAGGTAGCCATAGATCAAGTAATCCAGGACATGGGCGTAATGCAAGGAGGTTGCCCCGCCCACGGGCTGGCGCAGGGCCGCTGCGGCGGAACGCACGTTCCAATCGATGGCATCAGGCCACAGGCCGAGGCGCACGAAGATGTGGCTCGGCATATGCAATGCATGCGGGACCTCGGGTGCAATTTTATCGTAGCCCCTCGCAACCGGGAGTGCACGCTCAGCCAACATCGAATTGTCGTAGGCGTGGATGATATAATGGAAAAGCCCCGGGTGCTCGGGTGCCTTGAGATGCAACTCTTCAAGTAGCGCTCCGGCTTCTTTTTGATGAGCGAACGTCTGACCTTCCTTCATCCTCATTTTCATAGAAATCTTGACAATACCTGGTGATGTGAGTGTGGACTTTCTAGTCTACACGCGCATCGCGGACAAGAAAGTCCGTACGGTCTTTGTTATCCCCAACGAGGTTGCTCATCTGGATTGATGCCAAGTGTGATCTTGGCGACTACTTCACGCGTCAGCGAGGCATTCGCGGGATGAATACGCCCCAACCGCGCGTCGCGGAAGAGACGCTCCATACCGGCCTTTTTGAATATTCCAAAGCCGCCGGCCAAATCCAGTGCGAGATCGACAACGCGCCATGAGCCTTCAACAGCCCGATATTTGGCGGCAAGGATCTTGATGAGCCATTTGGCGCCGTGGTCAACACCGGCTGACCAATCTTGTGCCATCTTCTCGATTTGCGGGCCGATGGACTCCAATGAAGCGATAGCCGCCGTCGACGAGCTCCGCTTTTGTGGTTGAAAGGAGCAAGGGGATATCGTTACCAGTTTCGGCATGACCGGCGGCAAACACCTCCCCGACTATTGCACCTTTCAGCAGCCACTCGAGTGATTTATCGCCGGCGCGCCAGAGATCGGAGGCAACTCAGGTCCAATAGAGATGCATGTTGATCGCCAGAGCAGTCGCCGGCGCAAAGTACGCAAGCCGGCGCTGCTCCCGACAAACTTCGGCCAACGACATGCCGAGGCCGCCAAATTCTGTCGGCACGGCCAAATGATTTGAAAAACTGCAATCGCAAGTTTGTTCGAATGCTTTCCGTCTGCTGAGCGTTTTTTCGATCCAGCCGAGGCGAAAAACTTCATTGATAGCATAGAACGAAAAGGGCAGGTGCGTTCTGGCCACCTGCCCTTTTTCAACGCTTTCAGTGCTCATGCCTGACCAGGCGTTTGACGTGTACAACCAGCGTGCTTCATCCGGTTCTCCACGTTATCTGGTCAGGACAAGTTCCTTGCTTGCAACAAAACCCGGAGTCTCAAGCCGGTAGACATAAAGTCCGCTGGCGACGCGAACATTCTTATAGTTGGTGCCGTCCCAGCTCGCTTGGTGACGGCCAGCGGCAACTTTGCCCGAGATCAACGTGCGGACCAGTTGCCCTTGAATGGTGTAGATGGAGAGTGTGACTTCGGACGCTTTCGGAAGCTCGAAGAAAATCGTCGTGCTGGGATTGAACGGATTCGGATAGTTCTGTGCCAATTCGAATTGGCCCGGCAATACTCCGAAACCATCGTCTGCCACAGCGGTGTTGGGGGCGCCATTCACGCAAATTGTCATATCGCTCTGCGCAAAATCCAACCAATTGTAAAGATGAAATTTGCTGCCATCCTGATCATGTACCACTACGAATCCTTGGGGAAAGTTTGCCGCCGCAGCTGAAGTAACATCCAAGCCGTCCGAACCCAGGCCCTCGTTCCCATCTTCGTTCGTGGCCACAATTGTTTTAATGAATCGATTGTTACCCTGCCGTTCATAAATCTTGATGGTGGAGTTCCCTTGACTGGATAAAACCAGGTAGCCGGTGCCGTTGCCGCAGGCATAAATCGCTACGCCTTCGCGATCATCAGCAGTGCCGTCGCCGGTAGCGAACAGGGAAATGCGGTCGACACTCGCCTCCGGATCGGCGTAAAATTTGTGAATGCCGCCGGCTTCTTCGGTCACATAGATGAATCCCAATTCATCATCAGCTACAAATCCTTCTGCCTGACCGCCATCATAGTTGAGGTCGCGAACCGCGTTGAGTGCTATTCCGTTGCCAGTGCCATCGTCTTGAATGCGATACTGGCGGACCGCGCCGCCGGTTTCAGGGTACTCGAACACATACAACGTCCCGTCCGCAGGCCGGCGGTAGAGAGCGAACCCGTAGCTGTTGCCTTGAATATCGTTGTTCTCGCTGCTTTCGCCGGCAATCTGGGTGAGCACTTCGCCGTTCGTAGAATTGGGATTTACTTTGAAAACAGCCAACTTACCGGCATCGCGCAAATTGGTAGCGACGATGTCAGTTAATTGACCGTCCAGTTGAATACGGTAACGAACATCCACGTTGTTGCACGTGGTCCCCTGCTCGAGGTGTTGCAGCTCCTCACCGTCCATGTTCCAAACATAAATGCCGGCGTCTTTGTCCGTACCGATAATCACACTACGGGTGAGATCCGTGGGATGTATCCATATCGCCGGATCATCAGCGTTGCCATTGGTTGGAGCGGTGCTGACGACCGGATTGACCATCTGGCCGTAAGCCAATCCCCCGACCATCGACAAGAACAAGATCGCCTGCTTTATGAGTGAGTTACGCATAAGGGTGCTCCTATTCGTTCAAATCTGACCACTTTCTTGTGGTTTTCTCCGACTATTTTTGCAACGTCATTTTCTGCACGAATGTTTGCCCGCCAACCTGTAAGCGTGAGAGGTAAACGCCGGATCCGACTTCACGGTCATTGTCATCGCGACTGTCCCAGATCACGTGTTTGGCACCCGGCGGTTGCGTTTCATTTACAAGCTGGCGTACGAGCTGGCCGATGGAATTGTAGACGGCCAGACTCACATACGCTTCTTCCGGCAGCGCATACTCGATGACGATTTGCGCATTAAACGGATTCGGATGGCTTGGGGCCAGCATGACCCGATCGAGCTTTTGCCCGGCGGCGAGGTTCAATGTACTCGTTTCGCCGGTCTTCAAAGGCCCACCGGCGGCGCTGGCAGACGCGGTTCCCCCGATTTGAATGACCAGTTCCGGTGCGTCATCGCCTTCCTTTGAACTGTAGCGCACGGTCGAGGAGGAAGTGCTTTGCAGACCGAGGCTGAACGTGCCGTTGCCGGTGATCGCTGCGGTCACGTCGAATTCAACCCACGCTCCGGCGCTCACCCCGCTAACGGTGCTCAAGGCATTGCCGCTCAGAGTTGGTGCGTTTTCATAAGTTAAGTCGCTCTCATCCCATTGTGTGGAGCTCGAACGGTACGTGTTCGAGACTAAGAAAACAGAGCCGCCGCTACCACTGCCCTCTGTCACCCTCAAACGGAGTTTCGCGCTCTGGACCGTGCCGCTTGCGCCGCTGACCGCAAATTTCAGGTAGCTGCGGTATGTCGGCGAGGACTGCCTCACCCGCAAGGTGGAGGAGGAGCCAAAGTTATCGCTCGCGTTATCAGATCTCACGTAGGCATCTTCCGTGGGGTGAAGAGTGACCGCCGTACCCGGCGGAGGCGGTGGCGGTGTCGCGGTCATTTGAACGACCAGTTGCGGATCGTCATTGCCTTCTTTTGAGCTGTAGCGCACGGTCGAGGAGGAAGTGCTTTGCAGACCGAGGCTGAACGTGCCGTTGCCGGTGATCGCTGCGGTCACGTCAAATTCAACCCACGCTCCGGCGCTTACCCCGCCAACGGTGCTCAAGGCATTGCCGCTCAGAGTTGGTGCGTTTTGATAAGTTAAGTCGCTCTCATCCCATTGTGTGGAGCTCGAACTGTACGTGTTCGAGACTAAAAAAACAGAGCCGCCGCTACCACTGCCCTCTGTTACCCTCAAACGGAGTTTCGCGCTCTGGACCGTGCCGCTTGCGCCGCTGACCGCAAATTTCAGGTAGCTGCGGTATGTCGGCGAGGACTGCCTCACCCGCAAGGTGGAGGAGGAGCCAAAATTATCGCTCGCGTTATCAGATCTCACGTAGGCATCA
This sequence comes from bacterium, assembly GCA_050732395.1. GTDB lineage: Bacteria > Zhuqueibacterota > Zhuqueibacteria > Zhuqueibacterales > Zhuqueibacteraceae > JBIOXB01. The sequence continues at coordinate 5,046 of JBOHQX010000105.1, forward strand.
TCCGTGGGATTCAGCGTGATGGTCTGCGACGGTTGCGGCTGCTGGCTGACGACGAAATCATTGCTACTGGTGGCCGATCCTGCCTGTGACGTAACCCTGATCCTTCCCGTCGTCGCACCAACCGGTACATCGACGCGAATTTGAGAATTGGAAGCGATGGTGAAGCCATTGGCGTCCGTTCCGTTAAATGTCACGCGCGTAGTACCATTGAAGTTGTTGCCGACAACGGTGACTTCCGTCCCAACCGGCCCGCTGGTGGGAGTGAAGGACGAGATCGTAGGAGCCGAGGGCGAAGGAGTTCCTGATCCCGTCACGTTACTCACGACCTCAAATTCATCGGCGATCCTGCCTTCGATGTCTTTGAAATAGAAATGTGCCCGATTCGCTTGCCCGTTCAAGTTGAAAACACCGAAAAGCGCACCGGCGTTGGCGCCTTGCGACGCGGTATAAATGCTCGCCCACCAGTTCCCGCTCAACTCTTGATCGCGAATGCTTTGACCGCCCAGTCCAGAGACAAAAACGAATGTTCGGCCCTCGTCCTGTGAGGTGCCGGCTGCGTCCTTGGCAAGGACCAACGTGTTGGAGGTGGAGGCCACGGTCTGGTTTTGGCAACTGCTCAGCAGATGCGTGCGGCTGTAGGAATGCTCATGCCCCGTCGCAATGATCGCCCCGCCCTTACGCGATTCTTCGTAAACACCCCAGCCGGTCTCGTCTGATTTCCCGCCGGCCTGCATGGCCTCCATGTTCTTGTGCCAGCTACAAATGCTCCAAATCGAGTTGTCTGCCGCCAGCCGATCTCGGATGTAGGTATCGAGGCCTGAAGCTCCGGGCACATTCACGTCAGGCGCAACCAAAATGATATAGATGCCCCTATAGGTGAGTGATGATCTTGCACCCAGCTCTCCATTCCACGTAATCCCCAAACGATTGAGTCTGTTTTCCATGTGCTGTTGATACCCGGGCCATTCCGCCTCATCATGGTTTCCAGCCGAGGCGAAGTAGGGAAAGTTGGCGCCGAGGATGCTGTTAATCTGATTCTCCCAGGCATCAGGATCGTCGCTATAATCGAAATCGCCCTGGTGCAAGACCGCTTGGGCGCCCTCGGATTTAATCAGATTGAGAACCGCACGAGAATCACTGTTCAAGCCCTGATCGCCGATAAATGCAATTTTGAAGTTTGTCGGCGTTTGCGCCGGCAGGACGGAGAATTCCATCAACAAAGCCGTCGCCACGAAAAAAGGAATGAATCCTCGTCGCCCGTAACGGGTACATTTCATGGTTCACCTCTCGTGTTGTTTGTGGATACCCTGACAGTGTGACCTCCAACTGCCATGGCAATAGCCATAGCAGTGGCCATAGCAGTAGCTCTGAATCCTTACGGGGGAAAACCGTAACGCTTCCGTGCAAAGCAATTCATACGGCTTGGAGAAGTTCACGAGCCTATAGGTTCGGACTCATTCCGGAATGAGTTTTGGAAGGCGCCTTCTCAGCAGCAAAACGAAGTGACGGAGAGTAGGTAATGCTGCAAAACCTGAAGCAATTTGCACGGCCCCAAAATCCAACCTCCTGGTTCAAGCACTCCTGCGTCCCGGCGAAGTTGCCGTGAAGCAGGATAGCGGTCGAGGATTTTCGGGCCATGCAATTGAACGGCAAAGAGTCGAGTTATTTCAGGAACACGAGCCCCTTGCTTTGGACTTCGCCGCTGCTTTCGAGGCGATAGACGTAGGTGCCGCTTGCAACAAGAGCCCCGGCATCGTCGCGTGCGTCCCATTCGATCACACGTTCGCCTGCCGGCATTTCTTCGTGCACCAAGGTCCGCACCGTCTGTCCCATGGAGTTGACGATGAGCAGTGTTGTCGGTCCCGCTTCAGCCAGGCGGAAGCGAATCTTGGTCGAGGGGTTGAAAGGATTCGGATAGTTCTGATCGAGTGTGAATTTGGAGGGAACGTGTTCTGCTGTTTCATCAATCGCCGTCGATCCGCCCTCGACGGCACTGAGGACGGAGAACTGATCTGCGATGTTGCCATTAATATCTTTGAAATAGAATGTCGCCAGTTTGGGATTGCCATTCACGTTGAATGTACCGAAAAGCGCTCCGTAGTTGGCACTTTGATCGGAGGTGTACACACTGGCCCACCAATCTTCCGTGTGCTGCTGTTCGCGAATACTTTGGCCTCCGAGTCCAGATACGAAAACAAACGACTGGCCTTTGGTGAGGGTCATTGCTTCGGTGCGGCTGACCACGATTTGGTTCATTGGGCTGCTCAGGAGATGGGTTCGGCTGTATGAATGCTCATGGCCAGTGGCAATGATGGCTCCGCCCTTGGTCGCTTCTTCGTATACTTCCCATCCAGTCTCGTCGACTTTCTCGCCGACTTGCATGGCTTCCATGTTTTTGTGCCAGCTACAAATACTCCAAATCGAGTTGTCTGCCGCCAGCCTTTCTCGGATGTAGGCATCGTGGCCGGAACCTGGCACATCCACGCCGGGCGCAACCAAAATGATGAAGATGCCCCTGTAGGTCAGCGATGATTTTGCACCCAGATCTCCGTCCCAGGCAATCCCCAGGCGATTGAGCCTGTTTTCCATATGCTGCTGATAACCGGGCCATTCCGCTTCATCATGGTTACCAGCCGAGGCGAAGTATGGAAAATCGGTGCCGAGGACGCTGTTGATCTGTTCCTCCCATGCATCTGGATCGTCGCTATAATCGAAATCACCCTGATGCAAGACCGCCTGGGCGCCTTCGGACTTAATCAGGTTGAGAACCGCACGAGAATCATTGTTCAAGCCCTGATCGCCAATAAAGGCAATCTTGAAATTGGGCGGTGTTTGCCCAAAAAGAAGATTTGACCATAACACAAATAAGATTCCCCCGTATACCCTTAACTTGCTTACGGGCCATTGCCGCGTACTAAAACAACTCGCCATTTCGGTACTCCTTAGAAAAAAGAATTAACAATACCCACGCACTCTCATGTTGTTTAGGATGACGTGAGAATTGTCGTTAAGCCCCGGCGGCGGTCCGAAAAACGCATTCGTTTTCCCGGACATGAGCCTAAGGCAACAGATATGCCAGTATTGAGAAATTTTTCAAGACAAATTGCTGCTTGTGGGACTGAAGCGTTATTTCTCGTAAGACTTAAATAGAAGAAACTGTCTGATTTAGACGACAATTTCCGTAGGACATCTTATTACAGGCCAAAGGTAATTCTCATGGTCTTCGAAAACACCACGGCCCTTGAATACCTCTTTCTTTACAAATACGTAATCGAGATAATTCAGCATCGTAATCAAATTTCAGCAATAACGTCGTTCATCAAGCTAAACTGATGTTTAAGTTTGAAGTCCGCTTAGCTCGATTTAATATTAAAAACAATGTTTTATCATGAGTGAGAGGATTCATAATTCGTGGTAAAAAAAGTTACATAATTGTAAATTTTAAGAAAAGGACTTCAGTATGCCTAGGTGAGATATTGCCATCAATATCCGCGATTCATCATTGATTCTTACGATTCTTCAACGTCAGAGCAGATAGTAATATATTGAAAAATAAATAAATATCTGAAGTCTATGCAGTGCAACTGAGCTCCGATAGTTGCAAATGAGGCGGGGGTATTGAATTACAGAATTGAAATCAAGGTGCCTTATGAAGAGTCCTGGTACAAGAGATAACGCCAGTGTAAAGAATTAGTTATGGACAAGAAGTCAGAGGCCGTTGTCGTGCATCGCGGGTGTGGATTGTGTGGAAATGCTCCTCATATATATACTATATTATAGTGCAATATGGAAGTGCCTCAGTGACCGAATTTATAAGGAAAATGTTGCGCCACTGACATAGGGTTGACACAATAAACTTCTATCATTATCTTGTATTACAGGCTTACATCTGCGCCTGTCGAGCACAAGTGAAATATAAGATATTATTTTACAAACCCTTACAATGTTTTCTCATACCCTTCAAGTCCTTACCGCCTGCCAAATTGACCGAAATCGTTGTCGATTTTGTTCTCGGCTAATCGACTATGTACTGTAGTCGGCAACAAGGCATTCTCAAATCAGTAACAATACCGTGAGGAGACCATGAAGTTCCTATGTCTGGCTTATGAAGAGGAGAAGAAACTGAACGCCTTGTCGATGAGCGAGTGGAACGCCCTGAGAGACGAGACACTCGCTTATGTCGATGAGCTGCGGAAGACAGGTCGCATTGTTTCTGCGGAGGCTCTTCAAAGCGTACGGACAGGCGCAACCGTGCGTGTTCGGGATGATCGAGTCGCCGTCACGGACGGCCCCTTCGCTGAGACCAAGGAGCAACTCGGCGGATTTTTTTTGATCAACGCGAGGGACCTGAACGAGGCCGTCGAGGTCGCCTCACGGTGGCCGTCAGCGCGCTTCGGGAGTATCGAGGTGCGGCCGATCGAGGAGGAGCTTAGGGAGGATGGTCGCTACGTAGAAAAACAAGGCCACTGACGTAAATCTACTCGGAGCAAAAGGAGCCTCGTCATGAACGAAACGACACTAGGCGCAGCATTTTTGAAGGAATTGGAAGCTGAAGCGGGCCCTACTCGCAAATGCCTGGAAAGAATTCCCGAGAATCTGTTTAGCTGGAAACCGCATGAAAAATCAATGACGATGGGCTATCTCGCTTTGCTGGTCGCAGAGATACCGAAATGGATGACCCACATGGTGGAGAAATCTGAGATTGATTTTGCAACCTTTGTACATTTTCAACCGAAAACCACTTCCGAATTGGTAAGCCATTTTGATGAAAATCTGAAAGGGGCCAAAAACGCGCTACAGCATGTTTCAAATGAAACACTTGCCGAGACGTTCTTCCTCAAAAACCAGGGGCGCGTCGTCTTCAGCTCTGCCAAGAAAGAAAACCTTGGCCCATCCATTAACCATCTCGTTCATCACCGCGGGCAATTGACGGTCTATATGCGTCTCAACAACTTACCGGTGCCCTCAATTTATGGTCCTTCAGCAGACGATAGAGGATTTTGACATTTCAGGCTCATCTTCAAGCGTTGTTGCTAATCAAAAAAGGTAAAGGAGAAAGCTGATGAGTGGAGTACGAGTTTTGGTAGGTACAAAGAAGGGTGCATTCATCCTGACGGCGGACGGGAAACGAGCAAAGTGGGAGGTCAGCGGTCCCCACTTTGCCGGCTGGGAGATCTATCACATCAAAGGCTCTCCCGCTGATCCGAACCGGGTGTTCGCGTCGCAGACCAGCGGCTGGTTCGGTCAGGTGATCCAGCGTTCCAGCGACGGTGGCAAGACGTGGGAGCAACCCGGCACGAAACCGGGCGAGCCGACCACGACCCCGGATGGAATGCCCATGGGCGAAAGCAACAAGTTCGTCTATGACATCTCCCCTGGCAGCGGCAAACCCCTCACCACGCACCAATGGTACGACGGCACGCAGCACCCGTGGGAGTTCAAGCGGGTCTGGCATCTCGAGCCCTCCCTGACCGACCCGGATACCGTCTATGCCGGTGTGGAGGACGCCGCCTTGTTCCGCACGACCGACGGTGGAAAATCGTGGCATGAGCTTTCTGGACTGCGTGGGCACGGTACCGGACCCCAATGGCAACCAGGCGCTGGCGGAATGGGTCTGCACACGATCCTCCTCGATCCGAACAATCCCGGACGGATCTACATCGCGATTTCGTCAGCAGGCGTATTTCGGTCGGATGATGCGGGCGATACCTGGCGACCGATTAACCGTGGGCTGACGTCCCAATATATCCCCGATCCGAATGCCGAGGTTGGACACTGCGTTCATCGCATCGCGATGCACCGGTCCCGCCCGAATGTGTTGTTCATGCAGAAACACTGGGACGTCATGCGCACCGACAATGCCGGCGAGTCCTGGCAAGAGGTGAGCGGAAATTTGCCCACCGATTTCGGATTCCCGATCGACGTCCACGCGCACGAACCGGACACCATCTACGTCGTCCCGATCACGAGCGACTCCTTGCATTACCCGCCGGAGGGCAAGCTACGCGTGTACCGCAGCCGCACGGGCGGAAACGAGTGGGAGGCGCTCACGAAAGGCCTGCCACAACGCGACTGCTACGTCAACGTGCTGCGCGACGCGATGGCCGTCGACGCTCTCGATAAGTGTGGGGTATACTTCGGCACCACCGGAGGGCAGGTGTACTGCTCGACCGACGCCGGGGACAACTGGGCTCCCATTGTCCGCGATCTTCCGGCTGTATTCTCCGTCGAGGTTCAAACTCTGCAGTAACAAAGGACCAATTGTAATGAAATGGTAACTATTCAGCTCCTATTTCCTGTAAGCGGATTGAACGGATAAAGCGGATTTCTAAAACTTGTTTTGCAGAATCACTATCCGTTCAATCCGCTTCATCCGTTTACTCTTCTTTTTTGAGC
>JBOHQX010000106.1:0-10073 GCA_050732395.1 bacterium
CCAGCTCAAGAAATCAAAAGTTTTGGAAAAGATGGGCATTTCAGTATTGTTCATATGGGCCTCCGCGCCAACCGCCAGCGCATTGAGCTGCAAGGCGGTGAGGGTGAAATTTAAAAAAACTTTTCGAGGCACTCGCTGGCGCTCGTTTTGAAAAAGCAAAACAAAAACCAAAGAACAGAGTCCAGAGCAACAGAGTCCAGAGTGTCAAAAAACTATGGAGACAGCGCAACGCGAAAACCAAAGTCGCCGACCCTGACGAGCGGGTAGTCCCCGAAGCGACACGAGCAGCGGACGCGCCTCGCAAAGTCGTAGAACGAGCCGCCACGAACCACGCGGCTGATATCGTCAGCAGCCTCCAAATTCTCGCGGCCGTTTGTCGGATCATAGGGATACCTGAATTCAGGTGTAGATGCATCCTTACGCCACAAACTTCGCGTCCATTCCCACACATTGCCCGCCATATCCAGGACACCATAGGGACTCGCGCCAGCCGGAAAGATTCCCACCGGTGTGGTATCTTCCAAGCCTAAATCACGACTGTTGCACAGCGTGGCTTCAAACTGATCACCCCAGGGATATAGGCGCTTATCGTCCGCGCCACGCGCGGCTTTTTCCCACTGTGCTTCGCTCGGCAGTGTAATCGTGCGCCCGGTTTTCTGACTCAACCACTGGCAATAGGCGAGGGCCTCGTGCCAGGTTACAGCCACGAGCGGGTGGCTTTCCTTGTTTTTCGGCGGGCGACCGTCAACCCAAGTGCGCGGTGCGCTCTGGCCTGTGGCTTGAACAAAGAGATGATACTGCGCGTTGGTGATCGGCGTTCGCGCAATGGCAAAGGCCGCGAGATAACAACGATGCTCTGGCTGCTCGTGGTTGTATCCGCTTTCACTACCCAGCCAAAACTCTCCCGCGGGGAGGTCTACCCACTCCGGCTCGCCATAAGGCAAGGACCAGTAAGAGTTGCCGCCCACGCGCGAGAGGGCGCGGGCTGCGGCGCTCCGGCGTTCGGCCCAGGCTTTGGGACTCATGCCCTTGGTCACGAGAATTTGCACGGCTTTGAAGCGTCCGCGCGGCGGCGGCGAATCAAGTTCCTGCCGTAGCCGTTTGCGCAATTGCGCTTCGAGGTCGCCCAACACGCGGTTGCTGCCCGCGTCGCGCAAGCATTCGGCGGCGAGCACAAGATTGTGGTACGGCTCCGGCTCGTCGCGAAGATCGGCAAGGGATTGGATCAAGCGGGTCGTGCGTTCTTTGCTTTGCGTGCTCAAATATCCGGCTTCAAGCAGAATGACTTCGCGCCACCATTCGGCTGCGGCGCGTTGCAGAGAATATTCAACGTAATCATCGCGCGCCGCCACCGCCAGCGCGGCAAGATATTCCTGGAAAGTAAGGTGCGAGAACGCATACACGCCCTCGCCGCGCGCCGCGAGCAAGCCGGTGCGCTCTTCGATCACTTGGAGGAAACGGACCAGGGCCGGCTCGCACTCTACGGGGCCGGCCAAAAGCGGCACGAACATGTCACGCAGCACTTCCCGCAAGTCAACTGCGCTGATTTCTTTGAGCTGCCGTTCATGCAGGTGCAAAGCCAGGCTCTGCAGCAGGAGGCGTTTATCACCTGTGTCGAATGGACGTTCCGGGAAGATGCTCAGCTCGCGCACGCCGCGCGCTTCATCCCATTTCCCAAGCAGCACATCCACCGCTTCGGCGTATAATTCCGCGCGCCGGTCCGGCAATTTTACGCGATCCCGATGCACCAGCGCAATCACGGTGAGCATGAGGGGATTGATCGCGAGTTCACGGATGCGGTCGTTTTTGCGAATCGCTTCAAGCAATTGCTGCGTCTGCGTTAAGGCATACGTTTCGGCGCTGGCGCCCGGCCCCATTTGGCCGATCGCCACCAAACGATGCCAGTCGTGCAGAAATTTCTCCACCTCGTTCATCACAAAATCCTGCACGGTGGTGGTGACGAAGTTTTCGCCCAAGCGTGCGGCGCCGGTGTAGCCCACGATGCGGCTGGTGACCACGAAGCGGCAGTTGGGATAAGCTTGCACAAAAGCTTCGACTAGGCGCGATACGCGGCGGCGCAAGTCCGGGTCTGCCACTTCATCGAGGCCATCCAACAAAATGACGGCGCGGCCATTGTTGAAGTAGGCATCGAAGAAATCTGCGGGCAGGGCGATACGCTCGTTTTTGAGAAATTGCAAGAGAAATTCAAGCACGTGTGCATGACCTTCGGTGCCGTCGTCGGAGGCATGATGCTCGCGCAGAAAAGCGCCAATCTGCCGAAGCTGCAAGAGTATCGGCAAATGGCCGCTTTCGCTGAGCTGCAATTTTTCCCGCACCAGGGCATTGGCTTCCGCCAAATCGCGCGCATAAATGAGGGCGAGATAGCGCAGTAACGTGGTTTTACCGCTGCCGGGGTCGCCCAGCACGACCAGACGGCGGTGTTCGGCCAGGGCTTGATTCACGCTCACGGTCACTGTTTCAGTGGTTCTGGCCGGGTGTTCGCCGCGATATTTGCGCCACTCACCCGGCGCAAGCGCAGCCTCGGTGGCGAGCCAGGTTTCCTCCGCGGCCACGGTGCGCTGCTGCGTGGCGCGCAGTGCGATGTAGATGTTTTCCAGCTCGATATTCACCAAACGCCCGCCGGAGCGAATGCCCTGCAATTGCAAATAGCGATTGCGCGCGATCAGGTGCTCCAAGTAGCGACCCAGATCGGAAGTGCGCGCAATATCTTTCATGACAACGGGCTGCTCGCCAATGATGACTTTGGCGCCTTCTGCGGCAATGACCACGTGGCCTCTGGTCACAATATGGCCCGTTCCTTCGAGTTTGATTTTGTCGCCGCCCACGAAATCCTTGCCTACAGAAACTTCACTGTCTGCGATCAGGACGCCGGAGTTTTGCAACGGCGTTATGTTGCCCAGCCGCTGCAATTCCGTGCGCAGGGTTTGTTCGAACCATTGGTGATCCGGTGGCGGCAATGCCGCTTTGGCGAAGTCCAGCACTTCCAGCTTTTGCAGCACCGTGTCGATTTCCTGGCGCAGGGCCGGCAGTTGTTGCAGGTCGTGCTGCAACAGCAGCGTGATTTCGCGCAGGTCCGCCGCGCTGCTTTTGTCCTTCCAGCTTTGTACTTTGTTTGCAAGCAAATTGGTGCCAATACTCCCGAGCAGCTTCATGAGCTCGCTACCAGCAACGAGCGGCTCGGAAACAATCGCTTGCGCCAGCGGCCATAAGGCACTGGTGGCGAGCGTGGCATAAATGGAGTCGATGCCGTTGGCCACCATGCTATCTTTCCAGCCGCGTAAACGTTGTTGCACTTGTTCTTGCCAGACTTTGAAATTAAAGGCCATGTTGCAACCCTTGTGTTGAGCAATTTTAAAAATATTTTCGAGACACTCGCTCGCGCGTCTGCGCCGAGGCTGCGGCATTCTTTGCCCTAAACGTATTCTGCAAGGCAGGGCTTGTGGATACCGAAGCTCGGGGTTTGGCTTCTCCAGATCCAGTAGCGCAGCGCCCGCCAATTCCAGGCACGCAAGCGCGAGATCGCCGGAGGCCGGCGCGCGAGGAAAGCCACTGCAAATATGGTTTGGCGCTAGGCACGTAATCGGCTTTAGGCAAAACCGCAGGTGAGTAAAAATACTTCGCGCCACCAACGATCAATGATGTACGGCTCCAGGCCCGACAAACCTTCGCGTCGCTTTGCTGATAGCTGGCCTCGCGCGGTGACGATCACGACGTTGTCGAGACACATGTCATTGGCAATATTCTCGACTTCCTGGCGCACCAGTTCGCGTTCTTCGCGGCTGACCACTTCTTTAGACGATCCAGCATGAGCAGGCAGCCGCTGCCGAGCAGCAAACGCTCGAAAAAATTGTGGTCGCTCGATGCGTGCAAAGACCCGAAATGTCACCGATAGTTCTTCAAACTCAGATTTTTGGGTTGTGGTGCAACATTTATGTTGCACGCCGCGTTTCTTCTCAACATAAATGTTGAGTTACGGCCACCACCTGGCGGTATCGATGATGGCGCGGGCGGTTTCGCGCAGCGTGGGCATGCCGCCTTGCTCGGCAATGATGGGGAGCAGCGCTTGAATGGCCTGGAGAAGTTGTGGCCGCTTGGTGTGTGCAAAGGCCCGAAACGTTGCCGAAAGCTCGTCTCCTTGTCTGCTGCACCCTTGTTTTGGCAAGGGCCTATCGACGTTAACTTGGATCCTTCTGATAAATGCGAATGCGGCCAGCTTCGATAATCCACAATTGTCCGTCGATAGAGCTTAAGGTGAGCATATGCAAGAGTTGTTGAACCAAATTCTCTAACACGGGAAGGCTGGGATTTTGCGGGATACGAACAACCGCGATGCCGGCGGTTTGCTGAGGTGGGAAACGTGTGACATCCGTAAAGTCTAAATCCAAAGTCACCAAGCAGCGCTGTTCACGCAAACAATGCCTGAATAGAGTCTGATCCGGACTGCCTTGCAGGCCCTCCTCTCGCACGGTTTGCGTCTCGTGGCCGCTCGCTTTGAAAAGATGCTGCGTGCGCTTGCCGAAGTTTTCGTCCAATTTGAATTTCATGCCGCTTGAATGATCGGCACTTCGACGTATCGTGCGCGCGACATTTCTGCACCATACGCAATCGCGGCCAGAATATCTTCGTGAGTTAAATCTGGATATTCCTGCAGAATTTCTTCCGTTTTCATTCCCGCGGCGAGAAAGTCCAACAGTAGAGAAACCCAAATGCGCGTACCGCGAATGCAGGGCTTGCCGAAGCAAACATTGGGATCAACGGAAATGCGTTGCAATAAAGGATTCATATCGACATTCCCTTGTTATCGTTCCTTGCGTAGGAAGATAAGCAATTACTTCGCGCGTTGCAAGCTTTCCGTTGAGTCTAGGGTCTCTGAGAGTAATTCTCACGGCCACCACTTGGCGGTATCGACAATGGCGCGGGCGGTTTCGCGCAGGGCTGGCACGCCGCCTTGCTCGGCAATGATGGGGAGCAGCGCTTGAATGGCCTGGAGAAGTTGTGGCCCTTGGTGTGTGCAAAGGCCCGAAACGTTGCCGACAGTTCTTCAAACTCAGTTCTTTGGGTTGTGGCGCAAAATTCATTTTGCGCGCCGTGTTTTGTCTCAACATAAATGTTGAGTCACGGCCACCACTTGGTGGTATCGACGATGGCACGAGCAGTTTCGCGCAGCACCTGGACACCGCTTTGTTCGGCAATGACCGGGAGCAGGGCATGTATGGCTTGGAGAAGTTATGGCCGCTTGGTGCGTGCAAAGGCCAGCAACATTGCCGACAGTTCTACAAACTCAGGTCTTTGGGTTTAACGGCGCACGGCTGGACAGCGCATGGCAAGGTTGGATAAACGGCGATGACTCGTTTTGATGATGCAACGTCGTTAGAACCTCCTGCTAAGAAAATTGCTCAGCGGAAATCTGCTCAAGAAACCACCACCATGCGGACGGTACCGGATTGTGTTGTCTGAGCTTGGTAAACTCTGCTTCTCCGCCACATTCCGAAATAACTTGTTCGCCATTTGCCGCGAGCTTCTCATCGGCAAAAAGCAGACGAGCCGCTTGCAGAGTTGTCAGCTTGCTGCGCTGCTCTTCGAGCGCATCGCGATTGGTCAACATATTGAGCACCTCGAAACGCCCCAGTCCTTTCGGAGCACTCGCATCCGTTTCGTATGCTCTCAGCAAAGCTTCAAGATTCATCATGAGATCAATTTCAGTAGCACTCGGAGGAAGATGACCACGCTGCTTTCGTCTTTGCAAATGGTTCGCAATGCTTGCCGGGCCACCTTTCCATTGACAGGCGAGAGCCTTTTCGTATGCCTTGCGAAACTTTTCGAGGCGTGCTTCTGTGACCATTCGTCTTCTAACGTTTCATCAAACTCGAGCACACGTAATTTAGTACATCTCGGTTAGGAAAGCAAGTTTTGGTTGCGATCGTAGATGATAATTTAGGCTACGTGCCGTCCTGCTTCGTAACACAAATGTTGCGGGCCGTGATTACGGCCACCACTTGGCGGTATCGACGATGGCGCGGGCGGTTTCGCGCAGCGCCGTGACGCCACCTTGGTCGGCAATGACGGGGAGCAAAGCTTGAATGGCTTGGAGAAGTTGCGGCCGCTTGATTCGTGCAAAGGTTCGCAGCGTTGCCGATAGTTCTTCAAATTCAGATCTTTGGGTTGTGGTGAAACATTCATGTTGCGCGTCGTGCTGCTTCGCAACATGAATGTTGCGTCACGATTTACGGCCACCACTTGGCCGTATCGACGATGGCACGGGCGGTTTCGCGCAGGGCTGGCGTGCCGCCTTGCTCGGCAATGACTGGGAGCAGAGCTTGAATGGCTTGGAGAGGTTGCGGCTGCTTGATGCGTACAAAGGCCCGCAACCTTGCCGACAGTTCTTTAAACTCAAATCTTTGGGTTGAACGGCACACGACTGACCAGCGCAGAATATTCCGTCGTGATTACGCATTCACGGATGAGGCTGGCAATAGAAGTTATTCTCATGCCAGTAGTGCCGCTTTTGTTTCTTCCAGCAAATCAGCAGGATGAAATTGTAGATACTCTCGCACTTCAAGCTGCATGCGATCAATTTCGGTAAGGTAACCGGACGCAGCCATTCGGTAATTGGTAGGATTTGTTTCTTTGCAGCGCAGCTCCGCAACCTGCTTTTGCAGACGGGCAATGCGCTCCAAAGTCACTTGCAATTCATTGTCATTTGCGATCATGATATAACCTCCACGATGCCTCGTTTGTTGCCATCTCGTTAAATTTGCCAATCATCTATCGCAGATTGCTCGCCACCCAAAGCAGCCATCCGTCTCACCCAAAAAACACTCGCGCCAAAATGGGCTTGGCACAACAAATGATCAAATAGAATTTGAGCTTCACCGACAAGTCCGTTTGCATCAAAATCGTTTTGCATGATGATGAATATGTCGACGGCGTTGGGATCGGGTTTGTTGGTCACAAAAGACCCGAAGATGATGAAATGCGCGATCTTGCCTGTCGTAGAAGCAATACCATAAATACGTGCAAGCCGGCGCGCCATTTGCATGCGTTTGGCAGTGCTTACACCAAAATGTTGAATGACTTCTTGCAAAGAGGAACGATAGACGCCGACCGGCAGATCGCCTTCAGCATTGAAATCTGGAACGCTCATGAGTGTATTTCAAGCTTTATTCAAAAACAATATACGAATTTCATAAGAAATTCGCATTATGAAAATAAATCCGTGAGAATCCGTATGATCCGCGTTCAAAAGCTTTTTTATATTTTCTCACGGCCACCACTTGGCGGTATCGATGATTGCACGGGCGGATTCGCGCAGCGCCGGGACGCCGCCTTGCTCGGCAATGACGGGGAGGAGGGCTTGTATGGCTTGGAGAAATTGTGGCCGCTTGGTGCGTGCAAAAGCCCGCAACGTTGCCGATAGTTCTTCAAACTCAGATCTCTGGGTTGAACGGCACACGGCTGACCAGCGCGTGGCAAGGTTGGACAACACAGAAATGCTCCCGTCACGATGACACAATGCTCTCGCTATTTGGAGCGCTTCATCTAACAGGCTCTCCGGCAAGCGCGGCGCTAATTCTCCCCAAAAGCGGGCGCGAGACTCTTCATGAGAAATCGTGCGAGCCACCGACAACGCCTCCCTTAACACCTCTTCCTGCTCACGCTCCGACAATACATCAGCCTCCACACATTCAAACAACTGTGGCGCTAATTTGGCCAAAACTTCAGCGCGCGTACTTCCATCAAAAATTACACTGGCCACCGCCAACGCTTCCCTTAATACGTCTGTCTGTTCACGTTCCGGCAAGTGTAGCGCTATTTCCCCCAAAACATGGGCGCGATACCCTTCATCAGAAATCGCACGGGCTACCGCCAAAGCTTCTTTTAACAGGCTTTCCGGTAACCGCGGCGCCAATGCCCCTAAAGCTTCGGTGCGAGACCATTTACTAGAAATCGCACGGGCTGCTGCCAACGCTTCCTCTAAAACCTTCGCCCGCTCATGCTTCGGCAACCGTGGCGCTAATGCGCCCAAAATTTCGGCGCGAGACTTCTCAGTAGAAATTGCACGGGCCGTCGACAATGCCTTCGCCAACAGGTTCTCCGGCAAGCGTGGTGCTAATTCTCTTAAAACTCTGGCTCGACCCTTTTCATCAAAAATCGCGCAGGCTGTCGATAATGCTTCCCCTAACACCTCCACCTGTTCACGTTCAGACAACGAAGATGCTAATGCTCCCAAAACTTCGACGCGAGATCTTTTAGCAGGAATCTCGCGGGCCGCTGATAACGCTTCATTTAACACATCTGTCTGTTCACTTTTCGGCAAGCGTGACGCTATTTCTCCCAAAATGCGGGCGCGAGAACATTTGTTAGAAATCGCGCGGGCGGCTGACAACGCTGCCCTTAATACGTCTATCTGCTCACGCTCCGGCAAGCGTGGCGCTATTTCCCCTAAAACGTGGGCGCGAGACCATTTATCAGAAATCGCGCGAGCCACTGATAACGCTTCCCCTAACAAGCTTTCCGGCAAGCGCAGCGCTAATGCCCCTAAAATCTCGGCGCGAGATCTTTCATCAGAAATCGCACGGGCCGCCGTTAACACCTCCCCTAACAGGCTCTCTGGTAACAGCGGCGTTAATTTCCCCAAAATACGTGCGCGAGAGTCTTCAGTAGAAATCGTATAGGTCGCCGTCAACGCTTCCATTAGCAAATCTGTCTGCTCTCGTTCTGGCAAGCGAAGTGCTAATTCCGCAAAAACTTGGGTACGAGACCTTACATCAGAAATTGTGCGGGCCGTCGACAACGCTTCCCTCATGACCACATGAAATTCTGAAAGCGGCTGAAATTCCGCAATTGCAGCGAGGCATTCTGCCCGATACCTTGGATTTGGTTTTTGACGGGCCATAGCCAACCCCAAAGCCGGCTTGATCATTCCAGCTTTTACGCATGCCGCCAACATGTCCTTTGAAATCTTGGCACTCAAAGAAGTGACGCTGGCGAAGCACAACGCGGCACGAATTTGTTGGCCCAATGCGGCTGGGCCTTCGGTTTCGGCTTGCTGCCATGCACGTTCGGCATCATTGAGAAATCCGGCCGGAGTGCCTTCCAGCCATTCCCATGCCCGTAGCCAGCTCTCACTGACCAATGCATAAAAATCAGTTGACGGTGCTTTGACTTGTATGAGATGGGCCCCATAATACTGCACAACATAGGCCGGAGCGTGCTTGGGAAGAAGGGTTTTGTTTTCGAGGGCGGTAAGGGTATCGCGTCCATATTGCAGGAACCGGGCCTGCCACGCTTGCCGCTCGCGTTCGGTGAGTTTTGCCGCAAAATATTCAGCCAACCGCGGGTGGCTGAAGACATAGCCGCTGGTGAGGCCGTCACCGATGATAAAACGGTTCACCGCGACCGCCGCTTCTTCGAGCAGACTGCTGTCTTCAAAAATGTCCGGCGCCAGCGCCAGCACGTCATCCTTTTTGAGCGGGCCTAACGCGGCAGCGCATAGGTTCAGAAGGCCGCGCACGGTCTTGTCTTGCAGGGGTTTGGCTGCGCCCCAGAGTTTTTGCTGTTCTTCAAACCACCGTTTAAAATAGGCCTCCAAGCCGGGTTGCAGTTTGGCCAAATCATCCGGCGTTAAGGTCGCGGCTTGAGCCCCTTGCGGGAGCAGGGCCTCAACGTACAACCGCACCAGCAGCGGGTCGTCTGCGCTCAGCTCATACAGCCGGCTGATGAGGTCGATTTTTGTCGCCAGCGCGTCCTACGGATTTCCCATCTGGCTGAGGACGTCACGCACGCCCTCGCGGTCAAGCCCCGCCAAAGATAGGCGTTGGGCACGGTTGGGCAGTTCCCATCCCAAACGATTGAGCCACGCGGTTTCATCTTTGTCCAACGCCAGCGGCCGGGCCGCGACGATCACGCGCAAATGGCCGGGCGGGACCGTTGGAAACAAATCCGCGCCCGCTTCCCAGCCGGCGGCTTCGTCGAGTCCATCCAGCACCACGAGCACGCGGCCGCCATTGGGCGGGGTGCGCCGGAGATAATCGCTGAAGACGCCGCGATAC
>JBOHQX010000107.1:0-17936 GCA_050732395.1 bacterium
GCTTACGACAGATTCATCTTTTCGCGGCGCGCGCTCCGGGACAAGGCGCGGCTGCGGGCAACGTTCCCGAGCAACCCAACCCGCTGTTGAACGGCCTGGGCTTCATCTTTGGCCTGTATTTCGTGACCGTCTTCTCGTGGTGGATGGTGAATCTCCAGCACACCTTTGCGCTGCAACAACCGTTCGTCGTGTCGCCGCCTGTGGACAAAATGCGGGAGCTAATCAAATCCGACCCTCAGAACTTTCTCCGTCTGCCTGCGCTTTGCCAGCCTTATGAGGCCTTGCTGGTCGCAGCTTCCGATCCTGCCAAGCCGAAATCCACGAGTTACACGGTTGATTCTTCCGGCCATAAGGAAGAGCCCGATGGTGCTTCGCCGCAAACCGAAAGGGCGGTGCCGCGCTCGCTGGGCCAGTCGCCAAGAGCGGAGGGAATACCGCCACCCGGCCTATTTCTGCCGGTGATCAGCGTAGCGTTGAGCGGGATGTTTCTATTGTTCATCGGCGGCATCGTGCCGCTGCGCCTGATGAGCAACATTCTGCTGGCAGTGCGCGATCGCGAAGCGGCGTATACCCGGCGCCTGCGCCAAACCTTGACGTACACCGGCCAGTTCTTTCGCGCTCTCATCGCGCAGAACCCGCTGTTTTCGATCAGCAGTTTGATCGTCATTATTTTTTTGATCGTGGTGCCGCTGCTGATCGAAGTCGGCGGCAATCGCGCCTTGCTCAAGGGTTTGCTCGGCCCGGATCAAGTTTTGTTTATCTTCACCCTGCTGGCGGCGTGGCTCAGCCCGGTGATTTACGCCGGCGTGCAGGTGGATCGTACGTTCGGTATGTATTTCAACACCAAGCTGGCGAATTTGATATTGAGCATGCGCGGCCATCTCGTGGTCTTGGGGTTTGGCGATCTCGGGCAACGCGTGGTCAAGCGCGAGCTGGCAAAGCTCCTGCATCGGGAGACGCCGGACTTGCCCTGGTGGCAGCGCATGCGGATGCGGCGGCGCAACGGCGGCACGCGCCGCTCGCGCTACTTTTTGCAAAGAAAATGGCTGGAGTGCACGGTCTCGCCGGAGCTCAATATCGAGAGGATGTGCAACAATGTGATTGTCGTCGATCGCAACAGCGATAATTTTGTTTTCGCCGCCAGCGGTGAAGTGCTGGGCAGTTACGGCGTGGTGAGCGCCTGGGAAAAAGCGCGCGCTTTCAACGGGAATCGCACCACGATCGGAGCGCAGAGCGCGAAGCCACGCCGCGAACAAACACCGCGGCAGCGCATTCTGGTGCCGGTGATTCAGGGCGATGCCACCGAGCCGTTCACGCTCGCGCGCGTCAACCTGGATCGTGCCCGATTTCTCATCAGCATGGTCTCACAGGAAGAACGCGTGCGCGAGATTTTCACGCACGCGGCGGAGTGCGGCCTGCGTGCGATCATCTGCGTCAGCCGCAGCGATCAAATCAACAACCTCACCTACAAGGCTGCGCGTTATCCCATCACTTTGGTTTATCCGAAACAGCACAGCGGTCTGGCGCTGGGCCAGCGCTTGCTCGCCGCCGTGCTCAAGGTCAAATCGCGCCTGCCGGCGGATCGTGAATACCCCCGCATCTTGGTCATCGGGCTAAACAAGTCGAACCATTTCATGCTGGAAACCTTGTGGCACAGTTGGCCGCCGCTTGACGATCGATGCAAAGCTGAAATCTTTGCAGACATGCTGCGTTTTGTGGTCACGGATGAACCGCCGCGCAGCGCCACGCTGGATGCCCGCCAGGCGGTGTCCTCTCCGGCGCCGGAAGCACAAGCCGCAGCGGCCGCGAATACAGCCTCGCCCTCCGCAATGGGACACCAGCCGGCTTCTACCCGGGTGCTGCCCTCCACGCCCTTCGATCGTTCGTGGCGCTCGAGCTACATCACGGGCTTTCGCCACGTCGTCACGGGTCCGGAGAAACGCCCGTTGTCATTCGACGTGCCCACCTGTGTCATGAAAATGGATGAGGGCGGAGTGCTGGAGCGCTGCTGTAATGAAGCGCGCCCGGAGATCATTGTTATTAACGACGACAATGCGAGCAAGTCTAGCTCGCTGCTCATTCGTTGTGTCAACACCCTCGAGCGCTTGAAATACGAACACGGCGACTTCCGTTTCCCGTTGATTTTGATGAGTGCAGCGCACGGGGAAGAAGCGGAGAAACGCGACGTCGGCGACACCTTTCGTTATTACGACGCCCTCACGCGTTTGTACGGCGATTATCCCGGCCCGGAGCATCCGCGCCACGCACATTACCGCCGTGAGCCGCCGCGCCGCCTCGTGGGCGACAGCATTCATGACGGCCTCGCTGATGCCGAAGAAATTATTTCCGGGGTGCGCGACAACTGGCTGTTAGCGGATGAATACCAGGCGCAAGCATCGCTTTCTACTTTTTCCTCGAGCGAAGTCTTTGAATTGAACACCTGCTTGCCCAATGTCGCCGGCGCACTGGCCGAATTGGCCGCGCGGCTGGCTGGCCTGGAGTTTTCTTATCGTCCGGACGAGTCGCCGGAAGAGTTTTTTACAAGCACTGCCGGTCGCAAGGCCCTTGCCGTCGGGAGTGCCTTACCCGAGATTTTGCGACCGTCGTTTCAATACTTGCGCCACATGCGCCTGGAGATACCCGAGCGAGGGTTCTGTTTGAGCGGCTATGCGAATTTGCAGGGAAACAACTGGACCGAAGTCCTTGCCGAAGAATGCCTCAAGAACTCTGCTCTTGCCGCACGTGTTTATGCGAAGGAGACAGGCATGGGCAGAGAGCAAGAGCAACAGCCTCCCGTTTCCAAATTGTTGGACCTGGTGGCAAGCGCTCCGCTTGCAAAGACTGACGTGAAAACTTTTGTCGAAGTGATGCACGGCGCGAATAACGGAACGGCGCATGCCGGCTATTGTCCCGGCATGACGATTTGCCCGATCGCCTCCTTCCAGCATTATCTCGTCGCTTCGAATGGCAAGGCGCTGGCAGCCTGGCAAGAGAGCGGTCAAAACGAGCCACTGCAGCACGCCGAGAACTATGGTTGCAACCGGCTGTCACATCTGGCGCCCTTGCGGCGGCCGCAAGACCACGCGCCGCAAAATGCGCGCATTTTTTGCTGCTGCCACGTCAAACGTAACGATCCCGGCATGGTCGCGCTGGCGCTCAATTTGCTGAATTTCCGCCGCTTCGCAGGCCTGTATCGCCGCGTCGAGCGTGTGCAAAACCTGGAGGATGATTGGATCGTCAATTTGGAATACTTCAAAGACACGGTCTGCCAAAATAGCCTGTTCGCGTTGAATCGTTTATTCGGCGTGAGGCGACGTACCCGCGATTTGTTGCATGAAAATAGCTGGACGCTGGAAGATTATGAGCAGCGCTTCGAGCGGATCCTGCCCTTGACCTTGATTCAAATCCTGCCGGTGGGCGGTGCGGAAGTCGCACGGCACTGGTTCGCTTACGCCGTGGCGTTATGGCGGTTCTTGCAAAAAATTGCGCCGCCCCCAAGGGCCTCCGAGCCCGAGCGCGTGTTCGAGCTGCACTGGTGGGATCAGCACGCGCGCCGCCGCGACGAGCTTGATATCGCTGCCGCATCGCAGGACTATCCCGTGGCCATTCAAATCAACAACAAAGCGAACGCAGAAGCGAGAGCGCACCGGCGCTGCGAATTTTGCAATATGGAAGACGAAGACATGCGCCTCGGCTGTGCGGAGCGGCGACCGTGGATGGAGGAGGATCGGTGAGGGGGAGGTTTTTGACGTTGATTGTGGATAGTTGATTGTGGATGGCGGATGGTGGATAGTAAATGGTGGATTGTGTCTCACCATCCACCATCCACGATCAACTATACACAATTTCCAAATGAGAGCGACACGAAATGACCCCAATTCCTCTGAACCTTACTCGTGCAATCCTCTTTGCCTCTGCGTTTTTGGTCACACAGGAGGAAGCAGCCTACCTGCAATCCATCGAGCAGCAGCGCCATGCAAAGGACGAGCAATTCAAGCAAGCCTCGGAGTCGCCGTTGACGGATAAAGACAGACGCGAATTTCGTGGCCTGCCGTATTTTCCCATCGACCAGAAATATCGATTCCGCGGCGCCATCGCCAAGAATCCGAAACCCGAGAATTTCGCTCTCGTTACCAGCGATGGGCGCACCAAAAAAGCCCAGCGATATGGCACCTTTGCGTTTCAAGTCAGCGGCGAAACATATCGTTTACAAGTATACAAGCTGCTCAATCTACCCGCGCCCTACCAAAATTATCTGTTCATTCCCTTTACCGATGCCACCAGCGGCACGGAATCCTATGGCGGCGGCCGATATATCGATCTGGCCGAGCAAGAAAACTATGAATACGTCGTCGACTTCAATCTGGCATACAACCCCTCCTGCGCCTATGGCCGCCACGATTTTAGCTGCCCGATTCCGCCCAGAGAAAATCATTTGCCGGTACGAATTGAGGCGGGGGAGAGGAAATGGAAGGACTGAGAAGGGTGAATGGCAAATTGTGAATCGTGAATGGTGAATGGTGAATGGTGAATGGTGAATGGTGAATGGTGAATGGTGAATGGTGAATTGACTCCACTATCCACTATCCACTGTTCACTATTTACTATTTACTCTCCCCCGGCCGGTATTCACGCGATAAATGTGCACGAATATCGGCTTCCTCCATCCATACCGGCTTCAATTCGCGCCGTACGAACCAGGCCGACTGGTCGGCATAATGCGGGGATTTTTCGTCTTCGGTCGCGCTGCCGTATTGGTGAATGCTTTGCGAGGAGACGCGACCGTGCGCATCCCACCGGACTAACAGAATATACGAGTCGCCGACATAACCGATTAAGTGGCCCTTGCCGTCGGGCTTGCCGTAAACCGCATGTAAAACGTCCGGTCCTCCGCCCATACCGAGATCGACCCCGCCGCGGCGCAAGCGATTCACTTGCTGCCAGGGCACATCTAACCGTCCATAATTTTGTTGCAGTGAGAGCGCGGCTGCTTGCAAGCGGGCGCGTAGTGTGTCGGCGGCCACGGCGCCAACATGCGGTTTTATGAAATCACGAAATGCCAGCACGGCCATCGCCGCGTGCGGATTTTCAGGATCGGTTTGCAGATTCCACGCGCGCAGAACGGCATGGGCGGCGCGCAGCAGTGAATCTCGTGGTGCCGTCCGCAACACCTGCCGAAGCAGTTGTGCCATTGTCGAAAACGGCGAATACGCCACGTCGAACTTAAAAGTTTGAAATTCTTCCGCGGTGATCGTAGCTGCGCCCCCCAATAACTCGAGTGCGCGCAAAGCGCGATTGGTCATGTGGGTTTCAATCCCGAGCTCCCACGCGGAACGGAGTGGTGGATTGTCTGCGCCAATCGTCGTGAAGTACGGCGAGCTGTTACAATTCTGGACAAAACCTGCGTTTGGATTTTTCACTTGCGGCAGTTGTTCAAACGCCACGTACTCTTGCCACAAGGTGGCGGAAGTATTTCCCGGCACTCGTCCTTGCCAATTGTAGCCGGGCGGGCGCGCTGGCAAACGCGCGTTGTACAAATAGTAAATATTGCCCTCGCGATCGGCGTATCCGGTATTGAACATGGGAATCGCTTGCAGATGCATCGCGCTTTGCCACTCTGCAAAGTTGCGCGCCCGATTCATGCGATACCATTGCTCGATGTGCCTCGTCTCGCCGAACCCGGCAAAGCGCACCGCAAAGGTTCCGCCTGGCGCGCGCACCACTGGTCCATGTACCGACCACAAGACTTCGCGTTTGAAGGTCCACCGCAAGGGGCCGAACAATTTCACTTCAATCGGCGCGGTGCGGATTTCCAGCTCGCGCCAAATGCCGTCGAAGCGATATTGATTGGCATTCTCCGGGTTGATTTCCAGCTCATAAACGTCGAGCACGTCCGGTTCATTCACCGTGTGCGCCCATCCCAGATCGCGATTGTGGCCGTGTAAAACCACCGGTGCGCCGGGAAAGACGCCGCCCACGGCCTCCCAGCCTTCATCGCTGTGCAGATGCACCTCGTACCACGCCACCGGCCCTTCCCATGGTTGGTGTGAATTCACCGCGAGCAACGTGCTGCCGTCGGCGCTGCGTTTGGGGCTCACACTGAAAGTATTCGAACCCAATGTTTGTGAGGGAAAGTTGAAAAAAGCTTCGGCGCTGGCCGGTTGCGCAGCATTCGTGTGCGGTGTTGCTTCGAGCAGCTTTTTCAGCGTATCGCCGATGCCGAAGAAGAGCGGCACCTTGTGCACGAAACCGGCCACGAGGTCCTGGCCGCGCACGGGATACAATTCTGCGTATGCGCGCTCGGGATGGCGCGCGGCAAAATCATTCAACCCTTCCGCATAGGCTGCGCATAGCGCGCGCGTTTGCGGCGCCAGCGAGTCGTACCCGGCGTTCACCACGTCCCAAATACGCAACAGATGGACCATATAGTCATTCGGCGCCGCGGCCTTGCCGAACACCGCCGCCAGTTTACCGCGTGCCGCCAACAGAGCGCCCTGGATGGTGGCAAAGTCGTCTTCCGCATGTGCATAGGCCAGGCCATAGGCAACGTCGGCGTCCGTTTTTCCGAAAATATGCGGCACGCCCCATTCATCGCGCAAAATGCGCACGTCATAAGCGCGCGGCGTGCGCGCGAGCTCGGGCAACGGTGCGGGCCGCCTCGAATAGAAAAACAGCGCACCGGCCAATGCTGCCAGCGCGATGATGAGCGCAAGAGTCTTCTTCATTTCGTGAAGAAAATCAAAAGAAGTGGGAAAAGCAAGAGGGAGGAGAGAATGAAAAGGAAAAGAGAAAACGGAAAAGAGAAATGAAAATGGAGGTTTGTAGTAGTGCCTTCAGGCACCTGGCGCAGTGAACGCCCAGCTCCTAAAGGAGCTACTACAAACTCAAATAAGCAGCGCACCAGGTAACCATTCGCACAGTTGAAAACTGCTGCAAATGGACTTGGTCAGGGCAATATTGAAGAGCTTCAAGAATACATGTTGATCAAGGTCAGAGTCTCAGCAATGAGCTGAATTTCCGCCGTGCTGGCACCGCTCAACGTCGTTTGCGCCAGGACGCGGACGGCGCCATAAAAAGTGCTATAAGCGTTGACCAGGAGCTGTGTCGACGCGGCCACTGACAAGGAAGCGTTCAAGATGAGCCTGGCACCGCCGATAGCATTGAGGGAGGTGTCTATGGTCAAGATCGCAGCAGATTGAGTGTTGACCGTCGCCTGCAGCTCGCCAACTATGGCGTCATGGTAAGCCTGCCAGGCTGCTGCGAGATCCTGATCCGTGGCGGCCGAATCAGTTGCCGATCGCAATAGCACCCCGGCATTGGTGGCTGCGACCAGACGCGCGTTCGCCGCCCCAAATCCTGAAAGTTGAGCCAGAACCGCAGTGCTCACGACGCGCGCCTTCAGGGAGGCCATTTTCTGTTTCAAGGCAAATCGTGCAATGGCATTTAAGGTCACGGACTGCCTGGCATTCGCCTGGGTCTTTGCTTCATACGATTTGGCGTACGCAGCGGCACCGATGCCGGACGCGACGTAGGCATTCACTTCTGCCAGGTTATAAGCTTCCAGCGCTGCAATAATTGCGGGCTGGTTCTCTGCGGCAGCGTACAGGCTTGCTTCCAGAGCTATTTGAGCTTGTTGCCGGACATTATTTGCGGAGGAAATCTGCGCTGAGCTCGCGCCCAGGGAAGCGTCCAGGAGTAAACTGTTTTGAGCATCAACACCGGCAACAATGGCGCCGGCAAGAGTCGCCACGGCAGCGGCATTGCCTTTGACGTTTGCGGCGACCTGGGCATTGATGGCGGTCTGAATATCGGCATAGAGGGCTTGACTGGCATTGCCCGAGGCCAGGATTTGAGAATACACGTCTGCTTCCAATGTGGATTCATAGGTAAGCGGCTGACATGTGACTGTTGCACCATTCCTGGCCGTCGCGCTCACCACGGCTCTCCAGGTGTTGCTGTCTCTATTCGCCACGACGATGAGATTGCTTTGATTGTCTAGGGCGGTTGCGACAGTGAAGTTGCCGTTCGCATCGGTTTGCACGGTATCATTGGAAACGGTCTGCAAGCTGCCGTCGTTCTGAAGTTGCGCCACCACCACGGTCGCGCCTTGAATGCCAGTGCCCGCCGTCATTTTGGCCAATCCGTTGCCTCCGACCACGCTGCCTTGGATTTGGGAAGCTGTGCCGGGACCGGCGCCGTTGTTGCTATCGCATGCTGATAGCAGCAAGCAGAACATATACCCTGTCACAAAAAGCGAGCTGAAAATCCGGTTACACTGCTTTAGATCGCGTTTCATCGATTTTTCTCCTGCCTTGGAAACTGGGGGTGAACTTCCTGTTGTGATTCAAACACCACCGGAAAGGCAAACGCGATGCCAGGCATGTAACGGAATATGGCTTGATTCCGTAAATGGAGAATATTGCCAGCAAAAGCACCACCATTGCAGCTTCCATTTAAACGTTACACCTTACACGTTACACGTTTCCCTCCCAACGTGTCAGGTTGCTCCTAACAATCTTCACTATGTCGCTCGCGACAAAATATTGCATGCGAGTAAACATTTTTTTTGAGGCCCGGTATTTTGATTTTGCCGGCTTCGTGTAATTACGTATGGGTAATACGAAATTGTGGGGGGAGGGAAAACCTGACCGCGATTTGTGAGGAAGAAGTGATAGTTGCTGTGGGCGACCTTGCTGGAGTTATGGTGTGGCAAATACTCAGAACGAGTAACGTTTCAGTTCACCACCCGGGTGCTCCTACTTGAAGGAATTGCAGCACCCGGGCGGTGTTTATTGTTTCAAAACTCTTCGGGATGCGGAGGCCTCGGATGATCGCCAAAGTTCTCGCGCAAGCCAACACTGGCATCGTAATACTCTTAGAATTTGATTATAGGTGTTGACCGGCTTGCCCAAAATGTAGTCGGTTCCGGAAGCGCCTATTCCTGGGTGATGCGGCGTCAAAGAGGCTACAACGGATTTTCAGACAAGCTGAAATCCGTAGCCCTGCGGGCGGCTCCAACGGATAGATTAAGTTCAACGGATAGAACACTCAATCTTTCCATCCGTTGGTCTTAATCTATCCGTTGGAAAAAAAGTTAGAATTTTATTCTATGTTTGATTCTTTAAACGCATAATCACCTCTGCCGCAATTCAATCCCTCCACCACTCGTGCGCAACGTCAATAACGGCCCCCCGCCATTGAGCCTGCCCTGCAATTTACCTTCGCCAAATGAGCCTTGCACCGTAATCGGCATGTCGCAATGCACGTCGCCGCCAGACGAACGCGCATCAATGTCGGCCTTAACCTCTTTGGCGAGATAGACCAAGATGCCACCGCCGGAAGTGGAGAGCTCGCACGGCGCCGTTAAAGGCGACAATAATTCCGCTTCCATCGAGCCGCCGGAGGTGCTGGCGTCCACGTTGCCGCGCAGATTGCGCAAGCTCACGCCTCCTCCGGAGGTGTGCGCGCGCAAGTTGCCGCTCGCACCGTCGATCGTGATCGATCCGCCGGAAGTCTCGACGTCGACTTCACCATCGACCTCACCGACGTCGATGCTGCCGCCGCTGGTATGCGCAATGAGATTGCCCTTGGATTGCCGCAACGTGATGCTGCCGCCGCTGGTGTTGGCGTTCACCGGACCTTCGATGCGGCCAAGATCCAGCGATCCGCCGCTGGTTTTCACACGTGCTTCGCCGGTGAGATCGGCAACCGCGATGCTGCCGCCGGAAGTGTTGAGATCGAGATTGTATTTCTGCGGCACGGTGATGTTGAACTCCACTTGCAAGCCGTCGTTGCTTTTCCACCAGCGCGAGCCGCCGCGCATCTCGGCAACGATGGATACACCGCGGTCGGTCTGGCTGTAGCGAATCTCATAATCTTCAAACAACTCTTTCACACTGCGGCGCGAGCGGCCTTCTACCCGCTTCACCACCTCAACTTTGACCTCGTCCTTCTGCCAGGAACGCACGTCGACGGAGCCAAAATCCGCGCGCAAGCCCAGCCAGCCGCCGGGCTTGACGGCAAAGGATTTGCCGCTGCGTTCTTCCTGGGCTTGCGCTGCAAAAGGCAAAAGCAGGCCGAGCATGAAGAGAGCAAGGGGCTTGCGAAGGGAACGCCATCTCGTACTGGTCATTTTTCCATTCCTCCTGGGCTGATGAACGATCAATCGAAATATTCTGGAAGAACTGTGCCGGTCTATTACGGGTAATCTGGACACAAGTTCCTTCTTGTATGAGTGCCGTCGCTCTTATAGACAATTGAGAGCACAAAATGGTTTGCAGGCTCGAAATCATGTGCGGCTTGCTTTTGAATGATGAAGTGTGCATTTTTAATGTATTCAAGTTACGGAGATAAAGATGTTTAATCAAATACTACCGAATGCTCTTTCGAAATCTCTTGCCCGCCTTTTGCTGTTCAGCTTGTTGGTTGTATTCAGTTGGATGGCGCAGACCTCTGAGCGGCGAATGCGTATGCCTGCCGTCCTGGGCAAAGTCGAACGAAATGGGGACGAGAAGGGCCCTGACCCTTATCCTTCCGATTGGGCCTGGCAGCAACGGACGTTTCCGCACGGCACCGCGGATAAAACGGCGCACATTCAGGCATTGCAACAAGCTCAGTCCATGCGCCGGCTCGCGAAATCTTCCCATCTCAACACGGTTTGGAATTTTGCCGGACCGGAGAACATTGGCGGGCGTATAAGTGACATCGAATTCAATCCGCAGGACGCGAGTGTGGTTTATGCCGGCGCGGCCACCGGAGGCGTGTTTAAATCAACCGACGGAGGCGTGACTTGGTCGCCGGTTTTTGATGATCAAGCCGTGCTGCCCATTGGGGATTTGGCGGTCGATCCGAATGATCCCGACATTGTATATGCCGGAACGGGCGAGGCCAATGGCGGGCACAATAATTTCCCCGGCGGCGGGGTGTTTAAGTCAACCGATGCGGGCGCTAGTTGGCAATATATCGGATTGGCAGCGACGACCTCGATTGGCCGTATTGTGATTGATCCTTCGAATTCGAATCGCGTATTCGTCGCGGCCGTCGGATCATATTTTGGAAAGGATCATGATCGCGGTGTCTATCGCAGCGACGATGCCGGGCAAGGCTGGCAGCAGGTTTTGTTCGTGAATGATTCCACCGGCGCGATCGATCTCGTCATTGATCCGCAAAGCCCAAACAAGCTGTTTGCGGCCACGTGGGAGCGCGTGCGGCCGCCCGAATATAACACGCGTCTGACTGGCCCCTCCAGCGGCATTTATCGCAGCTTGGACGGCGGGGATTTCTGGCAGCGTCTGGGAACAGCGCAGGGCTTGCCGGGAACGCGCAGTAACGTGGGCCGCATCGGGCTGGCCATCTGTGCGTCGCAGCCGCTGCATCTTTATGCTTTGCATACGAATACAAGCGGCGGCGGTTACACGTACGACAGCTTGTATCGCTCGAGAGACGGCGGCGATACATGGCAGCGCACCGATGTGAATAATCGACTGCGCAGCGGCTTCAGCAATTTCAGTTGGTATTTTGGCAATGTCCGTGTTCACCCGGCTGATCCTGAAAGAGCCTATGTTTTGGATTTGAACCTGATGACGTCCGATGATGGCGGTGCCAATTGGCAATTTGCCTCGACTTCTCACGTCGATCACCACGCGCTCGCATTCGATCCCAGCGATCCGCAACGCCTCATCACCGGCAATGACGGCGGCATGGATATTTCGACGGACGGCGGTGCCTCCTGGGAGGAAATCGCAGGCTTGCCGGTCACGCAGTTTTATCACATCACGATGGATGTGAACAATCCTGAAAGGCTGTACGGCGGCACACAGGATAATGGCACAATGCGCACGCTCACGGGCAATCTCGATGATTGGGAGTACATCTTTGGCGGCGATGGTTTTTACGTCATCGTCGATCCCACTGATCCGAACGTCATCTATGCGGAGTCGCAATTCGGTGTGCTTGACAAGTCTACCGACGGCGGCTACAGTTTTGGCGGCGCACGCAATGGCATCAATACCAACGAGCCCAGGAATTGGTCGACCCCGGTGGTGATGGATCCGAACGACAGTCAAGTTTTGTATTACGGCACGAATCGCGTTTACCGCACGACCAACGGCGCCGGAAACTGGGAACCGATCAGCGATACTTTAACCCTGCAAAATCCAGGATCTCGTTTGGGCACGGTGACCAGCATCGCGGTCGCGCGGAGCAATCCCGAGGTCGTTTATGCCGGCACGGATGACAGCCAGGTTTGGGTGACGAATGACGGCGGGAAGAGTTGGACGGAAGTATCGCAAACGTTGCCTTACCGCTGGGTCACGCGCGTCGCCGTTGATCCCACGAACGAAAGCGTCGCCTACGTCACCTTTTCTGGTTTGAAGTGGAATTCGCCGCAGCCGCACGTTTTTCGCACGGCGGATATGGGGGCGACCTGGCAGGATATCAGCAGCAACCTTCCCGATGCGCCGGTGAATACGATCGTAGTCGATCCGCTGTATCCTCATTTCTTGTATGTTGGCACAGATGTTTCGGCATACTATTCCGCGAATACCGGCCAGAGCTGGCAACCGCTTGGAGCGGGTTTGCCGATGGTGTCAGTTTATGATCTGTTTGTCCATCCTACTGAACGCATTCTGGCCGCCGGCACACACGGCCGGTCCATGTATACATTTGACCTGTCCACTCTGACCGGTGTCGAAGAGCGCGGGGAGGGCCATCTGATTGCTGGAACTCTCACATTGGAGCAAAATTATCCGAATCCATTCAATCCCGCGACGGCAATCATTTTTTCATTGCCGGTCGCGGCCGAAGTTTTGGTTCAAATTTTCAACACGCGTGGCCAACTCGTGCGTATGCTTCTACGTGAGGGAAGAGAATCGGGCTCGCATGTGGTGCATTGGAATGGCCGCGACGAGCAAGATCGTGAAGTCGCAAATGGTATGTACTTCTACCAGCTTCGCGCCGGATCGCAGGTTTTGCAGAAGAAGCTGATTCTATTAAGATAGATTGGCTGGAAGAGCCTGCATGTCACATTGACATTAAAGGAACCGTGCGACCAGGCATACGCCATGCTTTTCTTTTTGGTATTTAATTATTCCCATTGTGTAAGCGCGACGAAGTGCATATGGAATAACCACCAATTCCAGCGTGCAAGACCACTGGCATACGATTTGAAAGGCTTTTGGGCAGGCAGATTCGAGGGCGGTCAATCAACTGTTGAGGACTCTACGACGGTCATGATGCAGGTCGCGTCTTCAACATCGGGAGGTTCAAAACAACCCGTTCACTTAAGGAGTAAGTGCAATGAGTAGTCAAGTTGAGCCGCGCATTCAATTGGCGGAGGTTGTTGCCAATGGGGGCCACGAGGTCGCCGGTGTTGCAGCTTCTTCTCGTTTGCAGCGCGTCGCTTTTTCGGACGGCATGCAAAGACCACCTCTCGAGTTGGTGGAGCGTTATGAAAAGGTCCTCGATATTTATGCCGCAAAGCTGTTGGACCGCGTCAACCTGAACATGAAAAACTCCGGCGCTGTGATCGCGCAGGAACTGGGACACCAACCCAAGCTGGGTGAGCCCCTCAGCGGCCCGTTCTACAAATGGTGGGATGTTTTTGTTGTGGGGCCGTTTCAAAACATTACGAGGCCTCCTTTCTTGCCGCAAAAGGTCGTTGCGGCAGGCGAGCCGGCTTTCTTCCTGGTGTTCGTGGTCAAGAACCCGCTGCCGACACCGGGCTCCGGACCCTCCGCGCTCATGTTGATGAACGGCAGGCCGTTCAATCTGCGCGCGGAGATGGTGAATCTCTCCGATGTTTCCGATGGCCCGGATATCGTCCTATGCAGTGCATTCAATACCGACATGGTTCAGGCCTTTTTGCTCGTCTTCGCAGCGCCGGTGCCGCCGCAGGGGAAGCCCGACATGTATGAAGTCAACGTGACGGTTGATGTGACCGATGCCTTTCTGCAACCCACGGCCGCCTTTGCCACGCGATTGCTCGACATTGACAATGATCCGGGCTTCCCGGTTGGCTGCTCCTCCGGAACCCGTACTTGTGTTGAACAGCCGATGCGGTTTCTGTGTTACAAGCCATAACCGGTTGCCTAACAAGATGTTGTAAAAGCCCAGATTCGCCGAAAACTGTCATTCCCGTGAAAGCGGGAATCCATGATTCTCCTGAATTTTTGCATACCCGCCTTCGCGGGCATGAACAAAAAGCGGCTTTTCAGCACCCCACTGGGCGAAGCTCAGGTTTGTTTGTCATGACGCGGGCAAACGAGATATCCTTACGACGCGGGCGCTAACGGTGGTTGGCGCCCCTTTGTCGTTTTGGTCTGTCGCCTCTTACCTAGATTGATTGACCCATGCCATGCTCAAGAACATTTGTGTCTACTGCGCTTCGAGTAATCTCGTTGCCCCGGCCTTTTTTGCCGCTACGCAACGGTTGGGAGAATTATTGGCGCAACACAATTATACTTTGGTCTACGGCGGCGGCAACGTTGGTTTGATGGGCGCCCTGGCACGCGCGGTACATGGGCAGGGAGGAAGGGTAGTCGGTGTCATACCGGAAGCCTTGCGTGCCAAAGAGGTGGCTTACCTCCCTGCCGACGAGCTCGTCATCACCAGTGATTTGCGCGAGCGCAAAGCCGTAATGCAAGCGCGCGCCGACGCTTTCATCGCCCTACCCGGCGGTTTCGGAACATTAGAGGAAGTTTTCGAGATTCTAACCAGCAAGCAGCTTGGTTTTCACGAGGCGCCAATTGTGTTTGTGAACACGGAGAGCTATTATCAACCCCTATTCGATTTCTTCGAGCATATTTACCATCGTCGTTTTGCCAAGCCCGAACACCGGGAGCTATGCCGCCTGGTTGATTCACCGGAGGCAGCGCTTCATTATTTGCAGTATTATAAGCCGGGCAATGTTCCGGACAAATTGTCCTAGGCGCAATGAACGATGGTATGCCCGGCATCATCTCGTGAGCGTCCATTCGCCCTCATTTGTGGTCGCCTATTGAGTGGTCACGGTTCGCGTCAGGGTGTGGATAGGCAGATTTGTGCAAGAATTCTTGATAAATGTCTCTAACGGATAGAAACAACCCAACGGATAAACAAATCCGTTGGGTTGTTTCTATCCGTTGGAGTTGATTTATTCATACGCGATACACTCTTTCCCGTGCGTCGCTTTCTCGATCATGCTTCTCACTTTTGCCGCACTTTTTTGTACTGCAACGCTCCCTCTTTGGCATCAATCCGAATCCCATCCCCCTTGTTCAGTTCACCCGCCAGCATCTTCGTCGACAGCTCGTTGATGATCTGCCGTTGCATCATGCGCTTCAACGGCCGCGCACCGAAGATGGGATCATAGCCCTGTGCGGCGAGCAAATCCCGGGCAGCTTCCGCCAGCTCGGCGGTGATGCCATGCCGTTGCAGCACGCCGTTGATCATGCGCGCAAATTGAATATCGACGATTTGGCGAATGTGCTCGCGCGTCAGCGGATGGAATACGATGATTTCGTCAATGCGATTGAGAAACTCCGGACGCAGCTTGTTGCGCAGCGTTTGCAGCAACGCTTCCTTTGTCACGTCGTAGATCTTCTGCTCGTTCTCCGCGGTCAGGTATTTGAAATTCTCGGTGATGATGTCCGCGCCGAGATTCGAGGTCATGATGATGATCGTGTTCTTGAAATTGACCACGTGGCCCTTGCTGTCGGTCAGGCGGCCGTCGTCCAATACCTGCAATAGAAGGTTGAACACTTCCGGATGGGCCTTTTCGATTTCATCCAGCAAGACCACGGAATAGGGCCGGCGGCGAATGGCTTCGGTAAGCTGGCCGCCTTCCTCATAGCCGACATATCCCGGCGGCGCGCCGATCAAGCGCGAGACGTTGAATTGTTCCATGTATTCCGACATGTCGAGGCGCACCATCGCGTTCTCGTCGTCGAACATGAATTCCGCCAAAGCCCGCGCCAATTCGGTTTTGCCCACGCCGGTCGGGCCCAGAAATATGAACGAGCCAATCGGGCGGTGCTCTTCGCTCAAGCCCGCGCGCGAACGCCGCACCGCGAACGAGACGGCTTCGATGGCTTCCTCCTGTCCCACGACGCGTTGGCGCAAGCGTTCCGCCATGTGCAAAATCTTTTCGCGTTCACTCTCCAGCATGCGCGACACTGGAATTCCCGTCCAGCGAGCGACGATTTCTGCGATGTCTTCTTCCGAGACTTCTTCCTTTAGCAACGCGCCGTTTTTGTGCAGGTCGGCAAGCTTGTCATTCAAGTTCTTGAGCTGCTTGTCCAAATTGACCAACGTGCCGTAACGCAGCTCGGCGGCTTTGTTCAAATCGCCTTCGCGTTCCGCTTTTTCCGCGGCATTTTTCGCCTGTTCGATCTGGCCTTTGGCGGCGCGAATCTGCGTGATCGTGTCCTTTTCCACCTGCCAGCGCGCTTTGAGCTGCGCGGATTTTTCTTTCAGATCACCGAGCTCGCGCTTCAACTTTTCGCGACGATCCTTGGAGGCAGAATCGCTTTCTTTTTTTAACGCCACGTGCTCGATTTCGAGCTGTTTAATGCGGCGCTCGATTTCGTCGATCTCCTCCGGCATAGAATCAATCTCGGTGCGCAGCTTGGCTGCTGCTTCGTCGATCAAGTCAATGGCTTTGTCCGGAAGAAAGCGCTCGGAAATGTAGCGGTGTGAGAGCGTGGCCGCGGCGACGATGGCAGAATCCGGAATACGCACGCCGTGATGCACCTCGTATCTTTCTTTCAAGCCACGTAAAATCGAAATGGTGTCGTCTACCGAAGGCTCGCCGACGTACACTTGCTGGAAGCGGCGCTCGAGCGCCTTGTCTTTTTCAAGGTGTTTGCGATATTCGTCGAGCGTGGTCGCGCCGATCAGGCGCAATTCCCCACGCGCCAGCATGGGTTTGAGCATGTTGCCGGCGTCGACTGCGCCTTCCGCCGCGCCCGCGCCCACCATGGTGTGAAGCTCGTCGATGAAGAGGATGATCTCACCCTGCGATTCTTCGATTTCTTTTAATACCGCTTTCAAGCGCTCTTCGAACTCGCCGCGGTATTTTGCGCCTGCGATGAGCGTGCCCATTTCTATTTGAATGACACGCTTGTTCTTTAGCGATTCGGGCACGTCGCCATTCACGATGCGCTGCGCAATGCCCTCGACAATGGCGGTTTTGCCCACACCGGGATCGCCGACGAGCACGGGATTATTCTTGGTGCGCCGTGAAAGCACCTGGACCGCACGGCGAATCTCGTCATCGCGGCCGATGACCGGATCGAGCTTGCCCGCACGCGCCAATTCCGTGAGATCGCGGCCAAAACGCTCCAGCGCCTGATATTTGCCTTCGGGATTTTGATCGGTCACGCGCTGGCTGCCGCGAATGTCTTTCAACACCCGCAAGATGTTGGCACGCGTTGCGCCTTGTTGCCGCAAAATCTCTCCAGCCGCGCCGCCCTTCTGGTCGGCAATGGCGAGGAGAAGATGCTCGGTACTCACGTATTCATCTTTGAGCTGGCGCATCTCCTGCTGCGCCGCGTTCAAAACATTGTTGGCGGTTTGCGAAACATAAATATTTGCCAATGCCGTTGCGCCCGAAACGCGCGGCAGTTTGCGCAGCGCCTCGTCCAGCCGGCTTTGCATCAAACCGGGATTGGCGCCGAGCTTCTTGGCAATAGCCAACGGCACGCCTTCGGCGTCATCCAGTAGCGCTTTCAGCAAATGCTCTACCTCGATTTGTTGATGATTCAGTTCCGAAGCTTGTTGCTGCGCGCGCGCCAACGTTTCCTGTGCTTTTAAGGTAAACTTATCGAGTGTCATGGGATTTCTCCTCTCTTAAAAACCTACAACGGATTTTCAGACAAGCTGAAATCCGTAGCCCTGCGGGCGGCTCCAACGGATAGATTAAGTCCAACGGATAGAACACTCAATCTTTCCATCCGTTG
>JBOHQX010000108.1:0-19852 GCA_050732395.1 bacterium
CCGGCGTCATAGTGGAAGGTATTCGTATCTCCATAAACCAGAAAGCCGCCGCGCATCACGATTTCCCACGCATCTTGCCGCACGGCTTCGGCAGATTGATCGCCCTCGTAGCCGAATTCCGAATTCACCACCGGTTTGTCGAACACACGGTCAGGAGTCACCTGGCGGGAGTGAAAGACTTGCTGGTAGATGGTTGTTTGCCAGGGCGCATTGCCGAAATTGGTCGCGCTGGTGTGCACAGTATGGATCGTAGTGGGATGGTGATAGGCATCATGCGTGTGCACCATGTTGCCGATGAGCTCGTAGCCCCCCGGGGGTGTCGATTCTTCGTATTCACCGGCCAAAATCCAAAAGAGATTGTAGGCCGCATAGCGATTGACGGCGTATTGTACGAATCTCTCCACTTGTGCACGCGTGTCAAAGAGCTGCCAGGCATTGTCGCCCCATGCGAACATCAACCCCACGACGATTCCTTTGCTGTTGAAATATGCCAGGCGCCGGTCGAATGCCTGCCAAAAGCCGGGATTCAAGCTGTCGACATTGTTGGCGAAAAACGGCGGACCGCCTTCGTTGACCTCATTGCCGTCAGGATAGGTTTGATACAGCACCCCGTGTATGTAATTGAAGCCTTGCGCTGCGCGTGCATCCACATAAGCTTGAAATTCCCCAGGCCACGAAATCGCGGCCGTGCTGAACGACCATTGCGTATCACCGAAGAGAAAGAAGGGCGTGCCATCGTCGTGTGCGAACGTGTAGGGATGAGTCGTTGACTCGCGCACGTGTCCGTGGGCGGAGGCATGTGGTGCCGGCAACGTGCCGCTGCATGTGAATATTCCGCTTTTGCCGTGCAAGGCGGTATCATCCGAAACCGAAGTCCACTGCCATTCGCCGTTCGCCGGCGGTGCAAAGCGCGCGCGAAAGGTCTTATCTCCGTACCAAAAGCCTTCGGTCGTGAACGATCTTCCCTGCGCCGCACCAGAAATGCCCGTGAAGGTGAGGGCGAGCGCCGGCCCGGAACGATAAGGATTGCGCGTAAGCTCCGAAGCAGTCAAACTGACCTCAAGCACCTCATATGCTGCTACCTGGCGCTGCAACTGGCCTTTGCCCTGAGTTTCGAACGGTTTAGGCTTAGACCCGTTGGCGGCAGCAGAATTCAATTGAAAAAGGTCACGAAAAAGTGCACTGTTTTCCGTTCTGTAATATAATGAAAGAGCATGTTCGTAATTTTTGCCAACCACGAGGAGTATTAAAATAGTGGCCAACCCCAGCCACTTCAGATGCCGGAACTTCGACATGATTTTTCCTTTGAAAAATAGACTCCACGAAACTGCTTTGCAGGTGATCAAGTAGTGTGCAGCCAGACACCGAATGCGAAGACGAGTTGCTAAAAACGAACCACAAGAATTAATTGGGCAGCTTTGAACCGATTAGAATTGAGTTCCCTTTTGGGGAAGCAGCAAGCCCGTGAGGTTTGAGAATACGGCAGGCGATCCTAATGCGAATATTGTACCATCACAAGACAGATTAGCAGAAATGTAAGTAAAGATAAACATTTGTTGAGCTTATTGCGGCCGCACTATGGCAAATTGAAAACAAAAATGTCATATTTTGAGACAGCTTGTTTCATCAGGGCGAAAAATGAACCGGGAGGCGCTTGCGGCTGCTTTCCATGGCCAAAATTGTGTTTGGTTTCTTGAATTAAACCCACTAAATTTATAGGTCATTAAGAAACTGCACGTCTTTCCTGCCCATTCTATCCATTCAAATTTGCCCAGTTGAATGGCAAATTGGGAGGGGCCGATTGGCATTTTGTTCTCTGCGACAAACGTCAGGTTTACCTGATTCATTCCTTTTATTTCTCGCCGGACGGAAAAGCCATAGTTTCCTGAGAAGAATACGCTGTTTCTGGCGTCATATAGAATGTTTTGCCATTGCGCTTCAAGTTGGCGTCTTCATAAATCGTTGTAGGAGAAGAATCATGTTGCGTCATTTGCCGTGGAAAACGCGGCGAACCCTGCGTTCCAACCAAAACATTTCAAGTCGCCTCTCCTCCTTTGCCAGGATTATCCGGCTAGCGATGTATTTGAGCGTGCTTTCCAGTACACAACTTTCTGCGCAGGAAAAGCCGATGAAGTGGGGCGAAGTGTCGCGCGCTGATTTGGAAATGGAATCGTTTCCGGCGGATTCCAACGCCACTGCCGTTATCCTCGGCGATTTCGGCGAAGTGACTTTTGACGACGAGTTCCAACTGAACTTTAAGCGCCACCGGCGGATCAAAATCCTTTCGCCCGCCGGCTTCAATTGGGGCGAGCTTTCTTTGTTATATTACGCCAAGGAGCGCTTACAGCGCGTGGATGACATCGAGGGCTCCACCTTCATTCTCGAGCCCAATGGCACGGTGCGACGCGAAAAGCTCGATAAGAAATCCATCTTTGACGAAGACATCGACGGCGATTATCGGTGCGTACGTTTTGCGCTGCCGGCTCTGGCTCCGGGCGCGGTGGTGGAGTATCGTTACAAAGTACATTCAAAAGACCCCACTTTTCTGCACGATTGGGATTTTCAAGCCGGCGAGCCCACCCGCTGGAGTGAGATTCGCGCGGAAATTCCGAGCACGCTGAATTACGTCATTTTGCGCCAGGAAATCCACGAGTTCGATCTGCATGAATCTAAAGACTATCCCTGGCCCTCTACGCTGGCGTATGCGCAGACTGCCAACGCGTACGATCTCAAGATCATCAACCTGCGTTGGGGCATGAAGGACATGCCGGCTTTGCGCGAGGAGCCGTTCATGACCACGATCGATGATTATCGCGCGAAAAT
This sequence comes from bacterium, assembly GCA_050732395.1. Lineage (GTDB taxonomy): Bacteria > Zhuqueibacterota > Zhuqueibacteria > Zhuqueibacterales > Zhuqueibacteraceae > JBIOXB01. The sequence goes on from JBOHQX010000108.1 coordinate 2,824, forward strand.
TCAGTTCCAGCTCTCCAGCTACAGATGGCCGGGAATGCACGAAGAAAAAGTCATGTACACTTGGGAAAAACTGGCGGAAGACCTCATGGATTCGGAGAATTTCGGCCGGCAGATCGAGCGGCATAAGGATCTGCGCGAGCAGGCGCAAACGCTGGTCGCGGGGGTCACCGATGAGGCAACCAAAATGCGCCGCATCTACGATTATGTACGCACGACCATGAATTGGGACGAGGAGCGCGGCATCTACACCGACGTGAGCCTGGACAAGGCCTGGCGCGCGCGGCGTGGCGGTGGCCCCGAAATCGCACTCATGCTCACGGGCATGTTGCGCAGCGCCGGGCTGGAGGCACATCCGGTGCTGGTAAGTACGCGCGAACATGGGCGGGTGTATGACCTCTATTCCATGCTCACACAATTCAATCACGTTCTCACCTATGTGAAGGCCGGCACGAAGGACCATTTGCTCGACGCCACGGATCCATTTCGACCTTACAACATGCTGCCGGTGGCGGCACTCAATCAAACCGGCTGGATGGTCGACAAGAAAAATCCTCGTTGGGTCACCATCATCAATCCCGGCAGTCATCATAACGAGACGCTCGTTGCGGCGGCGTTGTCCGGGGATGGCAAAATAACCGGCAATTTTGCCAGTCGCGATGAGGGCTACAGCGGCTTGTTCGATCGCCGCAGCCTGCGCGACGGCAAAAAAGATGAAGACTACATCCGCGACGGCTGGCTCAAAGATCTCGCCGGCGCACAGCTCGACTCCTTCACGATCAGCGATCGCGACTCGGCATACACTCCGCTGCTCACGCAGGCATATTTTTCCGCCAGCGATCACGCACAAGTGGCGGGTGACAACATCTATTTCAATCCGATGTTCTTCGGCCGCACCGAAAGCAACCCACTCAAGAATCCGCAGCGCACCTTTCCCGTCGATTATGCTTACGCCCGCACGTTAATCTACACGCTAAACCTGAAACTGCCGGAAGGCTACACGGTGCAGGAGCTGCCCAGAAACGTGGCGCTGACTCTGCCCGGCGACGCCGCCCAATTCCGGCGCGCGATGGAGGTGCAGGGCAATATCTTGCAGATGATCAGCCAGACCGTCATTCGCAGAGTCCGTTTCCAGCCACAGGAATACAAAGCGCTGCGCGAGTTTTACGACCGCATCGTTGCCGCACACGCAGAACAGGTCGTGCTCAAACGCGGGGCCGGGGAGCAGGCGAAGGAGGGTGCGAAATGAGCATTTTGCTCCGGCACGTAACATGACTAGGTCGCATCTGGCTTGACAATGTTAAGTTAGTCCTCAAAGCCTCTGTTGTTTGTCATGCTGTAAGCATCTTCCCTAGGTTTTAGTGCAGGCCTCTTGGGAAGATGCTTACAGCATGACAGATTGAGATGCACTCTTCTTACCTCGTTACTGGAGAACGTCATGTGGTTTTGTTTTTTGTGGAATTTCCCTCGTCAGCGCAAAGCCCTCGAGCGCATCGCCTCCCGCGCCGGTTTCTCGTGGGTCGCGATTCTCGTTTGTTTGCTGTTTGGAACGCAGGCGCTCGCCCAGGAAGAGCCGCTGAAATGGGGCGAAGTATCGCGCGCAGACCTGGAAATGAAATCCTTTCCGGCGGATTCCGATGCCGCGGCCATGATTCTGTGCGACTATGGGGAGGTCTCTTTCGACAGCGAGTTCGAGCTGAATTTCCAGCGCCACCGGCGCATAAAAATTCTGTCGCCAGCCGGCTATGATGATTGGGGCAGTTTCACCATTCAGTACTATGCCAAAGATCGCGTGCATCGCGTGGAAGACGTCGAAGGCCAGACCATCATTCTGGAGCCCAACGGCAAGGTGCGGCGCGAAAAACTGGACAAGAAATCCGTTTTCGATGAAGACGTCGATGGCGAATGGCGGCGCGTGCGCTTCGCCCTACCGGCATTGACGACCGGCGCCGTCGTGGAATATCGCTATCGCTTGCATTCGAAAAATCCCGCCTGGCTGGAAGAGTGGGAGTTTCAAAACAGCGAGCCCACGCGCTGGAGCGAGTTTAGGGCCGAAATTCCCGGCGTGCTGCACTACATCATGGTGCGCCAGGAATTGCTTTCGTTCGACGTGCAAGAATCCACCGACCATCCCTGGCCGCCGACCATGTCTTATGCGCAGACGGCAAAAGCGTACAACATAAAATTCATGCATCATCGTTGGGCGGTAAAAGACATGCCAGCGCTGCGCGAAGAACAGTTCATGACCACACCCGACGACTATCGCGCCAAGATGCGCTTTCAACTGGCCGGCATCAAATGGCCGGACTCGCCGGAAAGAAAATACATGCATACCTGGGAAAAACTGGCGGAAGAACGGAGAGCAATCCTCTCAAAAACCCCAAGCGCACGTTTCCGGTGGATTACGCCTACGGCCGTAAGCTGAATTACGCTTTGACTCTAAAACTGCCCAACGGTTACAGCGTGCTGGAGTTTCCCAAAAACATTACGTTGAACGTACCCGGCGAGGGCGCGCAATATTCGCGCTCCGTAGTGGTCGAGGGCAACACGCTGAAAATAAACAGCCAAATGGATATCCGCAAAGTCCGCTTTCAACCAAATGAGTACAAGGCCCTGCGTGATTTTTACGATCGCCTCGTGGCCGCGCAGGCAGAACAGGTCGTGCTCAAACGCGGCGCGTCTGCGCCGGCAGTAAAGGAAGATTCAAAGTGAAGCCTTTAGCCTTTGTTTTGGCGTTGATCCTCCTCCTTGGACCAGCTTTGCAGGGTGTCAACATTGTACCGGGAGACGATCAACCGCGGTTCGACGTGGCTCGTCTTCCCGCAGAATTAAAGAAGAACGCTGATGCGGTCGTGCGCTCGGAGACGTTGCGCTTCACCGTGACGGCGCCGGGGCTGGCGCAGACAAACGTGCAGCGCGCGGTTACGTTTTTGAACACCAAAGGCCGGGAGCAGGCCAATCTCGTGGTCTTCTATGACAGGTTTCGTGAATTGAAAAGCTTGGACGGCGTCTTACTGGATGCGCAAGGCCGGAAAATTCGGGATTTGAAAAAAACGGATCTCAACGATTATCTCGCGACTTCCAGTTTTTCGCTGTACGACGATTATCGCGCGCGCGTTGCCACCATGTATCACGACGTCTATCCTTACACCGTGGTGTATGAATATGAAATCGATCATAAAGGCTTGATCAATTGGCCGACGTGGTATCCGCAAGCAAGCGGTCTACCCGTGGAGTTCGCCGGCTATGAGCTGGTGCTGCCAGACGAGATGCCGGCGCGTTACCGTCTGCACGGCGGGTTGGCTGAGCCGAAAATCGAGCACATCGGCAAACAGAAAACTCTGCGCTGGGAAGCGCACGCCTTGCCCAAATTCGAGCCTGAGCCGGACGGCCCGTCTGCGAGCGAGCAAGCAGACGCGGTGCACACCGCGCCGGTGAATTTTGAAATTGCCGGCTACGCGGGCGACATGTCGTCGTGGGAAGCATTCGGCAAGTGGAACTATCAGCTTGCGCAAGGCCGCGCCGTTTTGCCGCCGGCAATGTCGGCGCAAGTTCAGAGCTTGACCGCGCCGCACAAAAACGATCGCGACAAGGCGCGGGCGTTGTATGAGTATCTGCAATCCTCCACGCGCTACGTCAGCATACAGCTCGGCATCGGCGGCTGGCAGCCGTTCGACGCAACCTACGTGCACACGCGCGGCTACGGCGATTGCAAGGCGCTGTCAAACTACATGATCGCCATGTTGCAGGCAGCGGGTGTGGAAGCCTACTCCGTGCTCGTGCGCTCGGGCACCGATGAGCCGGAGGTGCTGGCGGACTTTCCCAGCAATCAATTCAACCACATGATCGCCTGCGCGCCGATGGGCGGCGACACGCTGTGGCTGGAGTGCACCAGCCAAACGATGCCATTCGGCCATCTGGGCGCGGGCAACGAAGATCGCAACGTCCTGTTGGTCACGCCGGCGGGCGGGAAGCTGTGCCGCACGCCGCGCAGCCGTGCGGGCCACAATCTACAAATCCGGCATGCGAGCGTCACCGTCGAAGCCACCGGCAACGCCCGCGCGGAAGTGCGCACGCGCTACACCGGCAATCAACAAGATCGCGTACGCCAGGCATTGGCGCACAGCACGCCGCGCGACCGCGAAGATTGGCTGCGCCGTGCGATCGACATCGGCAGCTTTCAATTGCTCAGCGCGGATTTTTCCGAGGCGGAAGGCAGGCACAGGGAAATCACCTTGCCGGTCACGCTCGAGTTGCCGCGCTTTGCCTCCGCCTCAGGCACGCGCCTGTTTCTGCGTCCCAATCTCATGGAGCGCCGCAAATACGTGCCTGCTTCATTGCCGGAGCGCAAGCAGCCGGTGGATTTGAGTTACGCCTATCTCGACGTGGATAGTATCTCTTATCGCTTGCCCCCCGGCTTTGCCGTGGAAGCCGCGCCCGCGCCCGTCAAAATCGAAACCGCTTTCGCCAGTTATCAGGCGGCAGCCAATTTTCAAGCGGACGGCTCGCTGCTTTACGTGCGCAGCCTGGAAATGCGCATGAATCGCGTGCCGGCGGAACAATATGAGGAGTATCGGCAGTTTTTGGCGAATGTGGTGAAGGCGGATGGGGGGCAGGTGGTGTTGGTGAGGAAATAAGTTTATGAAACAAACGCAGGCACGAAGATTCTACCGATTGCGGTTCGGTTGGTTTGTGGCAGGCGTTTGTGGTAATCGAGCCGGAGATGTACCATTTCCACAAATTGTAGTTCCGCGCCGGCGCCCCATTCCCAGATTTTTTCCCCATTCACATCATGATCGTTCAACAAGTTTTGATATTCAAACGAAACGAGCATGCCGGCATAATGCAAGCCGGTTTCATTCCATTTCGATTGCGACATAACTTGAGAGGCCACGCCCAAGCGCAGAAATCGTGGCAGAGGATCGGCCTGACCTTCAAAGAATTCGACCTTCTCACCTAAATTCGAGAGACTGGCACCGAAGTTCAACTGGCTTTGCCAGGCTGGTGCCTGCCAGAAATTCTGCCATTGATAAAGTGCGCCCAAATCCACGGCAAACGCATGTTCGGACAGAATAAGCTCTTGCGAGATACGCCTAAGAGTCAATCCGGCTGACAGGTTCCTGAATACCTGTATGGCATAACTTGCGCCCAAAGCGTAGGAATATTGATGTTCTTCCGGGTCGAAGCTGGGGTAACCGAAATCAACATACGTGTAATCTATAGCAAGGGCAGAGCGTGCGTTGAGCGGATAAGCCAGCGCAGCCTGTTCGTAATTGAGAACATCATCCGAGATGCTTGGACGATGCGTGAAAGTGAGTTCAATTCTTTTTTCCAAAGCAGATAAGCCGGCCGGGTTCCAATAAAGGCTATGAATTCCACCGGCCACTGCGACATAGCTCTCGCCGAGAGCGACACCGCGCGCATCCAGCGATTGCAACAAGAAGTTGGCTGAGGTAGAGAATTGAAGCCATACCGATTTGGTGAGGCCTGTGCTCATGAGCAGAGCGACGCCAAGAATTCGAGGAGAAAATCTAATACTTTTCTTCACGCATTGTACCCTGTCTCGTTTGGCTGGATGGTAGCCAATATGAGCACCTGTGATCGTCTTGATGATACTTTCAGTTATTGTCTTCTCACGAAAAGAAACAGTCTCATTCTCCAGCTCTGGAGCCTGCTCTTGCATAGTAATCTTCTTTAAAAACAAGGTTTGCGAACCCGAGAGTTCTGTTTATTTTTCTATTTTCCCTGCACCCTTAACTTTGCTCTTTCGGGCCAAAACATATCCCACGGTGATTCCTACAGCAGTCCCAACGGCCATACTGACCCCCTCGGCATTCGTAATTTCAAATGGCCCCCCCTGGTCAATTTGCGCACCAATTATTCCACCTAGAATAAAACCTCCTAGGCCGAAGGCAACAATTGGAACAACACTGACCTTTGATGATGAAGAGTCATCGTTGGCATCACATTGAGATTGAATCTTTGCAAGAACATCCAAGGTATATCTGGACCTCGGATCGAGTTCATGATCAACGACTTGCGCTCGAGCTGAATGCAAAATCATCAATTGAACAAATACGAGAAAACAGAAACGCTTACATTTCATCATTGGCCTCTTGCGAATTAATAGCTTTCGAAATTTCCTACAGCCCCAACACCATTCCAACCTGAATTGAAAGCAGGCCCCAAAGGCGCGTTGTTACCTACGTCCCCAACGAAAGGAAGAGGCTCAGTAAAATCCCAAGGAGAACTCACTTCAACATTTCCCCAGCGTATCGAAGCGTTTAACCAGGACATGCCCGGCTGAACATTGTAATCAATTCGATCACGATTAGGAATTATACCGATACTAATCGAGCCATATGAAATTGTCGGCCCTAATCCGTTCACATACTCATCATAACCCGAGCCCCCTACGTTATACCATGTGCCAGACCATGGATAACTTCCGCCTGTAGTATTTCCCTGTTCGCAGGTCAAAGGAAAACTAATACCTGCACAACTACCCCCAACAAATACTCTAGGATGCGTACCATTATCCAACTGATAACCCGAAGACAGAATTTTCACTTTGTTATGAAAATAAAAATCTATTGTAGTTATCGCTGCCGTCGCTGGGTTCTGCCCATTCAAACGAACATTAATGTGCTCCCAATCACCTTCGTGATTGTTATAGCCGTCATTATATGGATAGAAAATCCAGTATTGAACAACCGTCTCGCCGCCGGTTCTGAAAAGATGGGCATATACCGTATGTGGAAACTGATTCTGTTGTCGTTCAGTTTGATACTGTGAAATCCATTGGCCGGGAGTAGTGATATCGCCACTTGCGCCAGCGTAATTAAAATGAAATCTCAAATAATATTGCGCATATGCAGGGGACCCAGGAGGATCTCCCACATATGCGTAGCCATTTCCGGTTACAAACGAGAAATTAGGGTTACTCGAGCTCACCCAGCCATAATACGTGCTCACTGGCGGAGAGAAGGAAGCTTGATTCTGAATGGAATAATCATTGACGTATTGCCCCAGATTATTATAGAGAGCAAGCCACAAATTCTGCTTAGCTACACCAATGTATTCAACAGGTTCTGGGGCAATCCACTCTGTGGAGTGGTGCAATTTCAGAGTTGGACAGAACTTTTGCGCTAAGGGCAACTCATAACTGTCCTTAATGCCGTTATCATCCAAATCATACACAGCATAAAACAAAGGCCAAATGGCTCCATTGGTATAAGTATAAGTGTCCTGTGAGGAAAGGACGGTATATCGACTGTCGGTCATATATGCCCACATATATTCCAAGCCCGAAGCATATTCCGTTGGAATGGAGCAGGAAAGCGGAACGTAGCCGCCGGCGCCGGTTACACCGTTTTGATAGCAGGAGTAATGTTGTGGGTTCACTTCATCGCCATACCAAGTTGTGACCGCCAGTTGAACGGAAACTCCGGCTATACCGACTCCATTATCATCTTTTACGGTAAAATACCCATACCACGTTCTCACGCCGCCGGGCTCGTCCGCAATAAGCGAAGGCGCTTGCGCAAGACAAATCGTCAAGCACACCGCGATGAAAAGACCCCGTTTCATTTTCATTCTCCCATCCAATAATGGTTCAGCGCCATTGTCCCTTGATTCAAAATCTGAGAAAGCAAAAGCTGCGGCAAACTATTTCATCAGTACAAGCTTGCGCTGCATTTGGAAATTTCCGGCGCGCAGTTTATACAGATAAACCCCGGAAGCGAGGGGTCTAGCTGCATCATCCCGACCATCCCAACTGGCAAAATGTTTTCCGGGTTGATATTCCCCGTCGATCAAATGTCGCACGACCCGGCTGGCGAGATCATAAATCAGCAACTGCACATGTGTGGCTTCCCGTAAATCAAAACGGATTTCGGTTGTAGGATTAAAAGGATTAGGATAATTTGGATAAAGCCGATTACCGGAAGGTATATTTCCAGATACAACCGAACTTTCCGGCTTTTTCGGCAATCCGGCCAAGCCCAGCGCATTCCTGTAAAATTCCTCTGCCGTCGCGAAATTACTCTCAACGGTATTAAGATCATCGGCCTGCGTTAAAGCGATGGAAAAATGAATTGTCTCGCCCGCGGACATCCCAAATGGGCCATAGCTCAAAAGAAAGCGATAGTCACCCGGCGTTTCCGGCGGAACTTTCTCATTTTCACCGCTTAGGTAAGAATACTCCTGAGGATCATCTTTCGGATCACTGTCATCTTGCCACCAAGAAACAATTGGTGTATCCGTACCCAAAATCATGGCGCCAAGCAGCGGCAGGCTTTCGCTCTTGGTTTCGCCATCATAAACGAGAATAGCCTTGTTATTCGAAGCAAATTCGATTTTATCGTTGTCAGGAGTATCTTTACCATCATCACCCGGGACATCTATGTCACTCCAAAATCCTACATAGAAGTCCTTAAGCTCTCCGGCCGGATTCGCTAACGTTAGGGCAAAATCAATGACGGCAAATTTCCCATCCTTCATACCGTAAACCTTCTGCTCAACGGACAACCCCAAGGGCCTGTGCCCTTCGATCTCTAAGCCATCTTCATATGAGGCAATGGTTTTTTTTTCGACGGCAGACAAATCTGCAGGATGGTCGATTTGAAAAGTCTCCGGGCGCGGCGCCCATTCCGGTGCGCGACTCACGGCATTGCCACTGCCGCTGGTCACGCGCCTTTCTCCGCTTGGAGTAACCGCTCCAACCCAAAGCGCAAAGGCAGCATGATAATTGACAAAGTTCGTGAAATCCGCTTCTTTATTGTGATGCCGGGAGGTTCCCAAAAAACCGAAGCCGCGATCCATGAGTTTGAACGCGCCGATTTTCGAACGGAGGTATAGCGTGTCTTGATTTTGTGTAAAAGCGGCCGCCGGTAAAAGCATGGCAGAACAGAACAACGCACGAAACGGGAATTCTCCTGACATGGCTTACCTCCCAGTGAAATGAATGCGCGGGCGAATCAAGATACAAACAAAAAACCCATATTTCGCCGGCTTTGCACAAATGCAACGCCTTGAAACATGGGCTTCGAAATTGGCATGACTTTATCCCCTCTAAATTTTTTCGCCCTATTCCTGGCAACGAAAAAACCGGCGAATATTAGTCCCCATCGAAGTAAAAGTCAAGCACTATTTTCGAGTTTTATTGAAAAATATCGTGGAGTTGCAGGGCGTCGTTTTTGTCATACCAAAACTCTATTTCCACGCACAAAAAGTCAGGAATGCATCAACACCAAAGGCATTGCACGCCCGCTTGATGAGCCAATACAGAGGATTCTGACGGGGAAGGCGATATGAAATCTGGAGCCGCTGCCGGCGGGAAAAGCAGCTTTTGGGGAATGCGCGGGCCAGCGTCGCAGCCGTGAAAAACGTCCGGTGATAGCGCGGATGATTACCGCCTTGCCATTTGTAGCGGCTAAGCATGAATTTTAAACTGTGCCAATTCGGCACTTCGACGAAACAAACGCCGTTTTCTGATAATAATTCCCGCACGCGCTGCAGGGCGTCGTAGGGATCATGAAAGTGCTCCAAGACATGCCATAGCGTGATGGCGTCGAATTTTTCTGAAGTATTCTGCATCTCCTCCAGAGTTTTCCTCGCTGCTTCGACCTTCATCTGATCGCGCGCGAATTCGACGGCGCGTGCCGAAATCTCAACCCCTGAAACTTCAAACCCGTGCTCTTCAGCGGTTTTGAGAAAATAGCCGCGGCCACAGCCAACGTCAAGCAACCGTCCTGTCACTTTAAACTTTTTTATCCATTGTATCCGCTGCGTATTGATGGCATGCATCTCTGTCAACGCCGGGTTGGCGGAGTCCATGCCGTAATCATCTGCGGAGAATGTTGATGCGGCGTAATAGTCTTCGTAAAGGGTGTTTTGATCGGGTGGGTTGCCCAAGTAGACGAAGGCACAGTTGCGGCATTGTACCACATGGAAAGGCGGCTCAACAAGTTTCATCTTGCAAAAAGAGCTGCTGCAGTTCGGGCAATTTCTGAAGTTTGTTCGGAGAGTCATTTCGGCGCTACAACGTTGGGTTGGCCAAACATCATCTAGGGTGTCATTCAGAAGGAATCTTGGTGGGCTTTATCGAAGTATACATACAACATTGGGAGCGGTGGAAAACGCTTAACAGGATTCCTACTGAATGACAGGGCGCCGTGCAGGCGCGTTTTCAAGTCGGTGAGTGGGATACTCCCCTCTCCCACTCACGCAGGTAACAGGTGCAAGTCCGACCCGTGCGATCCCGTGATCGTGCGGAACGATGGGGTTTAGCGCTGGCCGTTTGTGGAGTAATCCCAACGGAAAGGAGCCAAACCATCGTCGCGGGGAGGTGGCACGTTTCAGCGCCCCGAGATACACCAAGGCGTTGTCTTGTTCGAAGTGTTGCTGCCGACTTTTCGGCTTCGTGCGCCAGATGTAAACGGGTATGCTGGCGTATATCTTGGGCCGTGATTGGTGCCGTCGCCTCGCGAAAGAGAACGCGCTGACCTCGGGGACTCCTACGACGTTTCTCGGCGATGTTGCTCGAGACAAGGCCGAGCTATAAGGAAACGAAAGGCTCGACCGACGCGGTGGTGCGGACGGGATGACCCATCGTCCTTCCGCTTCAAGGAGTCTGCGTTGCATAAAGGAGTTGCCGAAGCCAAATCGTGCTGCTGGGAGAGCGCACGTGGCGGCCAGGCAGCAAACAACAACACCGAGTCCTGAGAAAGAGACTAACTCATTTCAGATGAGTCTGGTAATTAGCCGCTGGCGAATGCGTCGATAGATCGACGTCCTTCTCCTTCTCGAAGGTAACACCCGTGTCTAAAGACGCCGCTTATCTGTAGTCCACGAAATGAGCCACACTCTTTCCAACCAAACCGTTTTATGGGAATGGCAGGTAAACTCAAACATCATTCGCTCACCGGGCGGATCACTATCGAACTGCTGGCTAAAGCCTTCAAGCGCGTCAAGCGCAACAAAGGCGCAGCCGGAGTTGACCGCGTTTCCATCGCGCAGTATGAGAATAATCTCGGCATGAATCTCGCCGAACTCATGCGCGTGATGAAACAACGTCATCGATACCAACCGCAGCCGAACCGCCGCGTGTGGATTCCCAAGACGTTCCTACGTCGCAAGAATGCACCGCTGCGCCCGCTCGGCATTCCCGGGGTGCGCGATCGCGTCGCACAAGAAGTGGTGCGACAGCTCCTGGAGCCGATCTTTGAGCCCAAGTTTCACCCGCATTCCACAGGCTTTCGTCCCAACCGCGGTTGCCATACCGCCGTGCAGCTTGTGCTTGAAGCCAAGAAGCAAGGCCTACGCATCGTGGTGGACGCTGACATCAAGGGGTTCTTCGATAATCTACCCCAGGATGTCATTATGAAAGCCGTGTGTGAAGAAGTCGCTGACGGGAATATTCTGGAAATTATCCGCAAGTTTCTCAGCGCGGGAGTCATGGAAGACGGCAAGTTCATTGACACCACGCGCGGCACACCGCAAGGCGGTGTCGTGACTCCGCCAACACAATCGATAACTTTGAATTCGAGCGTACCATCCCTCACCCAAACCGAGGCAAACCGAGCTTTGGCAAATAGAAATTTCTTGTTTTTTGACATAAACGGTATTATATTTATGTCATATGAGCAAATCCTCTGCGGCGGAAAGAAACCACCGGATCAATTACGCCAGGTCGCTTTTCGGAAAGCACCGTTCAAGTGCTCAGGTGATTGCCGAGTTGCAGGAGCATTTTGGGATCTCGCAAAGACAAGCCTATCGCTACGTCCGCGAAGCAGAACAGGCAAAAGCTATGCTGCCGATCCCAGAACAAAAGGTGGTTTTTACCGTCAAAGTTCCCCAAAGCCTGGCGCAGCGCTTACGAGAATATGCTCGTGCGACGGGGCAGTCCATCAGCGATATTGCAACCCGAGCTTTGGAGCGGATTCTCCGTCATGGATAAAGGCATGGCTGAGAAAAGCTTTGATCGAAAAGTCGAAGTGGAATACAGCTATGATCGTTTCGCAACTCTGAACTTATTGCAGGCTTATCAAAGTCTGCTTCCTAATTTTCGGTGCGGTTCAGATGCAGCTTTGGTTGAACCACAAGGAGAATGTTGTGAAAATAGCGGCCATTTACGCACGGGTTTCATCAGAAAAACAGAAAGACGAAAACACCATCGCTAGTCAAACCGAAGCCCTGAAGGAATTGGCGCACCGCGAAAGCTACACCGTTCCGCCGGAGTGGGTTTTCCTGGATGAGGGGTACAGTGGTAGCTTATTGGCGCGACCGGGTCTGGAGAAACTCCGTGACCTGGCGGCCGAAGGGCAAATTGAAGTGGTTTTGATTTATTCTCCGGATCGCCTCAGCCGCAAATATGCCTATCAGGTTCTGCTGATTGAAGAGTTTGCTCGACATGGTGTTGAAGTGATCTTCATTAAGTCGCCACGGGCTCACAACCCTGAAGAAGAGCTGCTTCTGCAATTTCAAGGAATGATTGCCGAGTATGAACGTGCACAGATTATCGAACGCAGCCGGCGCGGTAAAAGACATCGTGCCAAGAATGGCGCCGTAAGCGTGTTGTCCGGTGCACCTTATGGGTATCGTTATGTGCCGAAGACAGACCAGTGCGAGGCTTATTATGAAATCCATGAGTCGGAAGCACAAGCGGTGCAAGAAATCTTCAAGCTATTCACGGAGTCGCGCTGGGCAATAGGCGCTATTGCTCGTTATTTGGGCGCCCAAGGCATTCGAACGCGAACCGGCAAAGAGCGCTGGGATCGATCCGTCATTTGGGCCATGCTGAGAAATCCGGCCTACAAGGGTACGGCCTGCTACGGCAAGACCGAGCAAGTGGAAAGGAAAAAGATTACTCGTCCCCTTCGTCTCAAAGGGGGTTATTCCCCGCGCTCAAGCGCGAATCGCGAACGCACCAAGGAGGATTGGATTGAAATATCCGTACCTCCTCTGATTAGCAACGAGACTTTTGCGTTGGCGCAAGAACTCCTGAAGAAAAACCAGAAGCTGTCGCTACGCCGCACCAAGGAACCGACTCTATTGCAAAGTCTTCTGGTCTGTAATGAATGTGGTTATGCCTACTACAGAACTTCAACCCAGACCTCGAAAAGAAAGATTTACTATTATCGCTGTCTGGGTTCAGACGATTATCGCTACCCCAATGGTCGCGTCTGCAAGAATCGCCCGGTTCGCCAGGACGAATTGGATGAGGTGGTCTGGCAGCAGATCGTTGAACTTCTCGAGAACCCGCAGCTCATTCGCCAAGAAATCGACCGCCGGGTTCAGGAAGCCTTGAATTCGAGTCCGGCTCAGAAACGGCGAGAAAAGCTTGTCAAAGAACAAATGCGCATCAAGGCCGGAGTCGACAAACTGCTTGATGCCTATCAGGAAGATCTGTTAACATTGTCGGAATTGCGCCAGAGAGTTCCGGCCTTGAAACGCCGGGAGACAGCCATTACCTCGGAACTCCAGAATCTTGAAGCGCAGCAAATGAGTCGAGATTATTTGATGGAGCTATCCGGCAACATCGAGGAACTGATCAGCCAGTTGCGCCTGAATGCGAAACAACTGAACGTTCTCGAACGTCAAAGGATCCTTCGTATCTTGGTAAAAGAAATCCTTGTTGGAAAGGATACGATAAAGATCAGGCACTCGATACCGGTACCAAAATCACCAGGCGGCGGAAAAACGCCAGGTTATCTTTTGTGTTGGCGGAGTCGTCTCGCCGCTGTTGGCAAATATCGTGCTCAATCGGCTCGATTGGGCGCTCGAACAGGCCGGCTTCTATTTCGTGCGGTATGCAGATGACTTTGTCATCCTCTGCCGCACCCTCCCTGACGCAGAGAAGGCGCTCGCCCTGGTGCGAACCATCCTGGCGGAACTCGGACTCGCTCTCAGCGAAGAGAAAACCAAAATCACTTCGTTTGATGAGCATTTCGATTTCCTCGGATTTACGTTCAAATCCAATGCGGTGGTGATGCGCCAGAAAGCAACGGAGAAATTCAAGGAAAAGGTCCGGCATATCACCCGGCGTACTAACGGCAAAAGCTTGGATCAGACCATCGCGGAGCTCAACGCTCTCCTGCGCGGCGTCGTCAACTATTACGCCAAGCCTTATACCCGCGTGCGGGAACAATTCCGCTTGTGGGATAAATGGGTGCGCCATCGCTTGCGCTACTGGAAGTTTAAGCGCACGAGAATCGGCTACGCACAGCGTCGCCGCACCTCGATACGATGGTTCAACCGAAAAGGCTTGGTCTCGATGCACGAGTTGGCTTGTCAAAGAACGTAAGGTTCCCTGCTACGGGGAACGATTCGGGGTCGCCCGGTGCGAGAAATTCGCCCGCCGGTAAATGTAGGGAATTGACCCTATCGCGACAACGGGAGTCCGGAGGCTCGGCCTCCGGACGACCCAAAATCTCAAGTCTGGGGCGAAATCAGGAATACGCGTAGCAATGGGAGTTATACCTCACTCCATGATTCTTTCAATCGCGCCGTAATACGCCTCTGCCAATTTCGAACTGGCAATTTCCACAAGACCGGCAAGACGCAAATCCCCGTTGATAGTTTTTCCAAGCACAGTCAGCGGCACCTTGTGCTGCTCACAAATCCCTTGAATTCTCGCACGCTGCGACCCGGCATAAGAAACGATCACCATCGACTGGCTCTCCCCGAACAAAGCGAAATCCGCACGACTATATTGTGGTAAAGTGATCTCCGCGCCCAAGGGATGTTCTTCATCCATGATACAACTTTCCGCCAGCGCCACGGCCAGGCCGCCGTCGGCAACATCGTGCGCGGAATGCAACAATCTTTCTTGAATCATCTGCAGGCAGGCTGCCTGCACGACGCGCTCACGCGACAAATCGAGCAGCGGGCAATCGCCGGCGATTTTGCCGTGGATGGTCTTAAGGTATTCGCTCCCACCGATTTCTTCGAGATTAGTTCCAAGCAGTGCGATTTCATCACCGGCTTGCTTGAAATTCGCCGTCATCGCACAGGTCACGTCCTCCAAGACACCGAGCATGCCGATGACGGGTGTGGGATAAACCGCCGCGGCCGGGCTTTCATTGTAGAAGCTGACATTGCCGCCGGTCACCGGCGTTTCCAACGCGAGGCAGGCTTCCGAGATGCCGGCAATCGCCTCTTGAAATTGCCAATAGACCTCCGGTTTGTAAGGATTGCCGAAATTCAGACAATTCGTGATGGCCACCGGCTTCGCACCGGTCACGGCGACGTTGCGGCCGGATTCGGCCACGGCAATCGCCGCGCCCCGGCGTGGATTGAGATAGACGTACCGGCCGTTGCAATCCGTTTTCATCACAATCCCTTTTTTCACGCCTTTGATGCGCAATACCGCGGCATCGCCGCCGGGGAGGATCACGGTATTACTGCGCACGGTGGAATCGTATTGGCGATACACCCAGCGCTTGCTGGCGATATTCGGCGAAGACAAGAGCCTAAGCAGCACTGCTTGCAAATCTTCCGGCCGTGGCACACCGCTGAGGTCGAACGCGCGCGTTTCTTTCAAATAAGCTGGCGCTTTTGCCTCTCGAGTATAAACCGGCGCGCCGCCGCCCAGTGCCAGCGCTTCCGCGGGAATTTCTGCCACCGTTTTGCCATTCATGCGCACGCATAAGAGATTGCCGCTGCGCACCGTGCCGATCTTCGCGGCATGCAAATCCCACTTCTCGCAAATTTTTCTGATCTCTTCTTCTTTGCCCGGTCTGGCAACAACCAACATTCGCTCCTGAGATTCCGACAACATGATTTCGTACGGCGCCATCCCCGCCTCACGCAACGGCACTTTGTCGAGATCGACTTGCATGCCGTATCGGCCTTTCGCTGACATCTCGGCGGTCGAGCACGTGATGCCGGCCGCACCCATGTCCTGCATGCCCACCACCAGCTCGGCTTTGATCATCTCGAGCGAGGCCTCGAGCAAAAGTTTTTCCGCGAAGGGATCGCCAACCTGCACTTGCGGCCGCTTCTTTTCGCTCTTTTCGGAGATTTCTTCGCTGGCAAACGTGGCGCCATGAATGCCGTCGCGGCCCGTGGACGAACCGATGAGTATCACGCTGTTACCCTCGCCCGAGGACACGGCACGTGCAACACGCTCGTGTTTAACCAAACCGACTGCCATGGCATTTACCAGGGGATTGTCGCGGTAGCATTCTTCGAAATAGATTTCGCCGGCCACCGTCGGTACCCCGAAACAATTGCCGTAGTCGCCGATGCCTTTGACCACGCCCTTGAAGAGATAGCGCGTGCGCGCATCATCGAGATTGCCGAAACGCAATGAATTGAGCGCGGCAATGGGACGCGCACCCATGGTGAAAATATCGCGCAAAATTCCGCCCACGCCGGTGGCGGCGCCTTGATAGGGTTCCACCGCCGAAGGGTGATTGTGGCTTTCAATTTTGAAGGCAATTGCCAGGCCGTCGCCGATGTCGATCAGGCCGGCGTTTTCTTCCCCGGCTTTGGCGAGCAGATTTTTGCCCTCACGTGGCAGCTTTTTGAGCTGGGTGATCGAGTTTTTGTAGCTGCAGTGTTCCGACCACATGACGGAGAAGATTCCCAGCTCCGTAAAAGTCGGCGTGCGGCCCAGGATTTTGAGAATGCGCTGGAATTCATCCTCACTCAATCCGTGTTGCAAAGCGAGCCCGAGCGTGACTTGAGGTTCTTTCATCACGGTTTTGTTTTGAAATTGTTCGTTAAAAAGAACAACACGAAGACACGGAGTTACACGAAGGTGCACAGAGAAAAACAATCATGATAAAAGGGCATGCACTTCCATTTCCTGGTTCACTTTCCAATGCAGGCTCTGTGATCCTTTGTGATACAAAACTGCAAAACTTCGTTTTTTTTGCAAAGTTTTTAGCCACGGAATCACACAGCGCGGCGTAGCCGCAACAAAAAAAACTCACGCAGAGCCTCGCAAAGATTCGCAAAGACTTCCGGCTGGCAAAGTCGCAACCAAAAACTTTGCTAAAAATGCAAAGTTTTACAAGTTTGTATT
>JBOHQX010000109.1:0-14545 GCA_050732395.1 bacterium
CCCTTGCTCCGCAAAAGATTGAGATGCTCGATCTCCATCTCCAGGCTCTCGTCCGTATCGCAAACGACCAGGCTGTATCCCAATCCATGCGCGACGTTTTGAATGCTTTTAATGATGTATGCAAAAAACGGATTAGATAAATCCGGGGCCACCAGGCCGATCGTGTGAGTTTTCTTCAGCCGGAGCCCGCGTGCCAATTGATTCGGCTGGTAGTTCAGTTCTTTTGCCGCCTTCAGCACCAGAGCTGCTGTTTCTTTGCTGATGCGGTAATTCTCCGTTTTGTGATTGAGAACACGTGATACAGTCGATGCCGAGATCCCTGTTTTCCTGGCAATATCATGGATGGTAGTGGACATGCGAAGGCAGGGCGGTTTCAGTGAATGCACAAACGTTTGCGCAATGCTAACAAATTCGTGAGCGGTTGTCAAGCACTTTTTGAAGCCAACTACTTTGTAAAAAGCCCATCGACGAAGCCGATGCGATAAACGAGATACAGGCCAAACACCAGGCTCAACAGGCCTGTTGTCATTGCCAGGTAGCGGGTGATTTCAGCGGACCGCTTCGACGTATATGCAACCGGCAGTGCAATGGCCGTGGTGATCAGTGCCATTCCCGCAATCGTCCCCACGCCGAAAACGAGAAGATATGCGACGGCCCAGAGGGGATGGTGAATCATCGGCAAGACGAGCAGCGCTAACGCCGATGAGCCGGCAAGGCCGTGCACGACGCCGATGATTATGGGGCGGAGAACCTGATAGAGCCTGAGCTCCCCGAACGTTCGATCGAGCCATCCTTGCGGCGTTGCCTCTTCACTATGGCCATGGCCCTCCGGATTGTGGCGATGAACGTGGCTATGCACATAGTCGCCATGGCGGTGCGGATGGACATGCTGGATTTCACTTTCAGGCCCTGGGCGCGAGCTGAAGGTTTCGTTGATCCAGCGCATGATGCCTTTCAGATTCAAGAATCCCAAGAGGATCAGCATCAAGGCCACGGCGAGCTCCATCGTGAGCCCGACGTGGGGAGAGATCACAATGCGAAAAATGATCATCGCGCCGCCGACCAGCATGATCGTGAGGGTATGTCCCAGACCCCAGAGCATCCCGATCAACGCCGCGCCGCGGACCGTGCGCTGCCGGCTGACAATGGTGGTAACGGCGATGACATGATCCGCATCCATGGCATGGCGCATGCCGAGAAAGAATCCCAAGAAAACTATGGAAAGTAATGTGGCCACGATTTAGTCCGTTCTTCTCGGTGGCTTGTCATTATGTAGATTAGAAAATCTGAAAGTTTTCACATCTCTCTTGACGCCTTTTTCAATACAGAACTACAGAGAATTTTAACTTGACAATGTTAATGCTTTAGTAACTAAATCTGTGAAAAAAAAGCAAAAACTTTCACGCAGAGACGCAAAGGCGCAAAGATTTCGCAAAGAAAAACTCTGCGTATTCTTTGCGTCTCTGCGTCTTTGCGTGCGCTTTTCTTTTTGGTTGCGGTTCATCCGCGTTGTGCTGGATCGCTTTAAAGCGCAAAGGACACTCGGAGCTTAGATGGCGGGGTAAATTCAGAGGTGCTGCAGCAGCCGTTTTTGCCCGGTAAAGGCCAGCGTGAAATAAAGTATAGCCGAATCACCTCAAGAAAAGCAAGTTTTTTACTTTCTTCCATACTGCATTTCTGATTTCTTTTGCCCATGCTTGCTGATGTTGTTCATAAACAAATTTCAATTCGCGCAACAGATGAACATTGCAAAAGGCATGGCCAGGCCACCTGATCGCAGAAAGAGCCTTTGACAAACAAGTTGTCTTTTGTTAGCTTATGGCAAATTTGATCCATCCGGCTGTGGGCATTTGAAATTCTATGAAGCAGATTATTGATTTCGGTATTCTGCTCATCAGCATCTTAATGATGATGGCGGTGGGATTGGATTTGGCCCCGCAGCATTTCAAAGCGACGGGGCGGCAAAAAAAGACGCTCGCTTTGATTTTAGTGGCCCAGTTCATTTTGTTGCCAATGCTCGGCGTAGTTTTGATCCGCATGCTCGCGCTCCCTCCTCATGTCAGCGCGGGAGTTTTGTTGCTCGCGGCCTGTCCGAATGGCGACATCGTGAATTACTACACTTGGCTGGCGCGCGCCAATGTCGCGCTCGCGGTCACCATGACGGTCATTTCCTTCATTATTATAAGTCAGGCGGAACGGTTGTCGGCAGAATCGCAGCAAGTCGCATTTAATTGGTGCTTCAAGCGCATAATCATCTCTGCTTGCCCCTTGGTCGATTTATGTTTGATTTTTCCCGGACAAATTGTTAAGTTTTAGTAATTATATAGGTGTCATTTCGGCATTCGGCGGAATGACGGACGATAGCAGTGGAGTAAAGCTCAAAATCTAAAGCTCGAAACCTGTACTTTAGATTTAGAGTTTTGAATTTAGCATTTCAAAAATATGACCGCCTCGGAAGCCGGGTACCAACAGCAGATCGCTTCGCTGCAGGAACGTCTGCAACTGCAAGAGTTGATTTCAGACATCTCCGCCATCCTGGTTAATTTGCCGGCCAGCGAAGTGGACGGGCAGATCGAGCGAGGATTACAACGTATCGTGGAGTGCTTGGGAGTGGATCGCAGCGGTTTCGCAGATTTTTCCGAAGACCGGAAAGAGCTGCGCCAAACCCATTCTTATGCTGTGCCGGGCATTGAGCGCAGCCCAGTCATAGTTTTGTCGGATACCTTGCCCTGGTATGCCCGCCAGCTCCAGCGTGGGGATATCGTCGCCTTCGAACGCCCAGACGAGCTGCCAGAAGAAGCATCGGCGGAGAAAGCCTATTGCCAACAGTCTGGGTTGAAGTCCCATCTTTGCGTGCCGGTGGCTATTGGCGGCTCCATGATATGCGCGATCGGTTTTGCTTCTTTTCGCAGCTACCGCTCCTGGCCGGAAGCGTTCATTGAGCAGTTTAAGCGAGTGGTTGAAATCTTTGCCCACGCCCTCTATCGCAAACATGCCGAAGAAGAGCTCCTGGGGCAGTATGCCAAATTAGAAAGCCAATTCCAGTTCGAAAAAATCATTTCCGCCCTTTCCGCCAGATTCGTGAAACTGCACGCGGAGCAGGTTGACCGCGAGATCGAGGCCGCGCTGCGGCAAATCCTGGAGTTTTTCCAGATCGATCGCTGCGGCTTGCTGCACGTCTCACCTGACAAAAAAGAGGTGAAGTTGACCCACGCGTGCCACGCCGAGGGGTTACCGGAAATGGCGGAGGGCATCAATTATCATGAGCATTATCCCTGGTCAACCGGCAAAGTGCTGTCCGGAGAAACGCTTTCGTTTCACGTCAAAGACCTTCCGCCTGAGGCGGCGATCGACCGCCAACACGCCGAAAAAATCGGCACCCGCTCTCGACTGCTGATCCCGCTCGTGGCCAATGGCTCGGTTGATTACCTCATGTCGATCAACTCGGTGCGCAGTGAGCGTGTCTGGCCGCAAGAACTAACTTCGCGCTTCCGCTTGATTGGCGAATTTTTCGTCAATGCCCTGGTGCGCCAACGCGCCGAGGCGGATCTGCAAAAGTCCTATAACGAAATCAAGCGGCTGAAGGACCGCGTGCAGTTGGAGGCCGAGTATCTGCATGCCGAGATCAAAGGCACGCAGCGTTACGGGGATATCGTGGGTGAAAGCCCCGCGATGCGGCATGTGCTTAACCAGTTGGAGCAAGTGGCCCCCACGCAATCGTCGGTGCTTATCTGCGGCGAAACCGGTGCCGGCAAGGAATTGATCGCGCTTGCGATCCATGACCTCAGCCCGCGTAAAGCCCGGGTCATGGTGAAGGTCAACTGCGCCACCCTGCCCTCGACGCTGATCGAGAGTGAGTTGTTTGGCAGGGAGAAGGGCGCCTATACCGGCGCATTGACCAGGCAGACTGGCCGCTTTGAAGTGGCCGATGGCTCCACGATCTTTCTCGATGAAATCGGAGAACTATCGCACGAATTACAGAAGAAGCTGCTGCGTGTGCTGCAGGAAGGTGAGTTCGAGCGCCTCGGCAGCCCCAAGACCATACAAGTCGATGTACGCGTGATTGCCGCCACGAATCGTGACCTGGTCAAAGCGATTCGCCAGGGAATTTTTCGCGAGGACTTGTACTATCGTTTGAACGTCTTTCCCATCTCTGTGCCGCCGCTGCGGGAGCGTCCGGAAGATATCCCGGTATTGGTTTGGGCATTTCTGAAGGAATTTGGCGAAAGAATGGGCAAGAAGACCCCAACCGTGCCGAAAAACACCATGGCGGCACTACAGCAATATCGCTGGCCGGGCAATATCCGCGAGCTCCGCAACATTATCGAGCATGCCGTGATCATCAGCTCTGGAGACGTCCTTCAGGTGCAATTCCCTCAAGAGATACTCTCTTCGCCTGACAAACTCCTGGCTTTGGCTGATATCGAGCGCCAACATATCATCAAGATTCTGGAGATGACCAAGTGGCGCATCAAGGGCCCGCATGGAGCGGCGAAGCTGCTCGGTCTAGAGCCATCCACTCTATATGGCAAGATGAGCAAATTGGGAATTCCATACCGCAGGAAGAAAGACCATATTCCGACCTAAAGACTATATTTAGACTGCTTTCAGACTGTCTTTATTTTCGCCAGAATATTTCTCCCCATCTTAATTATTTGAAACAAATGTGCTTGTTCCACTGTGTTCCCACGTGATGAGATTTGGCATAAATGTAGCAAATGTAACAGAAGAGTAATTTTCGAAATTCGAAGCTCAGCAGCGTAAATTAAAAATTCAAAGCTCAAAGCCGAAGTTCGTCGTCACTCTTGGGATTTTGAATTTTGGGTTTGGAATAACCTGATGATCATCGCTAGCGTGAGAATTGTTCTGCTTTCGGAAAAGCGGGACGAAATCCTTGAAGTTTTAAGTCACGTGCAAGGCCTCATGCGCAGCTTGTCCGGGTGTCTCTCATGCGCCATTTACGAAGAATATGGGGAGCCCCCGGCGATATTGTACTTGGAGCAGTGGCGGTCCAAGGAAGATCTGTACCGGCACATCCGGTCTCCGTGGTATCTGCAGGTTCTGGCTGCCATGGACTTGGCCAGCGAACAACCGGAGATCAGCTTCCATGAGGTGGCGAACAGCCACGGCATGGAATTGATTGAAGCGTTGCGAGGTTGTGGATGAGATTGGAAACATTGTAACTGCCATTCGGCTTGGAGTGGAGCAGCCCCCATGCAATCCGTCAGGAATCCTTTGGTCACGCTCGCGGCGGCCATGATCATTATTGCGGGAATGCATTTC
This sequence comes from bacterium, assembly GCA_050732395.1. Lineage (GTDB taxonomy): Bacteria > Zhuqueibacterota > Zhuqueibacteria > Zhuqueibacterales > Zhuqueibacteraceae > JBIOXB01. The sequence goes on from JBOHQX010000109.1 coordinate 5,284, forward strand.
GCCGCACCGATCGTAAATTTGATTCTGCTATCCTTCCTGCTGGCCATGTCGGTGACGCCCTTTATGGAATGGGGCATTCGCAAAGGCATAAGCCCGGGCCTGGCCGTGGCGATCACCATTCTGGCGGTCGTTTTCGGCGGCCTGGCGCTGGCGACGCTCGTCGGCGTATCCATTTCCCGCATGATCGACCAACTGCCGGCGTATCAACCGCGCCTCGTTGAAATCAGGAATTCTCTTACCGCCTTTGCCGCCGGAGCCGGGATCGATGTCACGGCGTTGTTCTCCGCCAACCGCCTCGAGCCGCAGCGCATCATGCAGTTGGCGACCAAGCTGCTCACAGCCGGCCTCGGCATGGTGAGCATGTCATTGGTCATCATCCTGATCGTGGTGTTCATTCTGATCGAAGCCGCCGGACATCTTGGCAAGCTGCGCCGCGGGGAAGAAGCGCAAGGCGCCATGTCCCGTTTCTTCACCTTTGGCAAAGACGTGCGGAAATACGTGGCCATTGTCTCTCTCACCGGCTTGATCGTTGGCGTCTGCAATACCATTCTTCTACTCGTGCTCGGCGTCGATTTTCCGGTGCTGTGGGGCGCGCTGTCGTTTCTGCTCAATTTCGTCCCCAGTATTGGATTCATGATCTCCCTGTTGCCGCCGGCCATGCTGGCACTGCTGGAGTTCGGTGGGGGCAAAGCGCTCATCGTCGTGATTGGATTTTTCGTGTTCAACTCGATATCGGAAAATATTGTCAAGCCCCGCTTCATGCAAAAAGGGCTGGAAGTCTCGTTTTTGGTGATTGTGCTGTCGTTGGTGGTGTGGACGTGGGCGCTGGGTCCGATGGGAACAATTCTCGGCGTTCCATTAACCATGGTGCTGTACCGGCTGTATCAGGAATACGCCGAAGCAGCCGTGGGGAGTCCGGCCGGTTGACAATGTCGGACGTGTCTGATCTCCTGCCAAATGCCGCCTCAGACCCGCGAAAGTCCTGCTTGTTGAGGTTTCTGAACTGGCTTTTACAAACAAAAAACGTAACCATTCAGATCACTGCCCGCCGCCCGGGCAGTCATTTCAAAAACAACTCAAGGGAGTAATGCTATGAGAAGACCCAAACGCACAGCAATCAGGCGCCGCGTGTTGTACAGTGTGCTGGCATTGATGGCCGGAGTCATCCTGGTTTTTGCCGGATGTTATCCCGGCGAAATCAATAGTGTGGCGGAACTCGACCTCGTCACCACCCTATATGACAATGACGCCAACTTTGGCGCGCTCAGGACTTATGCACTCGTGGATTCCATCGTTCATTTTTGCGACAATCCCGAACTAGAACAGAGCTGCCCCACCGAACTAACCCGGCGATATGACGCGCAAATCCTCTCTGAAGTCAGGCAAAACTTGGAGAGGGATGGATTCACGGAAGCGGCGAGTCCGCAAGAGGCTAATGTGCTGGTCGTGGTCGCGGCCACGGCAACGGACAATTATGGCTACGCCTACTATGGTTGGTATTGGGACTACTGGTATGGCTACCCGCCGGGCATGGGCTGGTATTATCCTGGATATGCCGTGCCTTATGAGTTTACGACGGGCACGATCTTCATTGGAATGATTGACCCGACCAAGGCGGATACGCCGAACAGGCGGCTGGGCTCGGTATGGCTGGCGGCCATCAACGGTTTGTTGGGAGAAGGCGGAAGTCCGCAGACCCGCATTACCACCACCATCAATCAGGCTTTTCAGCAGTCGCCGTATTTGGAAGCGGGAAAGTGAGTGAATTCAAATCCAAAGCACAAAGCACAAAATCCAAAGCTTAATGCGCTATATAAATCCTCTAACAGGATGGTGAAAAACCCTTTTGATGTCATGCCCGCGAAAGCGGGCATCCAGAAAACCCAATAAAATCATGGATTCCCGCTTTCGCGGGAATGACAAATCCGGTCAATTCGAGACGTTATCCGCATCCTGCTAAAGAGCTCCATGTTTTGAATTTTGAGCTTTGAATTTTGCTTTTGATCTAACCTAAGGATGGAAAACCATGAAACTTAGATTCCTGTTCTTTGCGCTCAGCCTCGTGATCCTAGGCCTGGCTCCTGCCGGCCAGGCACAGTTTACGGGCGACTCCTATGGCGCCATCACCTACAACATGGGACTGCCGGTATCCGATACCAAAGATTTTACCGGCGCATACAGTTGGCGCGGCATGGGGTTGGAATTCAGAAAGTTTGTCAAACCCACCACTTCCGTGGGATTGTCGTTGGGCTGGAATGTTTTCCATGAGGAAGTGAACGGCACCATTGACCTAGGAAACAACCGCGGCCATGCCACCGGCAATCAGGATCGCACCATCAATGCTTTTCCGCTCATGGTTGGCTTTCAGTTCTATGGCGGCCAGGAAGGCAGTGCCAGGCCGTATTTTGGGCTCTACGGACCGGGCTATTACGTCGAACAACGTTTGGACCTCGGCATCTATTCTTTTCAGGATGACGGTTGGAACTGGGGCTTGGCGCCGGAAGTCGGCCTAATCGTGCCATTGCGGAGCGGCGCCAACATGATGCTCAACGTGCGCTATAATTACGCCTTTGAGGCTTCCGGGAGAGGACCATTTCAGTACCTTGGCTTCAATGTCGGCTTTGCCTGGGCACAATATTGAGAAGACCAGATTTCAAAATCCAAAATCCAAAATTCAAAGCGCAAATAGCCTCGCATTGATTTCATGAGTCTTGAAATTTGAATTTTGGATTTTGTGCTTTGGATTTTGAGTTTTGACCAGGTCGTGTCAAAAGTTTTATGAAAATGCGGAAGCTTGGAATGAACGATGATTTGCGATTAGCGATTTGCGACCGGGAAACGGCCCTTTCGGGTTGACGATTTCAGAGATGATCAGCCATTCGTAAATCGACAATCGCACATCGTCAATCGTACATCAACAACGAACCAAGGAGACTTGTATGAAATCTCCAATCAGCATTCTCACCCTCGGCGTTTTGGCGCTTGTTTTGGGGTGTTCCTCGGTTACGATCAAGCACGACTACGACAAAGACGCTAATTTTGCGGCCTATAAGACTTATGCCTGGCTGGCGGTTCCAACCGACGCCGCGGGCAGCGTCAAAGCTGCCATGGAGCGCAACAGCTTGTTGGACAAGCGCATCAAGGAATCCGTTAACCGGCAATTGGAGGCCAAGGGCTTTACTCCGGATACCAATAACCCGGACGTCGTGCTTCTGTACCACACCGGCGCGGAGGACAAGATCAACGTCACCGATTGGGGTTATGGGTATGGACACGGGGGCTATGGTTATGGCGGTTGGTATGGCGGCGGCGGCGTGGACGTCACACAGTACCGGGAAGGGACGCTGATCCTGGATTTTATCGACGCCAAGGCCAAGCAATTGGTGTGGCGCGGTTTTGCCACCGCGGCGCTCAATCCGGATGCGCCGATGGAAAAGCGCGAGCGCAGACTCGATGAAGTCATTACCCAAATTCTGGCAAAATATCCGCCGCCGGCAAAATGAATCTGGAGAATGAATCTCTCACGTGATCCGTGTGAGAATTCCCCCGACCTTCTTCCAGCTCGGCCTTTATATCAACAGCCCGCGCGTCACAACGATATTGCTGGGGCTGAATGTCTTACTTTGAGCAAGCACAGGGGCAACGACAAGAACGTGAAGACCAACAAGCCAAGCGTGGGTATCGCGGTAACCGTTGCGGTACAGTTTACCCTACTGGTCGCCCTCACTCCTCACGCCCTAGGACAACAGCTCGCCGACGCACTCCGCATCTCGCGGCCGGGTTTGCATTTCAACGCCCGAGCACTCGCCATGGGCAACGCCTACTCGACGATGGGGTATGACTTCTCAGCCCTTTACTTCAATCCGGCAGCGATGGCCGTGAGCCATAAAAACAGCTACACCCTGACGATGAACTCCAATGCCTTCCGGGCCAACTCGGACTTCCACGGCACGCACGTCGGCTTCACGACCAGCAACATGACCATCAGCCAGATGGGAGTGACCATGCCCTTCGTGATCGATTCCACGCACCATTCGGTCCTGGGCCTGGGCTTTACGCAGTCCAAAGATTTCAACCTCGGCTTCAAGTACGAAGGGCTCAACGCCGGGTCGCGCTCGTTCATACAGGCGCTTGCCGCTGATGAGGATCCGTTGGCGAGGGCTCTTGGCCTCTCCTATCCGTCGTACGACGCTTCGGGAAAGTATCAGGGTGACCGCACCCTTCTGGGGCCAAATATGTATGAAAAGGGTTATCTGCTCGACGAAGGCGCTTTTTTCAATCTATCCATGGGCGCCGCGGTGGAAGCGGCGCACAATGTTTTTTTTGGCGTGAGCGCAAGCTACAACACCGGCGCCAGCCTCAGTGACCTGGAGCTGTCCGCTCAAGACACCAACGACGTCTACCGCGCGGGCATGCTGACCGTGCCGGATAATCCGCAAACGGCTGGATTCATTGGCACAGACTATCGCCTCGTTCGGGAACTGCAGTATTCGGGATGGAATCTCCGCTTTGGCGTTTTGTACAAATTGGAAAACTTTATTGCCTGGAGCGTTTCCTACAAGCTGCCGACTTCTCACCGCCTTCGTGAGACTCTCTTCCGCAGCGGCAACACTGAATTCACCTCCAGTCGCGACCTCCTCGTTCCGGAAAGCGAGACACAGTCGTTCTATTCCTTCACGCCGCCACCGGAGGCCACAATTGGCGCGATGGCAAATTTCTGGATGCTCACGGGCACTGCCGAAGCCACTTATATCGACTACTCCGCCATGAAGCTCAATTCCGGCGTAAGCGTTCTTTCCGATAGAACTCGAATCAACAAGCGGCTCAAAGAGGAACTCACTGCCGTTGTGAACGTGAACGCCGGCGTGGAGTTTCGTCCGCCGTTCACGAAGCTGAGCCTGCGCGCCGGAGGCATGTATCAGCCCTCGGCTTTCAAAAACGCTCCAGCCGGTTCCGGCCAGAAGTTTCTAACGGCCGGCTTGGGCATCAACTCCTTCGATATGTTTCAAGTAGAAATTGGATATGCCTACGGATGGCGGGGAGAATACAAGGATCTGCAAACGAGCGAAGACAGCGGTGCGGAGCAGAGCATCGCCTATCAGACGTTCTTGTTCACGATGAGGTTCGCGCCGTAAATCAGGTATTGCGGTTCTTTTTTCGTTGCAAAATTTGGGTTCGAAACTGAAAAATTTATCACGAGGGAATATCAAGAAAAAACGTGACTATTCAGCTCAAAAAAGAAGAGTAAACGGATGAAGCGGATTGAACGGATAGTGATTCTGCAAAACAAGTTTTAGAAATCCGCTTTATCCGTTCAATCCGCTTACAGGAAATAGGAGCTGAATAGTTACGAAAAAACCTCGAAAGGAACTATGAGAAAAACCACTCCGATTGTCGCCGCTGTGATGCTGTTCATGATGTTTGCCACCACTCGAGTTTTTAGCCAGCAGATTTCCGACGCGCTCCGCGTCTCGCGGCAGGGATTGCATTTCAATGCGCGCGCGCTGAGCATGGGCAACGCTTACTCCACTATCGGGTATGATTTTGCCGCCTTGCGCTTCAATCCGGCAACCATGGCCGTGGGCGGCAGGACCAGCTATTCCGCAACCTGGAACACGAATGCCTTCCAAAGCACCTCAAACTATTACGGCACGCATACCGCTTTCACCACGACCAGCACGCCGGCGGGGCAGATCGGGTTGACTGTTCCCTTCCACCTCGATTCGACCCGCAGTGTGGTGTTGGGGCTTGGCTATACTCAGCCCAAAGATTTCGACTTCGGCTATAAGTATGAAGGCCTCAACGGCGGCTCACCTTCATTCGTACAGGCGCTCGCTCTGCGCGGCGATCCGACGGCAAGGCAGCTCGGACTGACGTACCCGGCATATGATTCCTCCGGCAACTATCTGGGAGACCAAACCATTCTCGGCGCCAACATGTACGAGCAGGGTTATCTGCTCGACGATGGCGGCCTGACGCATTTTTCCTTTGGCGCCGCGGTGGAAGCAGCGCACAACATCTTCTTCGGCATCAGTGGGAGTTACAACACCGGCTATTACACCAGTGATCTCGAACTCTCGGCTTCGGACCTCAACGATTTCTATCCCACCGGGGTTCAGACCGTTCCAGGAGAGATGCAAACCGATGGCTTCGTAGCAACGGACTACCGTCTGGTGCGGAGCAAGCAATATCGGGGCTGGGACTTGCGTTTTGGCATGATGTACAGGCTGGCAAATTTCATCGGGGTGAGTGCCTCGTTCAAGATGCCTTCGTCGCATAAGGTCGAGGAGCAGGTCTTTGCCAGTGGCAGGAGCGAGTTTGCCGCAAATCGCAGCCTGGACGTTCCGGAAACGGAAAGCACCTCGATCTACCACTTCACTCCGCCTTCGGAGATGACGGTCGGCGCGATGGTGAATCTCTGGATTTTGACCGGCACCGCCGAGGTGAATTATACGGATTACTCTTCCATGAAAATCACCTCCGGCGTAGGCGATTTGCCGGACCGCACGGAGATCAACAAGCGCATCAAGGATGAGCTGTCGGCAGTGATGAACTTGAATGCTGGCGTGGAGTTTCGCCTGCCGTTTACGGGTTTGCGCGCACGCACCGGAGGCATCTATCAGCCTTCACTGTACAAGGCGGATCCAGCGCGCTTTGCCCAGAAGTATGTGACGGCCGGCGTCGGCATCAATTCCCATGATTTTATGCATTTCGACGTGGGATATGCATACGGTTGGCGCGGAGAATTCAGGGATGAGCAGACAGGCGATGCCAGTATTGCGGAGCGCACGATCGTCTCACACAATTTCTTGCTGACGATGAGATTTACGCCGTGAAGCAAATTCAAAGCTCAAAACCCAAAATGCAAAGTTCAAATCTCAAATCCTGAGACTCCTTTTGTATTTTGGATTTTGAGCTTTGTGCTTTGAAATTTGAGCCATTCCACCACCCCGCAAAACCCAGAAAGGACAACGCCTTGTCAAAATTCAAACTTCTCTCGATGCTATTGTGTTGCAGCACCGTGAGCGTCTTCGCCCAACAGGTGGACACCACGGCCAGCAGCACGCCCCCGCCGCCGCCAAAGCAAAGCGCGCCTGCCCCAAGTGGCCCAAGCAAGGTTTACTATGGCGGCATCATAGGCTTCAGCTTCGGCGACTATTTTCGCATTAGTTTAGAGCCTTACGTCGCTTACAAAGTAACGCCCAAATTTTCTCTGGGCGGAAAAATCCGCTACGAATACATCGAGGACAAAAGATATGACGAAAAGCTGACCTCCAGCAATTATGGCGGCAGCGTCTTCACCAGATTCCGCCCTATTCCTCGGATTTACGCGCATGGCGAATTCGCCTACATGAGCTACAGTTACAAGGTGTCAGATCTCGAATCGGAGCGGCAGTGGGTGCCGTTTCTGTTGCTGGGAGGCGGGCTGATACAACGCGCGGGCGCCAGAACCTCACTGTACGTCGAAGTGCTCTGGGATGTGCTGCAAGATGACAACTCTCCCTACGATAGCAGCACCCCGTTTGTGAGCATCGGTGTGGGTGTAGGATTCTAACCAGAGGGTAAATTCAAAATCCAAAACTCAAATCTCAAAGGATTATGCGCTGCCTTTGAGCTTCGGATTTTGTGCTTTTTAAGGAAAGGAGAATGAAATGTTTGAAATTGACCCAAACAAAACACGGTCGCGAGCAACGTTCGCCACGGCACTGCTGGCCTTGATCTGCTTCGCTCTCGCGTCTTTTGCCAACGCACAGGAAAAGGTTAGAATCGAAAAAGATCTGCTGGGAGAAAAGCAGATTCCGGCGGAGGCCTATTACGGCGTGCAGACCGCGCGGGCGCTGGAGAATTTTCAACTCTCCGGCGTGCTCATCAATCACTATCCCGGCTTCGTCGAAGCATGGGCCATCGTCAAGCTGGCAGCGGCGCGGGCCAACACCGAGGTTGGCGCTATGAAAAAGGAAAGGCTGGCCGCTATTGAAAAAGCCTGCCAGGCCGTGCTCGACGGCAAATACCACGATCAGTTTCTCGTCGATTGGTATCAGGGCGGCGCCGGCACTTCCACGAATATGAACGCCAACGAGGTGCTTGCCAACATCGCGCTCGAGCTATCCGGCCACAAGAAAGGCGAGTATCAATTCGTCGAGCCGCACGACGATTTGAACATGTCGCAGTCCACCAACGATTCGTATCCCACAGCGATCAAGGTCGCGTTTATTCTGCGCAACGATAAGCTGATAGAAGAACTGCAAAAGCTGGTGGCCTCTTTCCGCACGAAGGGCAACGCGTTTTTGGAAGTCGTGAAGATGGGCCGCACCGAGATGCAGGATGCCGTGCCCATGACCGTCGGCCAGGAGTTCCACGCCTTCGCCGCGGCGCTGGAAGGTGAAATCCAGTTGCTGAGCGACGCGGAAAAGTATTTGTACTCCGTCAACATGGGCGCGACGGCGATTGGCACCGGTATCAACGTGCCTAAGGGCTATCCGGAAAAATGCGCCGCACACTTGGCCCAGCTCACCAACAAACCTATCGTGCCAGCAACCGACATGCTCGCGGCAACTTGGGACCAGCAAGGATTCGTGGTCTATTCTTCCGCGCTGAAGAGTCTCGCCGTGAAGCTGTCGAAGATTTCCAGTGATCTAATCCTGCTCACCTCCGGGCCACGCGCCGGGCTGTCCGAGATCAACTTGCCGGCGCTGCAGCCGGGCTCTTCCATCATGCCGGGAAAAGTCAATCCGGTCGTGCCCGAAGTGATGAACATCGTCGCCTTCCGGGTGATGGGCAACGACTACGCGGTGACACTGGCCGCCCATAGCGGACAGCTTCAGCTCAACGCGTATGAGCCGCTCGCCGGTCTGGCGGTGATCGAATCACAGAGCCTGCTCTACAAAACCTCCCTCCTTTTCCGCACCAAATGCGTCGACGGCATCACCGTGAATGAAAAGGTGCTGGCGCATTACATGGAAACCACGGTCGGCATCGTCACCGCGCTCAATCCCGTTTTGGGCTATGAAAAAGCCACCGAGCTGGCCGGCGAAGCCTACAAGAGCGGCAAAGGCATTCTTGAAATCATCCGGGAAAAGAAAATTTTGACCGAACAGCAAATCGCGGAGCTGCTCGATCCGGTGAAGATGAGCAATCTGGATAAGAGCATGTATCAGAAGAAGGCGCATTGAGGGGCAACGCAGTATTTTTGGTTCATGCAAGTGAGAGGCATGATCTATGGAAGAACAAATGACGAGAACAGCCGCGGTGGCGGTAGAGG
>JBOHQX010000110.1:0-3988 GCA_050732395.1 bacterium
GTTGGAGATTTGCACGCCTTTGATGTTGGCCAAATCTTTGATGCCCGGAACTGCGGTGAGCATGGCATCAATCGTCACCGCGCCGGAAGTGTAACCCGCTTGCGTTCCGGTTGCCGCCGCGCCGGCACTGGTGCCGCCGGTGGCCAGAATCGTGATGTTGGGGCGTTTCCCATTCTGGGCAAAGGAATACTGCCAGCTCACCATTGTGAGCAGAATGAGAAACAAGAACGGGGTTTTGTGTTGCGGTTTCATAATAGCTCCTTTCTGGAAGTTTAAGATGACCGAAATTTGTGTCTTGCATTTTAGCACTGCAACGTTAGGTTGGCCATACTCCTCCAACTGTCATTTAGGAGGAAACTTTTTGGGTGCTCGGCACAAGGCCTAAACAAAGTGCTATTCCAGTGCTTAAAAAGTTTCCTCCTGAATGACAAAAAAGTTGGCGCAAAATATTGAACTTAACGTTGTAATATCAGTATGCCTTGAGCCCCACCGCTCGAAACTGCTCGCAAGCTCGTTCGACCGCTTCGCGCGTGGGAGGCGCCACTTCTTCGAGTGTGTAGTTGAGTTTGAGCTCCTTCCACTTGAACCGGCCCATTTGATGAAAGGGCAGCACATCGACTCGCGCCACGTTGCCCAGGCCGGCGACGAATTTTGCCATCTCCGCAATGTCATCAATATCGTCCGTCAAGCCGGGCACGAATACGAAGCGCAGCCACATGGGTCTCTTCAAGGCTGCCAGCCGGCGCGCGAACTCCAGGACCGGGCCAACCTCAATCCCGGTAAGATGGCGATGGCGTTCTGTATTACAGGTTTTGATGTCCAGCAGCACCAGGTCGATCGTCTCCAACTCAGTGTCGCTGAGGCGGCCGCCGAGGCTGCCGTTGGTGTCCAAGGCGGTATGGATTCCCATCGCTTGCGCGGCGGCAAACAGCTTGACGGCGAACCGGTCCTGCATGAGAGGCTCGCCACCGCTCAAGGTGAACCCGCCGGACATGATCTTGAGTCCTGAGCGATACTTGCGCAGCTCCTCGGTTGCCTGTGCGAGTGTTACGGGGATGCCGTTGCTCAGTGTCCAGGTATCCGGGTTGTGGCAGTACAAGCATCGAAATTGGCAACCCGTCGTCCACGCCACCACGCGCACACCCGGCCCATCGACGGTCGAGCCGGTGGTGAATGAATGCAGGAAGCCCATGTCGCCAGTGCCCAACGCGGTCCGCACGTCCGCCTCCGGCAGGTCCCGGCCCAGGTTTACACGCAGCTCAAAAGGGCTTTTTGCTTGCAGTGGAGGATTTTGCAGTTGTTCCTCTTCGGTCATGGCTTTGGCAATCGATTAAGGAATCAAACCTGGAATAAAACTCGGAAAGTTTATTTGCCAACGGATGAAAGGCGGCCATCGGATTCAGAATACATTCCGTTGGTCGTTTCTCATCCGTTGGCAAAAAGCTTTTGGAATTTCATTCTGACTTTGAGCGCTCAACAGCATATCAGTTTCCGTGAAACGTGCGATTGATCACGTCCATTTGCTGCTCGCGCGTCAGCCGCACGAAGTTCACGGCATATCCGGAGACGCGGATGGTCAGATTGGGATACTTCTCCGGATGGTCCATCGCCTCCAATAGCGTGTCGCGATTCAACACATTCACGTTCATGTGATAGCCCGTAACGCCGAAGAAGGCGTCAAGCATGCCGCGCAGGTTGGTAATCCGGTCTGCCGCAACTCTTCCCAAACCTTCCGGGATCAACGATGCCGTAAGCGAAATGCCGTCAGCCGCGTCGCGGTAGGGTATCTTGGCAACCGAAGCCGCCGAGGCATGGATGCCGTGCTTATCCCGGCCATGCATGGGATTGGCGCCCGGCGCGAACGGCTCGCCGCGCCGCCTGCCATCCGGAGTGTTGCCGGTGCTCTTGCCATACACCACGTTCGAGGTGATGGTCAGGATCGATTGCGTGTGCAAGGCATTGCGATACGTCGGATATTTCCTAAGCTTGCTCATGAACGTGCTCACCACCCACGTCGCGAGCTGGTCAACCCGATTGTCATTGTTGCCGAACTGCGGGAAATTGCCTTCGGTCTGATAGTCGGTCACCAGCCCGGTTTCGTCGCGAATCACGCGAACCTTGGCATGGCGGATGGCCGAGAGGCTGTCGGCGACCACGGACATGCCCGCCATGCCGAAGGCCATGGTGCGCAGCGGCGCATAGTCGTGCAGCGCCATCTCGAGGCGCTCATAGGCATACTTGTCGTGCATGTAGTGAATGATGTTCATGGCATTCACGTAGACGCCGGCGAGCCAGTCCATCATCTTTTCGAACTTATCGACGATCTCGTCGAAATCGAGGTATTCGCCCTGAATGGCGCCGTATGCCGGACCCACTTGCTCGCCCGTGATTTCATCCCTGCCGCCATTTACGGCATAAAGCAAGCACTTGGCGACGTTGGCGCGCGCGCCGAAGAACTGCATCTGTTTTCCCACCAGCATCGGCGACACGCAACAAGCGATGGCGCCGTCGTCGCCCCATGCGCGGCGCATGATTTCGTCGCTTTCAAATTGAATGGAGCTCGTGTCGATCGCCACCTTGGCAGCAAAGCTGCGAAACCCTTCAGGCAGGCGCGGAGAATACCAAATCGTCAAATTCGGTTCCGGAGCGGGACCGAGGTTGTAGAGTGTCTGCAGAAAACGAAAGCTCGACTTGGTTACCAGCGTCCGGCCATCGTCTCCCATGCCGCCAATCGACTCGGTGACCCAGGTGGGATCGCCCGCGAAAAGCTCATCGTACTCCGGGGTGCGCAGAAAACGAACGATGCGCAGCTTGATCACGAAGTCATCGATGATTTCCTGCGCCTGTTCCTCGGTGATCGCGCTCGCCGCCAGGTCCCGCTCGAAATAGACATCGAGGAAACTCGAGGTCCGGCCCAGGGACATTGCGGCGCCGTTCTGTTCCTTCACTGCTGCCAGATAGCCGAAGTAGAGCCACTGCACGGCCTCCCGCGCGGTGCGCGCCGGACCCAAGAGGTCGAATCCATAGCTGGAGGCCATTTGCTGCAGTTCCTTGAGCGCGCGAATTTGTTCGCTGAGCTCCTCCCGGTCGCGAATGATCTCGTCCGTCGACATGGCCGCGTCCAGGCTGCGCTTCTCTTCCTGCTTTTGCTCGATGAGCCGTGTGACGCCATAGAGCGCCACGCGCCGGTAGTCGCCGATGATGCGGCCGCGCCCGTAGGCGTCGGGGAGTCCGGTGAGGATGTGCGAGCTGCGGCACCGCCTCACGTCCGCCGTGTAGGCGTCAAAGACTGCTTCGTTGTGGGTCTTCCGATATTTTGTGAACGCCTCGACGACGTGCGGATCAGGCTCGTAGCCATAAGTCTTGAGCGCATTCACAATCATGCGGAAGCCGCCGTTCGGCATAATGGCGCGCTTGAGCGGCGCCTCGGTTTGAAGACCGACGATGACTTCATGCTCGCGATCTATGTAACCCGGGGCGTGCGCAATGATGGAACTGGGAATCTGCGAGACGTCGAGCACTCCCTTCTTGCGCTCTTCCACAAAGAGTGCGTTCAACTGATTCCATATATTGGTCGTCCGCTCGGTCGCGGGCGCAAGAAAAGACTCGTCGCCCTCATAAGGCTCATAGTTCTGCTGAATGAAGTTACGAACATTGATCTCCTTCTGCCAGAGGCCGGGCTTGAATCCTTTCCATGCAGGAATCACTTTATCACTGGCGATCTTGGGCGATGCGGTAATGGCCATTGTAGTTCTCCAACTTATATTGAAGCACAAAATTCTAAAACCAAAATTCAAATCAACAAGAGGCCGTCGCGAGTTCTGAACTTTGTGCTTTGTGCTTTGAATTTTGAGTTTTGTACTTAGAGCCTATCCGGAAACCTCATTCTGTCATGCAGAAGGCATCTTGGTAGATTCGGCACCTAGGCCTGAAATCGGCACTGTGCCCGAGTCAACCAAGATCCCTGCGGGATGACATTTCAGGGTTT
>JBOHQX010000111.1:0-27709 GCA_050732395.1 bacterium
GTCCTGGTCCGTAGAGCTCAATTTGAGCTATGATCTGTTGGTTTCCGAAAGCAAGGATATTTCACAAGCATACGATAGCCGGATGGTGCCTTCCACTTTTCTGATTACCCGCGAAGGTATGATCACGAAGAAATTCGTGGGCTTCAAAGACAAAGTCGTGCTTGACGATGCCTTCCGCGAATTGGTCAGCCTATGAAAAAGTAAAATCGTTCTCATATCCACTATTGTCATAGGTGGCGACTTCTCTCATCGGTGATTTTTGAAACACGGCCGAGTTAGGCAGTGCGGAATCTTCGATACCAGTAGCTGATTGGGCCGGCATGACGAAATCCCACCCGCTGATACATCTCGTAACCCTCGCCAGACGCAAGCAGAACTGCGGTTTCATATCCGTGCTCACGGGCGAAGTGACAGGCGTGGCGCATCAGTGAAGTAGCGATGCCTTTCCGTCGAAATGCCAGCAGCGTTCCCACGTCGTGGAAGCCCACGACCGATCCCTGCATAAACATCGTGCAGGCGCCTACGGGTTTGCCGTCGCGCCACGCAACGAAGTCCCACACGCGACGTGGGCGTTGTTGGTTTAGATAATCAAGGCGGGCGAGCTCAAAGCGCCGCAATTTGGTGTGAATGTCGCCAAAATAAGGATGCGAATGCTTGGCAAAAATCGCATGATCGTCGAGCACCGCAATCGTGATGTCGCTCAGCGGCTTGAGCGTTCGCGCCAACGCTTTGAGATCACAGAACATCGCGGGAAAGTGTTTTCGACAACGCAGACCGCTAGCGGCGAGATGTTGTGTGAGCTCAGCGGGTGTGGCAAACGGACTGATCCAGAAACCCACCCCGCGCTTGGTGGCACGGTAGCGGCGTAGAATGTGATCAAGACGGCCGCCGGCGGTGCGTTCATCGAATCGTACATTGACAACACAGTTCGCCCATGCAGATCCCGGGTGAATCATCCAGGTGGCATCTGAATCGGCATGAACCTCGACGCCCGGCACTCCATCGTGCGCGGCAATCCAGGCTGCCATTTCGCGTTCAGCCGCGAGCACGGGGTCTGGATATTCAACTTCCTGGGCTATAGTACAAACAGTTGTCGTCAAATGCTGCTCCCTCAACTTCGTGGTGTCCAAAAGTATTTTTATCATGCAGAAAGCCAGATGACGTGCGCTGGTGAATATTATCGGACTTGTTGTCAATGTCAATAGTTTTGCCCGTCCAAGTAACATGTCATGCAGGAGGCATCTTTTTCAGCATGAGCACCGTGCTCAATATCAAAAAGATCCTTCCAGGTTCACATTATAATGTTACTTATCGTACTAACTCTGTCAACCGGAGTCGGAAGCTGAATAGTACTACAACGTTAAGTTCGATGATTCTTCCGAAAACTCAGCCCTGTCATTTGTATATTAAAAGTGCGTTTGATTCCTATCTGATTCGCTGAGGGCTTTACATGTTTTATTTGATTCTTTTGTTTTTAGCTCTTTGACAATTGTGCTTGTGCGGCGTTGAGCTAAGTATTTCCTTGACGTTTTCTCTGAGCTCGTGTCACTCATTGGAAAGCGTCATGAATGATAACCGCACCAAGGCTTGTGAAATCTGTCGCCAAATTTTTCCCGTCGATCGCCGCGTCGGAGCGCGTCAACGCGTCTGTCGGCGCCTTGAATGCCAGCAAGAACGCAAGCGCCGTTATCTGTGTCTATGGCTCGCGAATGATCCCGACTATTATCAACGGCGCTATTCGGGTTATCTCAAAGATTGGCTGACCGCGCATCCCGGCTATCTGAAACGTTATCGCCAAGCCAAACGACAGAACGGCGGGCGATCTCGCGATGATATACAAGTCGAGTTAAACTCTTGTCAAACTGAAGTCTCAGCACCAGCCGCGCCGTCTGCTGATAAACAAGCCCAGATAACCTTCAGAATTACAAAGGCGCATGGCGCGGCGCAAACCGTAGCGCGTGATATACAAGTTCAGTTAAGTCCATGAATCGCTATAGGTTTAACGTGACTGATATACAAGTTCAGTTGGCATTGCCGCTGGTTCTTTTGTTATCTTATGGCCGTGCATAAAACTCTTCGCGGAGAAACAAAATGATTTCAAGAGAACCAATTGTGCTTGATCGTGTACGTAAAATCACCGGTACGTTTAGCTGGATCGATCATCGCCTGCTCATCGACGGCTTCCTGGCGCACATGAGTGCCCTCGAAATCTTGCTGTACTTTTTCTTGGTGCTGGTCGGCGACCGCCAAGGCATGAGCTTCTATCACTATGACAAAATCTGTGCGCTGCTGAAAATTGACGCAGACCAGTTGCTCACCGCACGCGCACGTCTGATCGAAAGGTCTTTGATCGCTTTTGATGGCGAGCGCTATCAGGTCTTGCAATTGCCGTCCCAAAGGGTTGGGACCAAGCCGCAACCGCCACAGACTAGCGGACAGCGTTCTGCTAGTCGCGAGTTTCAAGCGCTGCGCGACCTCTTACAACAAATCAGTACTTGAGTTTCTTTATACCCATCACCATACGTGACCTGAGAGAGAACGTTCGTCTGTCATTGATCCGTTGAGCAAAGGCTAAGCGAGATCGTTCCTGAGACTGTTACTCTCATCCTTTGACCAGAGTTTGAAGAAAGTATCTTAGGTCCGTGCCACCGCGCGCGGAACCTGAATTTCACACAAGTTTAAACGGTCACAGGCCAGTGAGAGTGTCCTTTCATGGTCACACCCACGGAGGAGGAGATCATGGTGTATCCAGTGTTGTTCGTTGGCATCGATGTCAGCAAACTCAAGCACGACGTCGCCATTGTCAATGAACACAAAAAGCTGGTCAGCCGGCCGTTCGTGATTTCGGAAGACCGCGCCGGCTATGAACAATTGGTGCGCACGCTCGAACACTTCGGGCGCCAATATCAAACCATCACGTTCGTGATTGGCCTGGAAGCCACGAGTGAGTATTGGAAAAATCTCTATCACTTTCTCGTGCAACACTCCGCTGCATTTGTGGTGACGGCGCTCAATCCCATTCAAACACGCAAGTATGCGGAAGCGGGTCTGCGGCGCGCCAAAACTGATCCCATCGATGCGCAGGACATCGCCTGCTTCATGGTCGAAAAAGGGCCCAAGCCTTCTTTTGTGCGATTGCCGGTGTTCGAGGTGATCAAAGATCTGGATCGCCAAATCTACAGCTTCAAGAAGCAACAAACCATGACCACCAACAAGCTGCGCCTGGAGTTGACGAAAGTCGCACCGGAAATCGAACGCGGCGTGCGTTCGCTCAAGAGTCAACAAGTGCTGGCGTTGCTCGAGCGCTATCCTACCGCGGCTGCGATGGCACAAACCTCAGATGAAGAACTCCGGCAAATTCGCTATGGCCAACAGCAATGGCGTTTGCCGGCGCGCTTCCTGGACAAGATGAAAAGCTTGGCAGAAGACAGCATCGCATGCAAAACCGGCCCGTATGCCGGCATGATCGTGCAGGCCCTGACCAAACGCCTGGTGGCCGATCAACAAACCCTTGCAGCCATGCACGCACAAATCACGGAGCTGTACAAATCTGTCAAAAAGCATCACAGTTTGCTGACCACGATCATCGGCATTTCAAAGGAAACCGCGATCGTATTAGAAGCTTATATTGGCGAAGTGCAGCGTTTCTCCAATGCCAAAAAAATCGTCGCTTACTTTGGCATGAACCCGACGGTCAACAAATCCGGCAAACCGAAAAAGCGCGCCTCGTATCTTCAGAAGAAGGGCAGCGGCATTGTGCGGCACAAGCTGTTCATGATCACGCTCAATCTTATCCGGCACAAGATCGAGCCTTTTTACAGCTATTATCAGCGCTTGGTCACCGCCGGAAAACCCAAGCTGGTGGCGCTCGCCGCGACCATGCGCAAGCTCTTGGTGAATTGCTATACCATTCTCAAAACTCAAGAGCCTTTTGCTCCGAAAAAAATCTAAACCTTTTGATTTTTGCCCTTGACTTTTTCTAGAGTATCTCAGGAGGAAGCTTTTTACGCACCGGGACTAAAGCCTATTTTCCTGCTGGCCAAGCGCTCAAAAAGTTTCATCCTGAATGACAAAAAGGAGGCGTCGCCAACTTAACGTTGTAGTAATAGTTACCTAATTTTTGAGTTATCTACCCCAAAATCGGTAGACAAATTTCAATTCTATTGGTACATTCGCGCTGTTCAAAGCCCGTGCTCTTGAGGTTTCTACATTCCTATTGGGTGATTTATGCGACAACTCAGTTATGAAAAGATGCTCGCAGCAATGCGCAAGCACGATGCTGCCTACGACGGCAAATTTTACGTCGGTGTAAGAACCATGAAGATCTATTGTCTTCCCTACGACGATACTTCAAATCTCAATTCCAGTCCACGCCTGTGGCATTCCATCGAAGATTACGACTGGCACATGCAAAAAAAATGATTGAAGATGGAGCCGGCTATCTGACCGCAGCATTCGAATGCGGATATGAATCCGCCAGTGGATTTCGCCAGGCGTTCATGAATGAATATGGTCTTCCACCGGGAAAATACTATTCAAATGGCGGTTTGGAGACAGCTTGCCAACATTCCCTATGGCTAGACCAGAACTTATGGTGAGATTGCCAGGTTGGTTGGAAATCCCCTGGCGGTTCGAGCAGTCGGCCGGGCGAATGGTGATAATCCCCTGGCCATTGTGATTCCATGTCATCGCGTGATCCAGCTTGATGGGAAATTGAAAGGCTATGGTGGTGGCTTATGGCGGAAAAAGCATCTTCTCGCTCTGGAAAGTCACCGTCGTCTCTAACTTGACAATGCGAAATGACGAGCCAACAATGAATTGTGTTGTGGCTATTACACAAAATGCTTACCGCGCTTTTTCCGACTTTCGATATTTTCAAAATCGCTTTCATCGGCGATCAAGGTGCGGGCGAGAATGCACGTGCGGTGTTGGAGCTGATCAAAGAGGAGAACGCGCAAGCCATCATGCACCAGGGCGATTTCGACTATGTCAGAAAGCCCGCGTCCTGGGATTCCCTCATTACGGCGGTTCTCGGCGCGGACTTCCCCTGCTTTGGCACGATGGGCAACCACGACAGTAGCCGGTGGGATGGAAACCATGGTTACCAACAGTACCTGGAAAACCGCCTCATGCGTGCGGGCATCCCATGGGAGGGCGATCTGGGAGTGCAATCCTGCCTGCATTATGAGGGTATTTTCCTGGTGCAAGTCGCTCCGGGCTTAAGAGCTGCCGACCACGATATCTATATCCGCGAACAACTGGCAACGGACAACTCGATCTGGAGCATTTGTAGTTGGCATAAGAACCAGAACCTCATGCAGGTGGGTGGGATGCCGGACGCAGTCGGATGGGAGGTTTATGAAGAATCGCGCAGAGGTGGCGCGATCATCGCCACAGCTCATGATCATTCCTATGGCCGAACATATTTGCTCAGCGACATGAGCTCTCAAATCGTGGCCAGCCGTTCAGATACTTTGGTGATCTCCAAAGGCGAATCGTTCGTTTTTGTATCCGGCCTGGGCGGCAGAAGCATCCACAATGGCAGGGTGGAAGGAAACTGGTGGGCGTGCACCCATAATGCCACTCAAGGCGCGAACTATGGTGCTCTTTTCGGCACATTCAACGCCAACGGTCAGGCCAATCTGGCAACATTTTATTTTAAGGACATCACTGGCAGAATTATTGACCGCTTCACGGTCAGGAGCGAGGTCGAGGATATCGTCACCTCGGCGGTTGATAAATCTCACGCTTTGCCGGCGCAAATTGTTTTGGAACAAAACTATCCGAATCCTTTCAATCCCTCGACCACGATACGTTTTCGCCTGGCGAGACCGGAGCAGATGAAATTGACGGTGCGCAATGCCCGTGGCCAACTGATTCGGACAGTGCACGACGTGGAGATGCCGGCAGGCATGCATGAATTGGATTGGAATGGTCGTGACAACGATGGTTTTATGGTGCCAAGCGGCACTTACTTCTGCCGGCTCGAGAGCGGAAGCGAAGTGGCGACGAGGAAATTGGTGTTGGTGCAATAGCAGTTTTTGTCATCATGAACGCAAAAACTCGCGAAGATCTCGAAACGCAATTTCCAGCCTACATTTGTTTGCAGACTGGCAGTCCAGGTTACGCAGACTGGCAGTCTGGGTTACATTGTCCGAATCACAAACGGCGCTGGCTCATTTGAGCACAGCGCCGTTTGCTTTGGGGGAGGGGGAGGAGCTTTTGCATTCGTTTTGCCGGACCTGCAATCGATCCCGGCGACTTATGCTTGCTAAGCTTCAGTTGGTCATGCCGCTTCACCGATCGTTACCAGCCGCCACGCCTGGCGATGATGATCCAATTCCAATTGCATGAATTGCGGGGCCATGACTTGCACGAGCATGGTGTCCAGTTTTTTGCCTTTGATCTTTTGCCTTCGTGTTTTTTCCACACGCGCGATCGTATAACTTTTCCCTTTCCACGTCACCAGAATCGGAACCAACCGCCCGCGATTGGTGCGAGCTTGAACTTCAACGTGTTCGTCAACTTGCTTCGTCATCGCTCATTCTCCGACGATTGGTGTTCTTTTATCCACTAATTTTCGTATCCGATTATAGTGAACATAAGTATTCTATGCAAGTAAAAAATTGCATTTTACAAAATATAGCTGGTTCTAAAATCCGATCGTGAGAGCTTCATGTTTTACTTTAGATGAGCTGTGGTATGCAATGCAACCCGGTCAAGTTAAATCGTCAGAAGATGAACTTATCAGTATAAGCGCATGCCTTAGATAAACTTATCAGTCAATCCATCGTCCCTGCTTTATCGTACTATCTGTTGATTGGCTATATTCGACGGCAAGCTGACTTTCCTTCTCTCAAATTTTACCAGCATCAGAAAGGAGCGGAGTTTCATGTACAAAAGAGTTATCACGGTAATGGTCCAATTTGTTTTCATGTTGTCATGCGGGGCCGCTCAGGCGCAGATCTTCGGAACGATCAAGGGAAAGGTGGTTGACGCACAAACGGGCCAAGGCTTAGCGGGGGTCAATGTGCTTTTGAGCGGCACGGGCTTAGGCGCGACAACTTCTGAAAGCGGAAATTTTGAAATATCGCGCATCAAGCCGAAGACATACGAATTGATGGCAATGATCATCGGCTACGCTCCAGTGACTCAAAAAGTCACGGTCGAAGCGGGCGTCGTCGTGGAGGTGAAACTGCAACCGCAACCCAAGCCCATTACTTTGAGCGATATTCTAGTGCAAGCCGACCGGCCAGTTTCAGCGGCTTCGTCCCGCGCGGTGCGCGATTTTGATTTGCAAATCCGCCCTACGCGCTCGGCGCAGGACATGTTGCAGCTCGCTCCCGGCTTGATTATCGCGCAGCATGCCGGCGGGGGCAAGGCTGAGCAAATCTTCATGCGCGGCTTTGACGCGGACCACGGCACCGACGTCAATCTTTCCGTCGACGGTATTCCGGTCAACATGGTCTCGCACGGCCACGGCCAGGGTTATGCCGACGCGCATTTCATTATTCCGGAAGTCATTGATTGCCTTAATGTTTACAAAGGGCCATATTTTGCAGAATACGGCAATCTTGGCACGGCTGGTTCGATTGCCTTTCGCACGCGCGATCATATTGACGACAACGTCGTGCGTTTCGAAGCCGGCGAGTTCGAAACATATCGCGTCACCACGCTTTTTCAAATTCCCACGAGCGGCCAGCACAACAACGCTTATCTCGCCGGGCAGTTTTACAACACCGACGGCCCGGTGGAAAGCCCGCAAGACTTCCGCCGCTTGAATCTCTTTGGCAAATTTCACACACACGTCACGGAAAACTCCAAGCTTTCCTTCGACGTGGCCAGCTTCAGCTCGGCGTGGAATGCCTCGGGGCAGATTCCCGAGCGCGCCGTTGGAAATGGAACGATCAGTCGCTTCGGCTCGATCGATGACTTTGAAGGAGGCACTACCGGCCGGCAGAACCTCAATCTGGTCTATGAAAGCCGGGGCGCCGGTAACAGCGATTTTCAAATTCAAACCTACGCTTCCAGATACGATTTCAAATTATTCTCTGATTTCACGTTCTTTTTGGAAGACCCGGTCAACGGTGACATGATCGAGCAGACCGACAATCGCCAGATACTCGGTTTGAACGGCAAATACCGTTTCTTTCATCGTTTCGGCCCCAGCGTTGCCAGCGCGACTCTAGGCGCGGGCTATCGTGCGGACGACGTTGAAGTGTCGCTCTGGAAAAGTCCAAGCCGTGTGCGCTTGTCGCCGCTGGTGGATTCGGATATTTTTGAGAGAAACATGTTCCTGTGGGCGCAGGAAGACTTGACTTTCAGCGCGGCCGTACGTTTACAGCTCGGTGTGCGTGCGGACTATTTCACTTTTAACGTTGAAGATCATCTCGAAAACGCACCCGGTGCAACCTTGCCACATGCCTCGGGCTATTCGCAGGAGACGATTTTGAGCCCGAAGGCCAATCTGGTGATCAGCCCGGCACGAGCACTCGATCTGTTTTTCAATATCGGCAGTGGCTTCCATTCCAATGATGCGCGCGATGTGGTGATCAATCAACGCGTCAGCGATTTGAGCAGGAGATTCGAGCGCGAGGGCTTGAGTGATGCGGAAATCGCTGATACGCTCGCGGCGCTAAATTTCGACCCCGCACAACGCGACGCCGAAGTCTTGCCGCGCGCGCTCGGCGCTGAAGTTGGTTTCCGATCACGCTTTGCCGACCGCTTTCATTTCGGCGCCGCCCTGTGGGGGCTCGACCTCGAAAGCGAGTTTGTGTACGTGGGCGACGCCGGCACCACCGAACCCAGCGGCAGAACGCGTCGTTACGGGGTGGATATGGAAGCGCGCCTGGGCTTGCTTGATTGGCTGTGGGCCGATGCCGATGCCAACGTTTCGACCGGCAAATTGCGGGACGAACCCGAAGACGCCAACGAAATTCCGCTCGCACCGCGTTTCACCGCTACCGGCGGCTTGACCGCACGCCTGCGCGGCGGCCTCGATGCCAGCCTGCGCGCCCGCCACATTGGCGAACGGCCGGCCAACGAAACCAACACGGTTCGTGCCAAAGGCTATACGGTTTTTGATTTTGTCGGCGATTATCGCTTCGGAAATTACAAAATCAACTTGGTGTTGGAAAATGTGTTCGACACGGAATGGAATGAAGCGCAATTCGACACCGAATCGCGGCTACGCGACGAGCCGGTGCCGGTGTCGGAATTACATTTCACGCCGGGCAACCCGCGCAACGTACGCGTGGGGTTGAGTTATTTGTTTTGATTGGCGGGTACGGACTCAAAAAACTGCTTGTTTCAGAAGCGCCGCGAATTATATTTATTATATTGATGCTCATCAGGATCAGACGCTTGTGCATACGGGGAACTCTTCGAAACCTCAAGCACGCCTGACTTCAGAGACGTCCATACGATTCGCGGCTGTTTTGTTTGTTGGATCATGTGTGATGACCGAGTTGCTCTATCAAACCGACTCCTATCTCAAGGAATTCGCAGCCCTCGTCACGAGCGTACGCGGCAGCGAATTGGCACTGGATCGCACCGCGTTCTATCCCGGCGGCGGCGGGCAGCCACATGACTTGGGAGAGATTTTCGCTGGTGATCAAGTGCGGATCGTACAGAAAGTTGGCAAGGACAAGAACGACGGTGAGGTCTGGCATCAGATCGAAGGCGAGGTTCCGCATTCGCACCAAAATAAATTTATTGCCGGAAGGCATTCAAGAAGTCCGCACGGTCGAAATCGTCGGTCTTGATTTGCAAGCTGATGGAGGGACGCACGTTGCCAGCACCTCCGAAGTCGGACCGTTGCGTATCGTGGATTACAGAAGCAAAGGCAAGATCAACAAAAGGCTGGTGGTGGCTTTGTGCAGGATACGGGTGGTGCCGTGACGGGCCCTTAACCCACCTGGACGAGCCCTGCAAGGGCCTCAAGTGGCCGTTGACAAGCTGGCTCAAAAAAACTTCCAGCGGATAGAAAACCCCAGCGGATTTTTCATCATGTAAATCTTGTGCATCTTGTCAAGGATTTCTCAGAACTTTTACTGAAGTTGTTTAACTGAAAGTATGAACTTAGAGGCGCGAAAATTCATGACCTCCAATCACCAGCAACCTAACCTGCCGAGCCTTATCGATATTGAAGCAACTTTTCTTCCTATTGAGCTCATGCGGATGGTGTCCCGTGTCACCCATCTGCTCGATGGGGCTATTATTGCCGAGTGTGACTTGGGTCCACAACACTGGGTGTATCCGTACCATTTTCCCGACGATCCCATCTTTCCCGGCTCTCTCATCATCGAGGCCGCGGGGCAAGTGGTCGCACTGTGGGCCTGGGCCGAGGGCCAGAGAGGAGATCCGCGCTTGGTCCGGGCCAATGCCGAGTTTCGGGCGCCGGTGCAGGCGGAGGACTCCAAGTTGCTGATCGAGGCAAAAGTGCGTCGGAAGCGTCATCTGAATTTCGCCGAAGTGACCGTGCAAACGCCTCGCCAGGAGGTTGCAACGGCGAGTTTAGTTTTGGCGGTCGTGGAGGCAACTAACAATAATGGCTAGGAGATGAGACCATAGAGGTCAAAGACAAAAACCGTGCTTTGAGCAAACATTCGCGATACTCCGCCTCCGAATCCGAATCCCAAACCACGCCGCTGCCCACTCCCATTTCACCCATACCGGTGGCGTGATCCAGCACTACGGTTCGGATGGCGACATTGAACACGGCGTGGCGGAGATGGGGCGCAAAAAAACCGATACAACCGGTATAAACGCCACGCGGCTCTTTTTCCAGAGTGCGGATGATTTGCATCGTGTGAATTTTCGGTGCGCCCGTCACTGATCCGCATGGAAACATGCTGCGCATGAGGTCGAGCACGGTCGTGTGCGGCCGCAGTTTTGCCGTGATCGTTGAAGTTGCCTGCCAAACCGTTTCAAAGCCTTCCAAATCGAAAAAGCGCGATACTTGCACGCTGCCGGTTTCCGCGACCCGCCCCACGTCGTTGCGCAGCAAATCCACGATCATCAAATTTTCTGCGCGATTCTTTTCCGAGTGCAACAGAACCCGTCGCTGCAGCTCATCTTCTTCCGGCGTGCACCCGCGCGGCGCCGTGCCTTTCATGGGCTTGAGCGTGATTTCATCTTGCTGAATGCGGAAAAATAGTTCAGGTGAGAACGACAGAATCGCGTGATTGCCGCAGGCCAGCAAAGCAGAATAGCTGACGCGTTGTCTGTCACGCAAGCGCCAATATAGCGACGACGGTGATACGGTGCATGGAAATCGCAGCTTGAAGGTAAAATTGACCTGGTAGGTGTCACCTCTGGCGATATGATCTCTAATCGCTGCAATCGCTTGATGATATTCGGCTTCTGAAAGCGCGGGTGTAATGTCTAGAGCGTGGTCTTGATTTCGTTCTGCGCTTGGACTCCGGGCCGCAGATTGGAGAGTTGCGATTTCTCCGCCGGTTGCCCACGCGCGCCGTTGATGATCGTAAATCGCGGGTGCGTCATAGATTCCGAACCACAACAAGGGCGCTGTCGGGGACATGGGCGCGTCAAGCCGTTCTTCGAAGGCATAACCGGCTTCATAACTCATGAATCCGGCGGCATAATAACCTTCTCGCACGGCCAGATGAATTTGATGAAGACTACTTTCAATCTCCGCTAAATGCGTGCAACGTACCACACGGATGGGATGCAGAAAGAGATAGTTGCGATGCTCTCCCTCTTCTGGACGGGAAGTTTCCAACAGAACCGCATTTTGCTGTCGTGCTACCCAAGCCAAAACGGAAGGGTGGAGCAGGCCATGCTCATCAATGAGGTTGGTGGCTTGAAAAAGGGGTAAACGCATTCAAACTCAATCCTTGATAATCGCAATCATCCGCAACGGTCCGCCGCTGCCGCCTTTGATTTTCATCGGTAATGCGATGACCGTCGCGCCCTGTGCGGGCAACTGCTCGAGATTGGCGACATTCTCGAACGCAGGAATATTGGCCTCAAACAGCGCCACATGGCTCTGAAAAAGAGTTGATTGTCCATAATCGATGCTCGGCGTGTCGATGCCGATCGCGTTGATCTGCCGATTATTGACCAGCCAGCGCGCGGCCTCAGGATGCAAACCAGGAAAATGCAGCTTCGCCACGGCTTCAGCCCCGCGTTCGGCCGTGCCCATGTACTTTTCGCGATCGGGCCAGTATTTCCCGAACCCCGTGTGCAACAGCACAATGACCTGATCGGGAATCCTGCCATTTGCTTTTTCCCAATTCTCGAAGTCCGAGACTTGCACCTGATAATCGCGGTTGCTTGCGGCTGCTTGAGAAATATCGACCACAATCGCCGCGCCGACGAGTTGTTCCAGGGGAATTTGGTCGGCGGTGTGTTTACCCGCGGCGAAATGAATCGGCGCGTCGAGATGGGTGCCGCCGTGCTCGGCGGCGGTGAAATTGTTTGCGGTGTAAAAAAAGCCTGCGGGCGTGACGCCTTCTGCTACTTTTTCGAGGGTGAAAATATTTGCTGTCGGCCAGTAGATGGTTTCAGCGGAGAAGGGATAGGTCAGATCGACGAGACGGCCTTGCGGAAAAGGAATGGGTTGAGGGAGGCAGCCTGTCAGCGCGGGAAGCAGCACAAGACATGAGCAAACTGAAAGTAGAGGTGAGGACATGGCTTCCACCTTGAGTTCACGTTCCCAAGCAAAATATACCCACACGAGAATTGGCTCATATTGCCCTCCATCTTCTTCTCGTCTTGAAGTGCAATTAACGTTGTTGCAACAGCTTCAAGGCCAAGTCGTTTTGTGGAGAGCGGCTGCCGTCGAGAGGAATGCCTAGATCACAAAAGATTTCCATCAACTCTTGCAGTTCGACGTTCAGGAGCGCGGCACATTGGCGCAGTGTTTTCTTTCCTTGGTAATATAGCTTGGCAACCCGTTTTTGTTTCTCGCGAAGCAAACTCTCACGCAGAAGCTTTTGAATCGTGCGTTCACGAGAGGAACCGCCGTTCCTGGGAAAAAGCTCGTCCATCTGCCGAACAAGCCGGTCCGATATGGTAATCTTGAGCTTCATTGTAAACTCTCCATCAATCGCTGAAAAGCATACCTTGACAACACTTTTGTTCGAACGAGAGTTGTCAAACGCATCAAAAGCTCCGTTTTATTGATGTGACCTTGTTGATATCTGAGGACTAGCAAAGCTGTGACATTAAATACGGATAGCCCGAGCTTTTTCGCCTTCTTGCCAAGCAAAATATCCTCAGACAGAATACTGCCGTTCAATTGGATCGCAATCGCGATGACTTGAGCGTCTATTGCAGAGATTTGAGTAAAACTGATAGGGGCTTTTACTTCCGCAACAGCAACACCAACGTCGCGCATCGCTTTGAGCAGCTTCTTGTCTTTCTTCACCTCTTGCATGACGCCAAACGGACATATAACGGTATCTTCTTCCATTTCAAGAAGATCGAACCAATCTAATCGATGAAGAACAATTAACGAAGAGGCATCAATAATGAATAACATCCCCAATCTCCCGCATGGAATCTAATAAAGCCCTCTTATTGATGCAATCAAAGTTTTGGCGGCACTATCTGAGTTCGATACTTCAAGTTTCTTTGATTGGAACCATGGAAGAAACCCCAATTCGATCAGTTTTTTGATCAAGTGTTGTCGAGTACTCGCCCGCAAGTTTCATGCTCGCATTTGGCGGTGATTTTGATTACGGCACACAACTGTAAGTTGGAGCCGCCAAAATAAGCGAATAGCAAAACCCTTCAGATAAAAGCATAGACTCCTCCATTCTTTATTCGATGAAATTTAACAACCCTCAATTTTCTTCTTCTGCGATTTCAGAGTTGGTTGTTATTATCATAATGTGCACGGGAGTGGAGGCTTATTCTCAATTCTTCAACAAGAAGCTTTTCACAACAATGAGCTGCTATTTTGGGTAATCTCCGGCCAAAAGTTTTTACTTGGGGCACGTTCGATAATCTTCACGATGGCCACAAGGAGTTTCTGAAACGATTAAGTTTGTTGGGAATACTTTACGTTATTGTCATTCCTTCAGAAAAAAAAATTGAAAATAGCGGATACCGTCCAATTAAAGATACAGAAACTCGAAAAAATGATTTGTTGTATTTTGGAAGAGTCGAAAATGATAACTTGATAGAAGAAGTGTTTATTGATTCGTATTCTGAAGGGCTAAAATCTTTGCTTGAAATTCGGCCGCAGATTTTCTGTCTTGGTTATGATCAAAATTTAATATGGGACAAGTATCTCATTGAATTTGCTCGAAATCACGAATTGAATATTACTTTTTTTAGAATGATTACTGCAAATGGGAATGGCGTGCATACTTCAAGTCTGCGGAATCAGCAAATCGCAAAAGAGGGCACGGCAGACATGACATGAAAACCAAAACTATTTCAACATTGCCTATCTTTAAACGCATCAATCAAGAAATTAAAAATAAAACTGATCTTCAAAAGAATCAACGTAGATTTGAAAGAGGCGATTATTGCTTCCTTCGATCAAAAATACCGGTGTGTTCAAAGTATTTTTATTCCAAAGGTAAGGTAAGAGAAATAATTGGTCATCGAATCTTCGAATGGCTATCGACATAGGCAATGTTTTGTTCAGCAGGAAAGTCAGCTTTCCTTTTTGAGGTTTGATATTATTTAACTCCTCCTGCAGTCTTTCAAAAATTTCTGCGGTCGTTTTACTTTGAGTTTTTAATGTATCGGGGTACAAAAAGTGTTTCACACCTGATGACTTTTGTATAATCGGATTGTCTGGCGCCATTACAACAACTCTTACTCTAATTCCCGCAATGATTCTTTCTTTTAGTACTTTGATGAAATCCTCATTCGTAGATAGAAACGATAGTGTCAAACCCTGTAAATCTATCTCGTGGTGAGCTTTTCTGGCTAAATCGATCCATGAAATGTCCTTATCAACCTCTTCCGGCTCCAAATACACTTTGGATAAACCTCGAAGATTATTTCGAGCCTGATTAAAATCGCCGCCCGCTGCATTCCACAGGAGATCCAGGAGCACAATACTTAATAATACAACGGCAAAATCCTTGGTCACATCAGCAAACAAATCCCAGCCCTGAATTTGGAAAATATAGGCACCTGCAATAAAAAGCACTCCCAATAAAATAAAGATCCATCTCGCGAAGTTTTTCCTGTACATGTATCATTCTCCCCTTTGCTCGTCAGCCTTCAATTTTAGAAATGTAAAACCGCTTTTATTGGGGGCGAGTAAGAAATTCGCCAATTGTGTCACGCTTCTAACTGTTACATCCGGTTCATGATCTTCTTGTTCTTTGCCCGCGTAAACCGGCCGATGAATCCATGCCGTGCGTATGCCCAAGGCTTTGGCGCCGGCAACATCGGTTTTTTGCAGATCACCGACGTGCAAGCACTCTTGCGGTCGCAATTGCAATCCGTCTAACGCGCGTTGAAACATCTCGGGATGCGGTTTGGTGCGGCCCACTTCGCCGGAGAAAATCAACACGCGAAAACAATCTAAAATTCTGTATTCGTCTAAAATTTCGCGCAAGCGCCTCCCCGGCGTCCAGGCCGTATCCGAAATCAAGGCGAGAGGATAATGTTGCGCCAATGTTTGTATTGCCGGTACGACGCCATCCAATGGCAAGGGCGGGACTTTGTAGCTTTCAAAAAAATCCAGCACGCGGCGATAGCTTTCCGGTGGCAATCCCGCATGCAAATACTTCAGCATCTCGCGCAGGCCGTCATCTGCGCTAAAGCCTATCTGTTTTTCCCACAACTCGTCAAAATAATTCCATGCGCGCTTGTATGCCGCCTGCACTTGTTCAGCAGTGATGATGTGACCGTAATGCGCTAATTCTTCCAATAGAAACTGCTGCCTTTGTTCGCTGTAAACAATCGTATCGGTCGGCGGATGGGAGTCGTCTAAAATCGTGCCCCACAAATCGAGGGTCAGGCCTTTGATCTCGTGTCGAAAAACTTGCCAACTCATTGTTTCTCGCCTGCACTTCCAATAGGCAAAAGCCGAACTCTTGATCTGGCTTCATCTACAGTCACTAGTGCGCCGCTCTCAAGCATGGATTGGTATTGACGCAATATAGTGGCATCTTCTGCCCGCGGATCGCCAATTGTCGACCAATGTCGCGCGGGCCAGCCGTGACGTTCCAGTGTTTCCACCCACTCGGGCGAAAGGCTCATGTCGACCACGATATTCATACATAAGCCAGTGGTAACTCCACTTCCTCAACGCGCCATGCCGCAAAGCTGAGCGCTGCGCGAATGTCTTCTTCCTCCAAATACGGATATGCTTGAAGAATTTCCTCAGTCGAGTGGCCGGCAGCAATCAACCCAACGATGGTTCCAACCGTCACGCGTAATCCGCGGATGCATGGCTTACCACCCATCACTTTAGGATCGAATGTTATTCTCGTCAACCGGTGCATAAAATGACTCCTTGTATTTTATTTCGAATCCTGATTCGCCTGCAGTATTGCATGATCTCACAATTTCTCCGCAATCGCCTTAGCCTGCAAAAACAGCAGCAAATAGTCCCTCCCTCCCGCCTTGGAATCCGTGCCGCTCATGTTGAAGCCGCCAAAAGGATTTACACCCACGAGCGCGCCCGTGCATTTGCGATTAATGTAAAGATTTCCCACGAAAAAATCACGCTTAGCTTTCACGATCTTGTCCCGGTCGCGCGTGTAGGCCGCGCCGGTGAGACCGTACTCCGTGGCGTTTGCGAAAGCAATGGCCTGGTCAAAATCTTTGGCCTTGTTCACCGCGAGGATCGGGCCGAAAATTTCTTCGCAAGACAGGCGTGCGTCTGGCGCGACGTCCTTGAAAATCGTCGGCATGACGAAGTAACCCGAATCCGGACCCTTTTCACCTCCATACACGAGCTTCCCCTCGCGTTTGCCGAGGTCGATGTACTGGAGCATTTTTTGCTGTGCCGAGGCGTTGATGACGGCGCCCATCCAATGGCCGCGCTCGCGCACTGGACCGACAATGATCTTGCGCACACGCTCGACCAGCCGCTCAACAAATTGAGCATAGATTTTTTCGTGAACGATTGCACGAGAGCAAGCGCTGCATTTCTGTCCTTGAAAACCGTATGCACCCACGGCCACGCCTTCCACGGCCGCGGCAAGATCCGCGCTTTCATCGACGATGGTCGCATCTTTCCCGCCCATCTCCGCGATCACGCGTTTAACCCAGATTTGACCGGGCGAAGGCGTGGCGGCGAGCTGATTGATGCGCAACCCGACTTCTTTCGAGCCGGTGAAAGAAATAAAGCGCGTTTGCGGATGTGAGACGAGATGATCGCCGATCTTGCTGCCGCTGCCGGGGATATAATTCAACACGCCGGGCGGCAAGCCCGCTTCTTGAAAAATCTCGACGAGCTTGTAGCCGATCGTGGGCGTGTCACTTGCCGGTTTGAGCAGTACCGTGTTGCCGGTAACAATCGCGGCGCTGGTCATGCCGGTGAGAATCGCCAGCGGAAAATTCCACGGTGGAATCACCGCGCCGACGCCGAGGGGGAGGTAGATTTGCTCGACGAATTCTCCAGCGGTAGGAACAATCGGTTGGCGATCGGAATAGCGCAACATTTCGCGGCCATAGAACTCAAGAAAGTCGATGGCCTCGGCGGTATCGGCATCGGCTTCGTTCCAATTTTTGCCCGCTTCCAAAACCATCAAAGCGGAAAGCTCGTGGCGCCGGCGGCGCATGATCTCGGCCGTTTTGAAGATCACGATCGCGCGTTCTTTGGGATCGACGTGTTGCCATGAGGCAAACGCACGTATCGCGGCCTGCATGGCCAGGTCGACTTCTTTTTTGCCGGCCAGGTGAAAGGTGCCGAGCGCCTGAGTTTTCTCGCACGGGTTATACGATTTGAGCAGCTCGCCTGTGTGCACGTCTTTGCCGTCGATGAACAGAGGATATTCGCGCGCCGCCTGTGCCTCGGCCAGCTTTAGCGCATTTTCCATGGCCTGCCGGTTCGCTTCGAGGGAATAGTCGAGATAGGTCGTGTTTTTGAATTCAGGAATCATGACTGGCCTCCGTGGCTGGGGGTGAAGTTACCCGAGTTTTTACGATTCCTCTGAAAGTGCCGTTTGTAGTAGCTCCTTTAGGAGCCGGGCGTTCCATACACCAGGTGCCTAAAGGCACTACTACGAACCCTCATTTTCATCATCGTAAATGTCGCAGCGCGATATCGCAATCCCTGCTGGCGTACATCGAGGTGATTGCTTCTCAACCTGCTCAACCAATTGCAAAACGCCGCAATAAGTGCGCATGAGGTGAAGTCATCTGAGAGACCCCAGCCGCCCGTCAAAATCTTCTCGCTCGGCCTCTGGCGTCAAAGGGAGTTTTATGATCTTGCCATCGCGCTGCGATCGGTAGATGGCCGTAAACAGTTCTACGGTCTTTCGCCCTTCCTCACCTGTAACCATGGGATCACGATTTTCAACGATCGCGCTCAGGAAATCTTTGATTTGCAGTTGATGATAGTACGTCGTGGCTTCGATGCGCTGAAAGAAGGCGGCATCTTCGTCCTGCCACTGTTTGAGCAAATGCTCTTCGCCGGGTATGGTCCACACGTCATTGCTGGGTGGGGCGGTGATCTTCGAAAGGCCGGGAACGAACATGGCGCCGCCATCGGTTTGCACCCCGACCGCTGCTCCGTTCCTGCCGTAAACAGCCACTTTACCGTAAAGCGCGGGGTTTTGAGAGTTGCTGACGATGATGTTGCCAAGTGCGCCGCTCCGGAAACGAATGAGGGCAAGCGCCGTGTCTTCGACTTCGATATAGGGATGATTCAAATTGGCCCAGCAACCGGCGACCTCCTCGATGGGGCCCATGAGCCACTGCAAAATATCGAGCTGGTGCGGCGCTTGATTGACCAAAACGCCTCCTCCTTCATCTCGCCATGTCCCTCGCCAGGGATCGCTGGCATAATAGGCGCGATCGCGCCAGCCGAGCATAGTCGCCGTGCCCAAAACGGGCTGATCCAGCTTGCCGTCTGCAATCGCCTTTTTTACTCTCTGTACCGGAGCGTAGAGCCGCCGCTGGCTGATCATCGCGAGCTTCACCCGGGCGCGCCTCGCTGCTGCGATCATCGCGTCACAATCAGCCAGCGATGAGGCAAGAGGTTTCTCCACCATCACGTGAGCTCCAGCAGACATTGCCGTGAGAGCAACCTCGGCATGTGCAGGATGCGGCGTGCAGACCATGACCGCTTGCACACCGCCCACCTTGATCATCTCCTCTACTTCCGTGTAAGGCTGCACCTGGTATTGCCGCGCAAAGGCTTGGGCACGCTCCCTGCTTCGACTGCAAATAGCGCTGAATGCCGATTCATTCACATGCATTAAGGCAGAGGCGTGGAGATGCGCGACCTTGCCGGCACCGATTATGCCCGTCCTTAGCCGATGTATCATAGAACTTACGGCGTTTTACTTGATCAACAAAATTTTGCTTTGCTGCATTTGAGTCTTGCCGGCCATGCGTACAAAATACACACCGGCCGGAACTTCGTGTCCCTCCATACTCTTTCCATCCCAGACTATTTTGTGCAAACCGGTGGCCCAGGCTCGGGCCGGCCATTCGTGCACCATTTGGCCGGCAATATTGTGTATGGTCACGTGCAATTCTTGCCCGATGGGCAAATCAAAAGGGAGGTTGATAGCGGAAGACGCGGCACGTTGCGAAAGTGCAAAGGGATTGGGATAAGCCGGCAGTAGCGTGAATGTTTCCGGCATTTCCCCGCTGCGTTCACTCACCGCCGTGGTGAAATCAGCGATAATCTTCGCCACCGCATCGCGGATCGAAGGTTTGTAAACGAACAAGGAATCACCCGGGCAGCTCGTGCTGCAAACGTCGCGATGCCCGAGAATATGATCGGCGACCGCGCCGTGCGCCGCGTAAAAGCTGCGGCCTTTAGGATCGATATTTCGTTCGTCACACTTCCACGCCAACAGGAGTTGCAGAGCGCTCAACATCTCGGGGGTCGGCAAATCCGCCTGCGGCTTGACGTTGTCCCGATGGAAATAACCGAGCATCGACACGCCCATGGTGCCCGAGTTCTTGGCGCAGGCATGCGCACCTTGGATATCGGTCGCGTCATTGTCATCCTCGCGACCTTGCACAATAGAACCGTGGCGGCAAATCAGATAATTGTAACCGATGTCATCCCAGCCCTGGCTGTCCATGTGATAAGCTTGAATCGCCCGTACCCGCGCCGCGCAATCGTTCCAATCGCGCACGTTATAGTCCGCGATGCCGGCGGTATGGTGAAACACGAGATGTTTGGCCAGGATGTAGGTGTAGCCTCGAGCCGGCGGACGTGCGCCCCATTCCGCGCGCTTGAAGAGGCCGGGCTTGGGCACGGCGGCTTGCTGCGTCTGCCGAGTGGAAGGCGCAAGCTTGTTTTGTGATTCGTTAAAGGCCGGTCCGTCCAGAGAGTTGATCAATTGCAAGGCGACTCGCTCGACGCGAGGTGAAGAATTTAAATTGCCCTGCAAATCGATTTTGTATTGCACAAAGCGGCTGTTGGCCGCAACGAACACCAGAGCACCCATGCGATCGCCCACAAACACATGAGCGGGTTGCCCTTTGTCCTCCGGCGCCGCCAGGTCTTCGTCCTCCGGAACGATCACCCACTCTCCCCAATGCCGGCCGTCCGCACTCGCGCGCACGCTGAAAACGAGCCCCGTTCCGGCAGGCAAGGTGGCAAGCCAATGCGGGCCAATGGCATTGAAAGGAAAGTCATTGGCAATATCCGCCGAAACAAAGGATGAAGAAGCTGCTTGCGGAGCAAGTTGCAGTGCCGGCCCGTGCACGCGCAGATCCGCAGAAAAACGCCCTTGCACGAACTGCTTTGCCGTATGTTGCACTTGCACGGATTTCGTTCTTTCGGCCGGTTTTGAAACAGCCATGCCGAATGACAAGCAAGTGAATAGCGTAATTCTTGCGATTGCGCCCACGTGAGTTCTCATGGTTATCTCTTCTGAATAATGATTGACCTACGATTGACGGCTTGCGATTTTCGATTTGCGAAGGAATTGTCAACATCTGAAATCGCAGACCCGCAAGGGCCGTTTTCCGGTCGCCAATCGCTCATCGCCGTTCATTTCAAACATCCCATTTTTTATAGAACTTTTGACAATACCAGTCTTCCTTTCAAAATAGCCTCGGGGTGAGAATTTTGCAACTGCATTTTTCTGCAATGGGGGGCTGGGAACCGGCCGCCGAATTCTCTGTATTGCGATTTGCAAATTTTGAAAAAGCTCCCCATATTTGAACGCTTGATGAATCAACCAAACGCAGAGGAGAAGGAGCAAGATGAAATCTCACACTGCTTGCCGAAATGCAGTACTGGTGAGTATTGGGCTGCTCACTTGTCTCATACATGGGCTGAGTCACGCACAAACCAAGCCGCGCGGCCGAGACCTCGGCATTCCTTTTCAAGGTACGCCGGGGCAATGGAATGCGATCACCGACGTGGCCGGCGTCGCAGTAGGGCACGTAACACTGATTTCGGGCGAAGGTGAACTGAAAATAGGCCAGGGCCCGGTGCGGACCGGCGTGACGGCGATTTTGCCGCGCGGCCAGGGATCGAGTGCGCCTGTGTTTGCAGGCTGGTTTTCTCTCAACGGCAACGGCGAAATGACGGGCACGACGTGGGTGGAAGAATCCGGCTTTCTCGAAGGACCGGTGATGATCACGAACACGCACAGCGTCGGTGTCGTGCGCGATGCGGTGATTGCGCAACAAGTCAAACAAGGCCAGATGCAACAACTGTGGGGCTTGCCGGTGGTCGCGGAAACATGGGACGGGTGGCTGAACGACATCAATGGTTTTCATGTGAAGGAGCAACATGCCTGGGACGCGCTGGCCGCTGCGAAAGCCGGTCCGGTCACGGAGGGCAACGTCGGCGGCGGCACCGGCATGATTTGTTACGAATTCAAAGGCGGTATTGGCACTTCCTCACGCAAATTATCCGATAATAGGGGCGGCTACACCGTGGGTGCTTTGGTGCAAGCAAATTTCGGATTGAGAAGTCAATTGCGCATTGCCGGTGTTCCTGTGGGAGAAGAAATTCTCGAGGGCGCTTATCGCTCGCGCGAGACTGGCTCGATCATCATCGTGGTGGCGACCGACGCGCCGCTCTTGCCGCATCAAATGAAGCGCCTGGCGCGTCGCGCGGCATTGGGCGTGGCCCGCACGGGCGGCACCAGCGGCAACGGCTCGGGCGATATTTTCATAGCGTTTTCTACGGCCAATTTGGAGGCCGCGCAGGCGCGCGAGGTCGCGACGCTGAGCATGCTGCCGAATGACCGCATGAACCCGATTTTCGAGGCCACGGTGCAGGCGACGGAAGAAGCGATTATTAATGCGCTGATTGCGGCCGAAACGATGATCGGCATCGACAATCACAAGGTGCTGGCGCTGCCGCACGAACGGCTGGGGGAAGTCCTGAAGAAGTATGGCCGCCTGCAAGACAAAAAATAGGGCGCGAATTCAGCAATATGAAGCCAAAACCAAAAATCGGCAGCGAAATTGGAATACGGAGTATAGATCCTCAAAGTAATAAAATGCGATACAGTCCTGAAACGCATTTATCCATTTCATGAAAACGGACAAACCCGATCTCATCATTCGCGGCCGCCGTGTGGTTACGCCTGAAGGGGTACGCCCTGCTGCCGTCGTGATCAAATCCGGCAAGATCGTCGAAGTCCTTTCTCGCGCGCCAGACACCGGCGCTTGCCCGGTTGAAGAAATTGGCGACCGGGTGGTCATGCCGGGCTTGATCGATGCACACGTTCATATCAACGAGCCCGGTCGAACGGAGTGGGAAGGATTTGAAACCGCGACGCGAGCGGGAGCGGCAGGCGGTATTACAACCATTGTGGACATGCCGCTCAACAGCACGCCCGTGACGACCACCGTTGCAGCATTCGAGCAAAAACTGGCAGCCGCAGAGAACAAACTCTGGGTCGATTGCGGTTTTTACGCCGGAATCGTTCCAGGCAACAACCTCGAAGTCGGACCTTTGTTGCGAGCCGGAGTCTTAGCAGGTAAAGCTTTTTTAGTTCATTCCGGCATAGATGATTTTCCGAATGTAACGGCGGCAGATTTGCGGCAAGCAATGCCCGTGCTTGCGGACCATGGCCTGCCCTTGCTCGTGCATGCAGAACTGCAAAACCATCATGGCGGGTTTCCAGCCGAGGCAAGCAGCTACCAGGCCTATCTCGCGTCGCGCCCGTGCTCGTGGGAAAACGACGCGATTGCGCTCATGATCAGCTTGTGCCGGGAATATCATTGCCGGGTTCATATCGTTCATCTATCTTCAGCCGAAGCCGTTCCA
The DNA here is from genome assembly GCA_050732395.1 of bacterium. Lineage (GTDB taxonomy): Bacteria > Zhuqueibacterota > Zhuqueibacteria > Zhuqueibacterales > Zhuqueibacteraceae > JBIOXB01. The sequence continues at coordinate 23,366 of JBOHQX010000111.1, forward strand.
ATATTGAAGCAAGCGCGAGCGGAGGGATTGGCGATTACGGTGGAAACCTGCCCGCACTATTTGTATTTTTCTGCGGAAGAGATTCCCGACGGCGACACACGTTTCAAATGTGCGCCACCGATTCGCGCACGCGAGAATCGCGAGCGCCTTTGGCAGGCACTGCAGGAAGGGGTGATCGATTTCATCGCCTCCGATCACTCGCCTTGCCCACCCCAGCTGAAACTGCTCGAAGCCGGCGATTTCCAACGCGCGTGGGGCGGTATTGCCTCGCTGCAGTTGACCTTGCCGGTGATCTGGACCGCCGCGCGATCGCGGGGCTTCTCATTGCCGGAGATGGCTCAATGGCTGTCTCACCGCCCCGCTAAGTTTCTGGGAATGCACCGGCAAAAAGGCGAGATTGCGTCCGGCCACGATGCCGACCTCGTGATTTGGAATCCCGAGGCAAGCTTCACGGTGACAACCGATATGATGCATCATCGCCATAAGATCACACCCTATGCAGGGCGAGTGCTACAGGGCGTGGTGGAGATGACTTTGTTACGTGGCCGCAAGATTTATGAAGACGGTCGTTTCATCGATGGGCCGTTTGGAAATCCGATCCTATACCAACGAAAGAGGATTTGATTAAATCTGCAATCCACGAAGGACACGAAAGCACACGAAAGCAAGCTTCGTGTGTCTTCGTGCCCTTCGTGGATAAAAGAGTTGGGACTAAATCACTATGTCATTGTCAACAAATCTAGCCACATTCACCGGTCTTATCGATCTCGCGGCCGAGCGCGTGGGCGGCCAGGCGCTGCATGCGAACGATGAGTTCTTCGCGCCGAAGGAAAACTTGCTCAAACCAGGGCGCGGCGTTTTCGTTCCGGACAAATACACCGACAACGGCAAATGGATGGACGGCTGGGAAACACGGCGTAAGCGCGTAGCCGGCCATGACTATTGCCTCATCAAGCTCGGCATTCCGGGCGCGATCACCGGCGTGGACGTCGATACGAATCATTTTCTCGGTAACCATCCGCCCTACGCTTCCATCGAGGCGTGTGATGTAGAGGAAAAAGATTTGGAAAAAATTCTCACAGCGGCGCAGACCGAATGGACGATCATTCTGCCCAAATCGCCACTCAAGCCGGGATCGCAGAACCTGTTTGCCGTTGCGAGTGCTCGCCGCTGGACACACGTTCGTCTCAACATTTTTCCCGACGGCGGCGTCGCGCGGCTGCGTGTCTACGGCGTGGCGTTGCCGGATTTCACGCGCGTCAAGCCCGAGGAACCGATCGATCTGGTCGCCATTGAAAACGGTGGCCGGCCTCTCGCGTGCAGCGACATGTTTTTCAGTCCCATGGAGAATCTGATCATGCCCGGTCGCGCTGTCAACATGGGTGACGGTTGGGAAACTCGCCGGCGCCGCGGGCCGGGCTTTGATTGGATCATTTTGAAAATGGGTGCGCCTGGGTTCATCAAACGCGTTGAAGTCGATACCAATCATTTTAAAGGCAACTATCCCGATACCTGTTCGCTGGAAGCGTGCGCGAGCCAGGCACAAGCCGGTGACGATCTCTCGCAACCCGAGGTGAATTGGACCGAGATTCTCCCTAAGACTAAATTGCAGGCGCACAACCGCCATTTCTTCGAGCAAGAGCTGCGCGCTGGCGGGCCGTATACCCATGTGCGCTTGAACATCTTTCCGGACGGCGGCGTGAGCCGGCTACGGGTGTGGGGAGTGCTGGCGGCTAGCTATGAGCGCTTAAGCAATCAAACTTAGAATAAAATCTGAAAGTTTTACTCATATGTTAACCCATTTTTCAACACAGAGAACACGGAGTTTCACAGCGCAGCGTAACCGCAACCAAAAGAAGACTCACGCAGAGCCTCGCAAAGATTCGCTTTTTTAGCAAAGTTTTTAGCCACAGAAACACACGGAAAGAAAAGAGCATTTTGTCGTTATAAGTATTTCACAATTCCGTGTGCTTCCGTGTAATTCTGTGGCCACGCTTTTCGTTTGGTTGCGGCTACGCCGCGCTGGGATTCTCCGTGCGCTCTGTGTTGAAAAGTTTTTGCATTTTTGTGCTGCCCGAAGGGCTTTAGTTTTCAACTGGTTGAAAACTGGTGTAAGTAGTTACTATTTGATCTTTGTAGAAATCTATTCATGAAACTTGCTCACCTCAACCATCTCGATCCCAAAACGGCCCAAGCCGAATTCGCTCGTTGCTGCGGTTCTTCGCGTTGGGCAGACGAGATGGCCGCACGCCGCCCGTTTCGCGATGAGGCCGAGCTTTATGCGGAGGCGCAAGAAATCTGGCGACGGCTCTCGCCGGAAGACTGGCGTGAAGCTTTCTCGCATCATCCAAAAATCGGCGATCGCGACAGCCTGCGCCAAAAGTTCGCCGGCACCAGACATTGGTCGGAGGGCGAGCAGGCCGGCATGCATGGCGCTGCCGAGGGAGTGCTCGAAGCGCTGGCGGCAGGTAATGCTGCCTATGAGGAAAAATTTGGCTATATTTTTATCGTGTGCGCCACCGGGAAAAGTGCAGAGGAAATGCTCGCCATTTTACGGCAACGTTTACCGTATGATCCTGCCGTTGAGATCAAAATTGCGGCGGAGGAACAAAGCAAAATCACGAAAATCCGGTTGGAGAAACTGCTGCAATAAAGTTTCGCTAAAGCGAGGTAGTAACCATGAAAATCTCTCTTGCGCCAGAAACGACGGCCCCGGTTCTTGCACAATTGCATGAAGCCAACGATACTTTTGCCGGAATTTACCCCGGCGAGTCGGCGGCGCGGCAGCCGGTGCACACGGTCTATGGCGGTGCGCAGCTCTTTAAAGCCGATGCGGCTCCCAAGCTCGGTGCCGTGGCGTTACGCACGCTGCAAGAGTATGCCCCAAATTTTGTCGTGCTCGCCAAAGCGCTCGGCTTGCGCGGCGCGGAACAATTGCCCGAAACGGAAGCAGAGATTCTGGCCTTGCAAAAAAAGCTCACGAACGATCCTGAAATGGTCCGGCGAGATCATGAGACCGCCTGGCTGGCGCACACCGTTTATACACGCGTGCTTGAAAAACTGCAACGCGAGCCGGTGGAGGATTTGCGTATTGATTTCGAAGACGGCTATGGGAATCGTGTGGATAGGGAAGAGGATGGGCATGCCGCTGCCGCGGCCGAGGAAATCGCACGCGGCATGCATGAGGGCATTTTACCGCCGTTCATCGGAATCCGCATCAAGCCGCTCACGGAGGAGCTCAAGGCGCGCAGCATACGGACACTCGATATTTTCGTTACCACGCTGGTGGGGCGCACCGGCGGGAAGTTGCCGGCGCATTTTGTGGTGACGCTGCCCAAAGTCACGATGCCGCAGCACGTCGCGGCGTTGGTGCAATTGTTCGAATCGCTCGAGGCCGGGACCGGCCTGGCCGCCGGTGCGCTGAAGCTGGAGATCATGGTTGAAACCACGCAGGCCATCATCAATCACCACGGCTATTGTTCCTTGCCCGCGTTCGTCGCCGCGGCAAATGGCCGGTGCGTGAGCGCGCATTTCGGCGTTTATGATTACACCGCTGCGAGCAATATCACCGCGCCGTATCAGAGCATGGATCACGCCTCCTGCGATTTTGCGCGGCACATGATGACCGTCGCGCTCGCGGGCACCGGCCTTTGGCTTTCCGATGGCGCTACCAACGTGATGCCCATCGGCCCGCATCGCGCCCCGGCTCAAGGCCCGGCCTTGAGCGCGGAACAGAAGCGCGAAAACCAACGTGCCGTGCATGACGCCTGGCGCCTGGGTTATCGCCACGTCGAACACTCGCTCCGGCACGGCTTTTATCAAGGCTGGGATTTGCATCCTTCGCAATTGCCGGTGCGTTATGCTGCCGTCTACAATTTCTTCTTGGAAGGTTTGGAAGCTGTCTCCCAGCGCTTGAAAACTTTCGTACAAAAAGCGGCGCAAGCCACACTGCTCGGTGCGGTGTTCGACGATGCCGCCACCGGGCAAGGACTGCTGAATTTCTTTTTGCGCGGCATCAACTGCGGTGCCATCACGGAGCAAGAGGCTCTGGCCACCGGCTTGACGCTGGAAGAGATTCGCGGCAAGTCGTTTGTGAAAATTCTGCAAGCGCGGCGGGGATTGTGAGGAGGGGTAGAAGATAGTAGATCGAAGATAGTAGATTGAAGATGGCAAAAAGAGAATGAGCGGGAGTGGAAGTTGGAACTAGGGAGAAACATACGATCCTCTATTCTCCATCCTCGATCTTCTATGCCATAGGGTCGCAAAAGTTAGAAAAGAGGTTACTATTCAGCTCCTTACCCCGGTGATCGGGGTTAGTACTGCGAGAAACTACCGGGAAAATCG